>DASZSJ010000090.1:0-24201 GCA_035548675.1 Solirubrobacterales bacterium
AGCGGCGTGCGGCGCCGCGACCTGACGGACCTCGACACCTTCACGGTCGACCCCGCCACCGCGCGCGATTTCGACGACGCCGTATCCGCCCAGCGCGAGGGCGACGGCTGGCGCGTCTGGGTGCACATCGCCGACGTCGCCGCGCACGTCAAGCCGGGCACGCCGCTGGACCTCGAGGCCCGCGCCCGGGCCAACAGCACCTACGTCCCCGGCGCGGTCGAGCCGATGTTGCCGCGGGCGCTGAGCGAGGACGCCTGCAGTCTGGCGCCGGGCGTCGAGCGGCTCGCGGTGACCGCCGAGGTCGAGCTCGGGCCGGGAGGGGCGGCGCTGGCGGCGAGCTTCTACCGCAGCCGCATCCGCTCTCAGGCGCGGCTCGACTACGACCAGCTCGACCGCGTCTTCGCCGGCCGGGCCGAGCCGCCGGGCGAGGTGGCCGAGCCGCTGGCGGCGGCGCGCGGGGCGGCCGCGGCCCTGGGCGAGCGCCGCGGCGCCACCGGCCTCGACATCGAGTCGGCCGAGCCCGAGTTCCGCTTCGACGTTGGCGGCGAGGTCACCGGCGCCCGCTCGGTGCCCCAAACCGAGTCGCATCGCCTGATCGAGCGGCTGATGATCCTCACCAACGAACAGGTCGCCCAGCTGCTCGAGCGCAAGCGGGTGCCGACCGTCTTCCGGGTCCACGCCCAGCCCGATCCGCTGCGCATCGAGCGCCTGGTCGAGCAGCTGGCGGCGCTCGGCGTGCCGACGCCGTCGTTGCGCCAGGGGCTGGCGCCGAGCCAGGCCGGGGAAATCGCCGCAGAGGCAAGTCGCCTGGTCGTTGCCGAGTCGGCGCGGCGCGGCCACGGCCGGGAGGCGTATACATCGCTCGTGCTCCGCTCCCTGATGCAGGCCTCCTACAGCGACCGCAACAGCGGCCACGCCGGCCTCGGCAGCGCCGCCTACTGCCACTTCACCTCGCCGATCCGGCGCTACCCCGACCTGCTCGTGCACCGGGCGCTGCTGGCGGCGCTGGGGGAGGGGGAGGAGGCGCCGCGCGCGGCGGAGGCGCGCGAGGTCGCCTGGCACTGCAGCGAGCGCGAGCGCGAGTCGGCGAAGATCGAGCGCGACGGCGATGACCTCTGCGCGGCCTACCTGCTGCGGCGGGAGCTCGCCGCGCGGGGCGAGGAGACCGAGTTCGAGGGCGAGGTGTCGGGGACGATCCGCGCCGGCGCCTTCGTCGCCTTCGGGGGCGAGCTCGGCGACGTCTACGAGGGCTTCCTGCCGGCGCGGACAATGGGGGTTGAGCGCTTCGAGCTGAACGAGACCGAGACGGCGCTGGTCGGGCGCGAGTCGGGCACGACCCTGCGCCTCGGCGATCCGATATCCGTCCGCGTCGCCGAGGTCGCGCCGGAGCGCGGCCGGGTCGACCTGGAGATCGCTGGCAGTGGCTAAGAAGTCGAAGAAGCAGCGCCAGCCGGCCTCCGGTGACGTCGCCACCAACCGCCGTGCCCACCACAAGTTCCAGCCGGTGGAAAAGATGGAGGCCGGCATCGTCCTGCGCGGCTCCGAGGTCAAGTCGCTGCGCGGCGGCAAAGCGCAGATGACCGACGCCTACGCCGTCGTCGACAAGGGCGAGGTCTGGCTGCGCAACCTGCATATCCCCCCCTACGAACCGGCCAGCCGCGAGAACCACGAGCCGGAGCGGCCACGCAAGCTGCTCCTGCACAAGGGCGAGATCGAAAGGCTGATCGGCAAGACGGCGGAGAAAGGCCTGACGCTGATCCCGCTGCGCATCTACTTCAAGGGCTCGCGGGCCAAGGTCGAGCTGGCCCTGGCCCGCGGCAAGGAGGGGCGCGACCGCCGTCGCGAGATCGCGGACCGCGACGTGCGGCGGGAAGTCGAGCGGGAATTCAAGGGCCGGATGAGGTAGCTTCGGGACCGATGCGTTCCAGGCTTGCCCCGCTCCTGTCCGCGGTGACCCTCGTCGCGCTGCTCGTGCCGGCCCAGGCGCAGGCCGACTCCTTCCCGAACGAAGCCGGGAACTTCGTCAGCGACAACATCGAGTACTTCGTCGCCGGGCTGGTCGCCGCGATCCTGCTGCTCCTGCTCGTCGTCAGCGTCACCCAGCGGCGGGCGAAGGAAAAGGCCGCGAAGCAGGGCGGTGACACGGCGGCGCCGCAGGCCGCCTCCGCGCCGCCTCCCGCGGCGGGCAAGGCCGCCTCCGCGCCGCCGCCCGCCGCCCAGGCGCAGACCACCGAGCTGCCCAAGACGCCGCCCCCTGGCGGCAGCGTTCCCCCGCCCGGCCCGGCGCCGGCGCAGCCTGCGAATGCCAAGGAGAAGCGCAAGCAGGCCCGCGAACAGCAGCGGGCGGCACGCCTCGAGCACCGCAAGCGGCGCCAGGAAGAGGCGAAGCGCCGCAAGGAGGAACGGACCGCGAAGCGGGCCGAAAGGCGCGCCAAGCCAACCGCCGGTGCCGCCCGTCCCGGCAGCCGCAAGGCGCGCAAGGAAGCGGCCAAGGCGGAGCGCCAGCTCGCCGAAGCGCGGGCCGCGCACGAGCGCGAACAGCTGCAGCAGGCCGCGGTGGCCGCACAGCAGGGCGCCCAGGGCGCCGCTGCGGTCCCTTCGGTGGCGCCGGTCCCGCCGGTGGCACCCGTTCCGCCGCCCGTATCGCCGGCCCCGACCGAGCCCACGCCGGCGGTTGGCGCGCCGCCGCCCGCGGCCGTGCCGCCCGTGCCCGCGGTCCCGGGAACGCCGGTCGGTTACGAGGACCCGGCCACCGCCGAACAGCGCGTCCGCGACAAGGTCGCCGAGATCCAGCGCGAGGAGGAGCGGATCCGGGCGGAGGCCGACCGGCGCATCCAGGAGGCCGAGCGGCTGCAGCACGAAGCCGAAGCGCGCGCCGCTGGGGCGACAGCCGCCGGGGTGACCCAGAGCATGGCTGCCGCGCCGCCCCAGGCCCCGCCGCCGGCGGCGGGAGCCGTGCCGGGCGCCGAGCCGGCGGGCCTGCAGACAGCCGCCCAGCGCCTGCAACAGGAGCGCGAGGCGCAGGAGCGGGCGATGGCCGAGGCGCAGGAGCGGCTGCGTCAGATCGAAGAGCGCACCAAGGAGGCGGAGCGCCGCGCCGCCGAGGCCGAGCGCCTGGCCAAGCTGAAGTCCGAGGAGCAGGAGCGCGAGCGACGCCTGCAGGAGATCCGCGACAGCGTCGCGCAAGCCGAGGAGCGTGCCCGCGAAGCCGAGCGCCGCGCCGCCGAAGCCGAGCAGGCGGTGATCCAGTCGGTGCAGGCCGGGCCGGGGCAACCACCCGCCCCGCAGCCGACTCCGCCGGTGCCGTCGCCCGAGCCGGTCCCACCGGCACCCGAGCCCGGTCCCCCGGTGCCACCGGCGCCGCAGCCCGAGCCACCGGCTCCGACTCCGCCCGCTCCGACGCCCCCGCCGGCGCCGGTACCCCCACCGCCCGCCCCGACCCCGCCGTCACCACCGCCAACGCCGGAGCCACCCGCACCGGCGGCCGCGATGCCGGCCGAGTCAGCCGGGGTGCCGGCACCCTCCGGCGGCACGATCGACCTCAACTCGGTCACCTTTGAGCAGTTGCGCGCCGAAAACCTCTCGGTCACCCAGGCCACCCGCCTGCTCGCCCACCGCGAGCGGCTCGGCCGCTTTGGCTCGGTCGACGAGCTGGACGAGGTGCCGGGGTTTCCGCAGGATGTGCTCGAGGATTTGAAGCGGCGGGCGCGGGTTTGAAGTTCTAACGATCCTTGTTGTTCGGGCGGGGATGTGGGGGCATGGCGGGTGTGCCTCTGCGGGAATTGATGTCGCACGCGCATGCGAAGCATGCGCTTAGCGACAATTTGAGAGCGCGGGCTATGCCCGCGCTTAGAAACACGAGTGCGGCGGCCGCCTGCGGCGACATTCCCGCAGAGGCACACCCGCCATGCCCTCTCGATACCGCTCGAACTGCGGAAGCTTCCCGCTTCGAAGCGCACTCAAGCTATGGAGAGAGCCTCGATTCGAAGCGCTTACAACGGCCCCGGGCCCTTGAAAGCTTCTGAGCTTCGGAGCCGCTTCGAAGCTCAGAAGCTACGGGGTTGCTCGGGAGCAGACTTGGTCTGTTCCCTGTGATTCGTCGCGGGGCTGTCGGGCCGTCCTGTGGGGGAATGTCGCGAAGCGGCCGCCGCACTCGTGTTTCTAGGCGCGCCCTTTGGGCGCGCTCTCAAATCGTCGCTAAGCACGCGCTCCGCGCGTGCGTGCGACATCAATTCCCCCACAGGACGCCCGACAGCCCCGCGGGGTACCACAGGGTCAAACCCCATACCCCTCGAGCAACTTCAGCCAGATCTCGCTACGGCTCGGATAAGCCGCAACCGCGTGCCGCAGCGCGCGCAGCGGCACCTCGGCGACGATCGCAACCGTTGCGGCGTGGAGGAAGTCGGCGGTCTCGAAGCCGCTGAAGGTAGCGCCGACGACGACGCCGCGCCGCTCGTCGACGACGATGCGGCTCGTGCCGCCGGTGTCCTTGCCCTGGAAGCTGGCGCCCGCGGTGCCGTCGGTGGGGACGTCGACGGCGCGTGCCTCGATGCCCGCCTCCTTCGCTTGGTCGAGTGTCTTGCCAACCGCCGCCACCTGGGGGTCGGTGAAGGTGACGCGGGGGACGCCGATGCCTTCGGAGGCGGTCTCCGTCGGCCTCCCGAGCACGTTCTCGGCGGCGACCCAGGCCTGGTACTTGCCCATGTGGGTGAAGAGGGCGCGGCCGTTGACGTCGCCGACAGCGAAGAGCCACTCGCTGCCGCCGACGCGCAGGGCATCGTCGCAGGCGAGGAAGCCGTGCTCGCCGGGCTCGACGCCGACCGTGTCGAGGCCGATGGTGGAAGTGCGCGGCACGCGCCCGGTCGCGACCAGGATCTCAGTGGCGCCGACGGTGCCGCCGCCGTCAAGCTCGACGCTGACGAGGTCGCCGTCGCGCTCGACCCGGGTCGCCTTGACGCCGGTGCGGACGTCGACGCCGTGGCGCTCGCGCAACGCCCGCTCGACTTCCTCGCTGGCGAATGACTCCTCGCGCGCGAGCAGGCGCGGGCCGCCCTCGACCAGGGTCACGCGGCTGCCGAGCGAGGACCAAGCCTGGGAGAGCTCGCAGCCGACCGGACCACCACCGAGCACGACCAGGCTCTCCGGCACCCGCTTCGCCGTGGTCCCCTCGCGGTTGTTCCAAGCGCCGGCCGCGTCGAGCCCCTCGATCGGCGGCATCAGCGCCGCGCTGCCGGTGGCGACGATCACGGCGCGCCGGGCGCTCAGCAGGTCCCCGCCGACGCGCACGCGGCGCTCTCCGTCGAGCCGGCCGCTGCCGCGGAAGAGCTCGATTCCGCGTTCCTCCAGCCAGGGCAACTGGCCGGAGTCGTCGAGGTCGTGGACCACCTCGTCGCGGCGGGCGAGGATCGCGCGAGCGTCGAGGACGCCGTCCACGGCGATGCCCGGCAGCCGCTCGGCCTCACCGAGCAGGTCTGCGGGGCGCAGCAGCGCCTTCGAAGGCATGCAGGCGTAGTAGGAGCACTCACCGCCGACGAGGTGCTGCTCGACGATCGCGACCGAGAGGCCCCCGTCGGCGAGGCGGCCGGCGCAGACCTCGCCCGGGGCGCCGGCGCCGAGCACGATCGCGTCGAACTCTCGCTCGCTCACGCCGGTATTCCTACCCGACCGCGTACAATCGGTCCACATAGCACGGGGGCGACAGGCTTCGACGCGGTCGGTCCGTGCGAACGGTTGCAGGTCGAGGTGGCCGGAGGCCTCGTAAAACACCGGCACAACCAATACGTGCGGACCATGAGTTCGCCCTCGCCGCTTAGTTAAGACCTAAGCCACGAGAGTCGGTCCTCCTTCGCCCGCAGGGAGGGTCACCGGCTTCAAACCGCGGGCTCACCCGGGCGGATCGCCCCGTCCGCCAGGGGAAATCTCAGAGGGCTCTGTCTCCCGCAGTGCCCGCCGGCGCGGACCCCGGGAGACGAGAATCAAGCGCCGGCTAAGCCTGTAGATGCCTTCGCGCTACGACCACGGACGCCGGTTCAATTCCGGCCGCCTCCACTTTCTCTCCCTCCGGCGGTAGGTTGCCGGACGATGGACCGCTACGTCGCCTTCCTGCGGGGGATGAACCTCGGCGGTCGCCGGATCAAGAACGAGGAGCTGCGGACGGAGTTCGAGGTCCTCGGCTTCGCCGAGGTCGGCTGCTTTCGCGCCAGCGGAAACGTCGTCTTCGCTGCGGACGAGGGCGACGAGGCGAAGCTCACGCAGGAGATCGAAGCGGGCCTCGGCGAGGCGCTCGGCTACGAAGTGCCGGTCTTCCTGCGCAACGCCGCGGAGCTGCGCGCGGTGGCGGCGCGAAGGCCCTTTGACGGGGCGGCGCTGAAGGCGTCGAGCGGGAAGCTCCAGGTCGCCTTGCTCGCGGCGGAGCCCGGGGCAGCGGCGCGCGAGCAGGCGCTCGCCCTCGCCAGCGACGACGACCGCCTCGCGATCGAGGACCGCGAGCTCTACTGGCTGCCCCGGGGCCGTATGTCGGAATCGGAGCTCGACCTCAAGGCGATCGCCGCCGCGCTTGGGCAGCACACGATTCGCACAATGGGCACGGTCGAGCAGATCGCCGCGAAGTACTTCGCCGAGGGGCCTTAGTCAGAGGGCGGCCCTACTGGAGGTCGGCCCGCGGCAGGGCGGCCAGTTCGACGTCGCGGCTGACCGCGCCGATCTCGTCCGGCAGGCCGGCCAGGCGCACGTCGGAGACGAACTCCAGGCGCTGGCCGAGCGGGCGGAAGAAGTTGTCGTAGTGCGTCGGCACCACGACCTTGGGATCGAGGCGGGGAACGATCCGCCGCCAGTAGTCATCGGTGAAGCTGCGCCCGGCGACGCCGGCGAGGAAGACGTCGACGTCGCGCACGCGGATCGCCTCGTCGATCAGATTGGCGCTGCCCTGGTGGTAGAGGCGCAGGCCGGCGACCTCGATCGAGATGCCCCAGACCTGACCGCAGCGATACGCCGCCGGCGAGAGCGCATCGAGGTGCTCGCAGGTGAGGTCGCCGTCGTAGGGGACCGCGAGCCCGAGCAAGAGCTTCGAGTGCACGCTGGGCGTGAAGCTGATCTCAAACGGTCCCAGCTCATAGGTCCGGTAAGGCTCGACCTCGACCGCGCGCTCGGCGAGGCCGTGCAGGGCCATCAGCTTGACCAGCGAGTCCGAGCCGTAGGCCCTGCAGCCGAAGCGCCGCGCGATCGCGGGCGCGTCGACGGCGTGGTCGAAGTGGGTGTGGCCAACCAGAACCCCCACTACCTCTCCCGGCGCGTGGACGAAGCGGTCGAGCGCGGCGGGGTCGGGCAGGGCAGCGCGCCGGCGCAGCAGCTCCGAGAAGGGGACGCGCGAGAGGTAGGGGTCGACGAAGAGCGTCTTGCCCTCGGCGCTGAGGCGGTAGCCGGAGACGCCCAGCCATTCGATCTCCAGCCCCTCTGGCAGCCGCAGGGCGCGGTCCTCGAGCTCGCCCAGCGCCTGCCCGTCTTCGCGCTGGGCCGCGACCCGGGTCAGGCGCGCCCGGGCGAGGTCGCCGAGGTGTCGCAGCGGGCTGGCCACGCCGGTCCCTATGCCGCCCCCGCCAGGTCGACCGAGAGCTGCGGCGGGCTGGCCAGGGTCTGGAAGACGACGCAGTAGCGCTCGGTCAGCTTCAGCAGCGTCTCCAACTGCTCGGGCGTGGCGTCGGTCTCCAGTTCGAAGCTGAGCCGGATCGACTTGAACCCAACCGGCGCCTCGCGGTCGACCGCCAGCGTGCCGCGGAAGTCGAGGTCGCCGTCGGCGCGCACCGTGCCGCCGCGGACCTCGATGCCGAGTGAGGTGGCGACGGCGCGCAGGGTCACGCCGGCGCAGGCGGCGAGCGCCTCGAGCAGCATGTCCCCGGAGCAGAGCTGGCCGCCGTCGCCGCCGCTCGCCGGGTGCAGGCCCGCTTCGGCGATCGCCCTGCCGGTCTTGACCGAGCAGGAGACGCCCTCGCCCAGCTCGCCCTCGGCCGAGAGCGTGATCGTCGCCGCCCCGGGGTCCTCGCGGTAGCGCTCCTTGAGCGGGCCCTGGATCGCCTGCAGTCGCTCGCGGTCCACCGCGCCAGCTTAGTGTCTATCCATAAACCCCCACGCACCCCTGGCGGCCCCGGACACACTTCGCGGGGCGTCGTCCTCGGTCGGCCAAATGGCGCTGCCATTCGGCCTCCTGCGTCCTACCCCCGCTCGGTCCGGCGCTCGCCAGCCGCACGCGCGGGTTTATGGATAGACACTTACGCGCTGCCGGCTGGCGGGCAAGCCGCGTACTGTCAGGTGCTCATGGCGATCGCGACCGCGACCACGATCGACGTCTACGCCGGCGGCGAGCTGCTCTTCGCCGACGTCTCCTTCAAGCTCGAGCCGCGTGAGCGGATGACGCTCTCCGGCCGCAACGGCGCCGGCAAGTCGACGCTGCTGCGGGTGCTGGCGGCGGAGCGGCCACCCGACTCGGGCAGCGTCGCCCTGCAGAAGGGGGCGCGGGTCGCCCTGCACGACCAGCGCCCGCCCCGCGACGCGGCGATCTCGCTCGGCGAGTACGTCTTCTCCGGCCGCGCCGACATGGAGCAGACCGAGGCCGAGCTCGCCCGGCTCGAGGCGGCGATGGCGGCGGGCGAGCCCGACGAGGAGACCCTGCGCGACTACGCGGCGGCCCAGCAGCGCCTCGAAGCCGGCGGCGGCTACCGCTGGCGCGACGACGTGCTCGCCGTGCTCGGCGGCCTCGGCTTCGGCGAGGAGGCGAGCGGCCGGCGGCTCTCGACCTTCTCCGGCGGCGAGCTGACCCGCGCCTCGCTCGCCCGCGCGCTCGCCGCCCGGCCCGACCTGCTGCTGCTTGACGAGCCGACGAACCACCTCGACATCCCCTCGCTCGAATGGCTGGAGCGCTACCTGGTCGACCTCGACGCCGCCGCCGTCCTCGTCGCCCACGATCGCTGGTTCCTCGAGGCGGTGGGGACCTCGGTGCTGGAGCTGGAGGCAAAGCGCGGCCGCTTCTTCGCTGGCCCCTGGCACGCCTGGCGCAAGGAGCAGGCGGCGCGCCAGATCGCCCTGGGCAAGGCGATCGAGCGCCAGGAGGCGGAGATCGTCCGCATGGAGCGCTTCGTCGAGCGCTTCCGCTACAAGGCGACCAAGGCGCGCCAGGCGCAGTCGCGGCTGAAGACGATCGAGAAGCTGAAGCGCGACGGGGCGAGGGCCGAAGCGCGCGACGAGCGCCACCTGCGCTTCTCCTTCAAACCGCCCGAGCGGCCGGGCCGGGTGGTGCTGAAACTCGTCAACGGCAGGGTCGAGGTGCCCGGGCGCGTCCTGCTCGGCGGCGCCAACCTCGAAGTCGAACGCGGCGAGCACGTCGTCCTCGTCGGCCCCAACGGCGCCGGCAAGACGACGTTGATCGAGACGCTGGCGGGGCGGCGCGAGCCCGCCTCCGGCTCGGTCCGCACTGGCCACAACGTCAAGATCGGCTACCTCTCCCAGCACGCCGAGAGCGCCGCCGGGGAGGGGACGGTGCTCGACGCCGCCCAGCGCGAGACCGGGCTGACCGGCCAGAAGGCGCGCGACCTGCTCGGCGGCTTCCTCTTCTCCGGCGCCGACGTGGAGAAATCGCTCGCCGACATCTCCGGGGGCGAGCAGCGACGCCTCTCGCTGGCGATCCTGGTCGCCTCCGGCGCCAACGTGCTGATCCTCGACGAGCCGACCAACCACCTCGACATCGAGAGCCGCGAGGCGCTCGAGGACGCCCTCTCGGAGTTCGAGGGGGCGGTGATCCTCGTCTCCCACGACCGCGCCCTGCTCGAGGCTGTCGGCAGCCGCACGGTCGTCTGCGAGGGCGGCGAGCTGAGCAGCCACCCGAGCGGCTGGGCCGAGTACCAGCGCCGCCGCGACGAAGCGGCGGAGGCGGCGGCCGCGTCCGCCGCCGCGGCGAAGCGCTCGGGCAGGGGCGGCAAGCGCCAGCGCCCCGAGCTCGTCGCGCAGCGGGCGGAGCGGCGGGCGAGCCGCCTCGCCGAGAAGGTCGAGGCCGCCGAAGCGGAGCTGCGCCGGGTCGAGGACGAGCTCGCCGACCCCGCCAACTGGTCGACGCCGGAGAAGTCGGAGCGGGCCAACGCGCGCCACGAAGCGGCCAAGCGCAAGCTCGGCGAGCTCTACGCGGAATGGGAGGAGGCCGAACGCGCGGTCAGCGCAGCGGCCGGTCCAGCCTGACCCTGGTGCCCCTGCCGGGGGCGAGGGTGATGTTGCGGACCCTGACCTTTTCCGGCCGCTGGTCGGGGGCGCTGAGCTCGGCGCGGGCGAACTCGCGCAGGATGACCCGCATCTCGTATTCGGCGAAGGCGGCGCCGATGCAGCGCCGCACGCCGCCGCCGAAGGGGATCCAGGCGTAGTTGTCGGCCTTCTCGTCGATGAAGCGCTCGGGGCGGAACTCCTGCGGCTGGGGGAAGAGGTCCTCGCGGTAGTGCAGGGCGGCGATCGCCGCCATCACGAAGCTGCCCCTGGGCAGCTGGTAGCCGCCGATCTCGGCCGGCGCGGTGAGGCGGCGGGCGACGTCGACGATCACCGGCCGCGCCCGCAGCGTCTCTTTCACCGTCGCGTCGAGGTACTCGTCCTCGCCGGCGGCGATCGAGTCGCGCAGCTCGGCGAGGACGCGCGGCGTGCGCAGCAGCCGCTCCATCGCCCAGGCGAGGCCGGTCGCCGTCGTCTCGTGGCCGGCGCCCAGCACCGTGACCAGCTCGTCGCGCAGCTCTTCGTCGCTCATCGGGGTGCCGTCGTCGTGGCGCGCCTGCAGCAGCAGGGAGAGGACGTCGTCGTGGCCTTCCTCACCGGCCTCGACCTCCCGGCGGCGCAGGCCGATCTCCTCGTAGACGAACTCGTCGAGCCGCTCGCGCGAGCGCAGGAAGCGCGGCCAGGGGCTGCCCGGACCGAAGTTGCGGCGCAGGGCGGGGAAGGAGGTGATCAGGCCGACCCGCTTGCTGAAGTCGTCGATCAGGGCCTCGAAGCGGGTCAGCCGCTCCTCGTCGTGGACGCCGAAGACGGCGCGCATGATCACGGCCAGGGTGATCCGCTGCGTGTGCGGGCGCAGCGCGAAGGGCTCGCCGACCGGCCAGGTCTCCATCTGCTTCACCGTCATCTCGCGGATCAGCTCGCCGTAGCCGCGGACGCGCTCGCCGTGGAAGGGGGGGAGGAGCAGCTTGCGCTGCTGCATGTGGGGAGCGTCGTCGAGGGTCAGCACCGAGTTCGGGCCGAGTGCGGGCTCGAGCACCGTTGCGTTTGCCTCGCCGGCGTGGAACTGCTGCGGGGAGCCGGTGAACAGCGCTTTCACCAGGGCCGGGTCGGCGACGTAGTAGAGGCGGCCGAAGAAGGGGAACCTGAGGCTGAAGATGTCGCCGTAGTCGCGCTGCAGCTTGATCAGGAAGCCGAGCGGGTCGCGCGCGTAGCGGGCCGCCTGCAGCAGCGACGGCGCCCGGGATCCGGGAGGGACCTCGCTGCGAACGCCGAGCGGCGGGTGGGCGATCGTTGCCTGCTCCATCGCCACCGAACCATAGAGCAAACTGGCTACCCAGCCAGTTTGCCCAACCCCCACCCCCCCGTGGGTGAGTTCGCCTTTATGGGGGCATACGGAGCGAGAAAGACGAAGTCAGTCTCAGGAACCACGGTGCGGGGGGCGAGGACGCCGCGCCCCTACTCGTTAGAAGACGATGGTGCGGGGGCCGTCGAGGAGCACGCGGTCGTCGATGTGCGCCTTCACCGCGCGGGCGAGGACGATGCGCTCGATGTCGCGGCCGATGCGCTCGAGGTCGGGCACCTCGTCGCGGTGGCTGACCCTGGTCACGTCCTGGTCGATGATTGGCCCGGCGTCGAGTTCCTCGGTGACGTAGTGGGCGGTGGCGCCGATCAACTTGACGCCGCGCTCGTGGGCGCGGCGGTAGGGGTCGGCGCCGACGAAGGCGGGCAGGAAGCTGTGGTGGATGTTGATCGCCGCCGCGTCGAGCCGGCGCAGGAACTCGCCGGAGAGGATCTGCATGTAGCGGGCGAGGACGAGCAGGTCGACCTCGCCGAGCAGCTCGAGGATCTGTGCCTCCGCCGCCGCCTTGGCGCCGGGCTCGACCGGCACGTGGTGGAAGGGCAGGCCGAGCATCTCGACCTGCTCGCGATGCTCGGGATGGTTGGAGACGACCGCGACGACGTCGGCGCCCAGCTCGCCGCTGCGCCAGCGCCAGAGCAGGTCGGAGAGGCAGTGGTCTTCGCGCGAGACCATGATCGCCACGCGCTTGGGCTCGCTCGACTCGGCGAAGCGGAAGTCCATCTCGAAGCGTGCGGCGATCTCCGCGGCGAAGCGGCGGTGGACGGCGTCGCGCTCGCTGGCGGGCACCGCGTCGAAGACCATGCGCATGAAGAAGCGCCCCTCGTTGCTCGAGTGCTGGTCGGCGTCGACGATGTTGAGGCCGGCATCGGCGAGAAAGCCGCTGACCGTGGCGATCAGCCCCGGCCGGTCCGGGCAGGCGAGCAAAAGGCGAGTTGTCGGGGTAGCGGCGATCCGCGCATCATCGCGGCTCCGGGCCGAACTGCATCAAATTTTCACCCCGCTGGATCGAAAATTTGATGCAGTTCGAGCGGGTAGGGTGGGTCGCGATGCGAATCGCGGCGCGGCCCGACAACCTGACCGAGCGAATCGGGCTGGCGCTGAACCGGGTGCCGACGCCGATCGGCGAGGCGATGTTCGCGATGCCGATCGCGCGCTCGCTGCAGGTCGCGCAGCGCACCGGGATGCTCACCGCGCTGGCCGAGAGCCCGCGCGAGCCGGCCGAGCTGGCCGAACACCTCGGGCTCCGAGCCGAGGGGACCAAGCGGGTGCTGGACGTGATCGCCTCGCTCGGCCACCTCGAGCTGCGCGCCGACGGGCGTTACGAGATGAGCGAGCGCGCCCGCCGCTGGCTCGACCCCCATTCCGAGCACTACGTCGGCGACTTCCTCAACGACACCGGTGAATATTGGCAGTGGTGGCAGGGTCTCGAGGACCTCGTCCGCGACGGCCGCCACGCCGAGCTGCACGACCGCACGCCCGAGGACCCCTACTGGCGCTCCTACATCCGCGGCCAGTACCAACTGGCGCGGCTCAGCTCGGCCGAAGTCGCCAAGGCGGTCCCCCTGCAGCCAAACGCCCACTCGCTGCTCGATGTGGCGGGTGCCCACGGCGAGTACTCGATGGCGCTCTGCCGCGCGCACCCCGGACTCAAGGCCACCATCGTCGACCTGCCGGGCAGCGCCAGGGTCGGTCGCGAGATCGTCTCCGGCGCCGGCATGGAAGACCGGGTCAATCACGTCGAGGGCGACATGTTCGAGGCTGACTTCGGCGGCCCCCACGACGGCGCCCTCTGCTTCAACATCGTCCATCACCTCTCGCCCGAGCAGGCGAAGGCGCTGTTCTCGCGCATCCGCGAGACGATGCGGCCGGGCGCGCCCCTCTGCGTGCTCGAGCACTACGACCGGCCCGAGGGCCAGAGGCCCGACGCGGGCTCGATCCTCGGGCTCTTCTTCCACCTCACCTCGGGTGCCGACACCTACACGGTCGAGCAGGTATCGCGCTGGCTTGCCGACTCCGGCTTCGGCCCCGCCGAGAAGAAGACCTTCCGCAGCCTGCCCGGCCTGGCGATGCTCAGCGCCAAGGCGGCGGAAGCAACCGTCTAGGTCCGCTGCGCAGTTCCTGCGCCTGCAGGATCGGACCCAGCCCCAAAGTTGCAATCCGCACTTCGTGCCTGAAATCGCCTCAAATCGCACGAACTATGTGAAAAGTGTGAGCGCGATCACGCTCCGTCGCCGCAAATACCGGCACGGTCCCGCGCTTGCTCACAAAACACACATATTTCGCCGCTTCTGTAGTCCTGATCCTCATCGCCGTCCCGGCCGCCGCGTTTGCCGCGACGGGGGGCGAGGGATCGCAACCGCGCACCGCAGTTGCCAACGCCGTTCCGGCCAAGCTCGCGATGCTGAGTCGCTCGACCGTGAATTTCCACCGCGCGATCAAGGCCACGGTCGCTCACCTCGAAGCGGTCCATCGGGCCGAGATTCGGCGCGAGCGCCGTCAGCGTGAAGCGCTCTACGCCAGTCTCCCCGGCGGCGTCTCACAGGAGACGCTCGACGCGATCGCCGCCTGCGAGTCCGGCGGCGACCCGGCGGCGGTCTCCGCCGACGGCAGCTACCGCGGCAAGTACCAGTTCGACTACGGCACCTGGGAATCGGTCGGCGGCTCCGGCGACCCGGCCGCCGCACCGGAGCCCGAGCAGGACTACCGGGCCGCGTTGCTCTACGCCCAGTCGGGCTCCTCACCCTGGCCCATCTGCGGCTGAGCCGAGGCGGGGGAGGGCGCCCGGTCCCTCCCCTACGATCCGGTCGATGAGCGAGGCGGTCCCGACACCGGATCCGAAGGGACCACAACGCAAGCCGCCGCGCGAGGCGATAGCCGAGGCCCAGGTGCGCGCGCCGACCCGGGGCAACCGCAAGCTCGAGTCATTCCTCGAGGCGGTGAACGGGGACGACCAGGTGAGGGCCTGGTGGTACATGACCCAGGTCCACGCCGAGCGGCTGGGCATGTCCGACCACTCCTGGGTCCACATGCAGATCGTGCTCAACGTCGCGCTGCGGCTGCTGCGGCTGCTGGTCAAGGCGGGGGTCGAGCCGGCCGTGGTCGCCGACCACGACATGTCGCCGCGCGACGCCGAGGTGGTGGTGGCCGGTGGCGCCCTGCTGCACGACGTCGGCATGTCGATCCACCGCCAGGACCACGAGGCCTACAGCCTCTTCCTCGCCAACGGCGCGCTCGAACGGCTGCTCGCCGGCTCCTACCGGGAGCCGGAGCGGACGATCGTCGCGACCGAGATCCTGCACGCGATCATCGGCCACCGCCGGCGCGGCGAGCCCTACACGCTCGAGGCCGGGGTCGTGCGCGTCGCCGACGCGCTCGACATGGCGCAGGGGCGGACCCGGCTACCGATCGAAGCGGGCCAGGAGGGCATCCACTCGATCTCCGCCGCCGCCGTCGACGAGGTGCGGATCGAGGCGGGGGAGACCCGTCCGGTGCGGATCCAGATCGAGCTCAACAACTCGGCCGGCATCTTCCAGGTCGACGACCTGCTGGCGACCAAGATCCGCGGCACCCCGCTCGCGGGCAAGATCGAAGTCGTGGCGGAGATCGAGGGCGAGACCGAGAAGCGCCTGCTCAGCGGCTTCCGCCTCGACTGAGCGGACGCTGAGGCGCGGGGGCACGGCGCATCTCTGCGTCTTCGGTCGCTTGCGTGCAGAGAGCACGCAGCGCTCCCTGCATCCTCGAGCTGCTTGCGCCCGCGCCTCAGCCGTAGCGCTCTAGGTCGTACTTGCGGCGTTCCTTGCGCTTCTCGAGCCGGCCCTGGACGATCGAGAGCACGATCACGAGGATCGCGAAGAAGGCGATCACGCCGAAGCAGAAGAAGGTGACGGTCTTGTCCGTCGTCGGCCCGGCGAGCCCGACGCCGTTGTCGGCAAGCGCCAGCGGGGCGGCGAGCAGCAGCGAGAGCAGCGCCGAGAAGAGGGCGGCTGCGATCGCGCTCGTGCGTCGGGGTGCCTTCACGCCCGGCAATCTAGCGCAACGCGGCGGCGCCAATCTCCTTCAGCTCGCCTTTAGGCGCTGCCATAGGATCCGCCGCCGATGTCAGCACCAGTGCCCGTCGCGGCCATGAACACCCTCGAAGCGATCGTCCTCGGCCTGGTCCAGGGGCTGACCGAGTTCCTGCCGATCTCTTCCAGCGGCCACCTGCGGATCGTGCCGGCGCTGCTCGGCTGGCCCGACCCGGGGGCGGGCTTCACCGCGGTGATCCAGTTGGGCACGATGGCGGCGGTCCTGATCTACTTCCGCGCCGACCTCTGGCGCATCGCGGCCGCCTGGCTGGGCGAGCTGCGGGTGCCGATCCGCCAGGCCAGCCAGGAGGCGAAGCTGGGCTGGTTCATCGTCCTCGGCACGATCCCGATCTCGATCTTCGGCTTCATCTTCAAGGACCAGATCGAGTCGGGGGCGCGCAGCCTCTACCTGATCGGCTCCGCCCTGATCCTCTTCTCCTTCGTCATGGTCGCGGCTGAGCGGGTCGGCACGCGGCGGCGTGGCCTGGAGGAGATGAACGGCCGCGACGGCCTCTTCATCGGCGTTGCCCAGTCGCTGGCGCTCGTCCCGGGGGTCTCGCGCTCCGGCGCGACGATCTCGGCCGGGCTCTTCCGCGGCTTCGACCGCCTCGCCGCGGCGCGCTACTCGTTCCTGCTCTCGGTGCCGGCCGTCGTCCTCAGTGGCCTCTTCGAGCTGCGCAAGGTGGGGGAAAACGGCGGTCCCTCGCCGGCCGCCACCGTGATCGCCACCCTCGTCGCTTTCGTCACCGGCTACCTGGCGATCGCCTGGCTGCTGCGCTACCTCAGCACCCACTCGCTCGAGGTCTTCGTCGTCTACCGGATTGCCCTCGGTGCGCTGGTGCTCGTGCTCGCTGGCACCGGCGCGATTAGCTAATCCGCTCCGCGGTCCCCCTTAAGCCGTTCCGCGGTCCCCCCCTTGGGTTGGGCCGACCCCGCGGCATCCCCCACGAATCGGCGAAATGCTCAAGAAGCGTGAAGCGAGAGTTGACCCATCCAGAGGGGGGTCAACTCTCGCTCGAGTGATCCTGAGCGGTGTGGGGCGCGGTTGGCGGGAGCGCTTCGCGGGCGCGGGCGACATCAATTCCCGCGGGGGCACACCCGCCATCCCCCACATCCCCGCCTGAACGACAAACAGGCCCACAAATAGCGAACGGCCCGGGGCAGTGGGCCGTTCGCGGTGACGAGAGAGGAGTCTCGTGAGAGTCCAGTGTGGCGCCGGGCCACAGGGCCGCCGTGAACATCCAGAGAATCCCTGGAGAAGCTCGGGTGACGCTCCAGGGGCGGCCGGCGTGCCTCGTTTTCCGCAATTTAGGCCCATTTGGCTGTGAAAATCCTGTGAACGCAGGGGTTTTCAGGCGCCGCCCGTCGTCGCTGCTGCATACAATCCCGTCGACTTGACCTCGCAGCAGACCACTCGTCTCGCGGTCATCGACGACGACAGCGGTTTCGTCACGGTCCTCTCCAAGCGGACCGAGGCGGCCGGTTGGCAGCAGCGCGTGCTGAGCAGCGCCGTCCCGCCCGACGAGCTGGTCGCGATGAAGCTGAACGCGCTGCTGGTCGACCTCAGCGTGCTCGGCGACGAAGCCTGGGGATACCTGGAGCGGGTCTGCGCCGCGCTCCCCGATCTCGGCGTGATCGTCTGCACCGGTCGCTCGACCGTGGCCCAACGGGTGCGCGGCCTGCGCATGGGCGTCGACGACTGGATCGGCAAGCCCTGCCACCCCGAGGAGGTGATGGCGCGGATCGAGGCCGTCTCGCGCCGCCGGCGCCGCGCCCGTGCGGGCGCCGATTCCGGCCCGGTCGTCGTCGGCGAGCTCGAGATCCGCGCCGACCAGTTCCAGGCCTTCGTCGGCGAGGAGAGCCTCGACCTCACCCGCCGCGAGTTCGAGCTGCTGCAGCTGCTGGCCGATGTCAGGGGCCAGGTGCTCGAGCGCGAGGCGATCTACCAGCGGGTCTGGGGCTACGCGATGGCCCACGGCGACCGCTCGGTCGACGTCTTCATCCGCAAGCTGCGCCAGAAGCTGGAGAAGCGCTCGCCGGGCTGGCGCTACATCCACACGCACTTCGGCGTCGGCTACCGCTTCGACCCCGAGGCGGTCGGCGGCGTCGCGCCCGAGCTCGCCGAGGTGGCGGCCGCCGGCGCCGAGCCCACCGCCGCTGGCGGCGATTCACAAGTAGTTCACAGCAGCTTCACGGTCGCGTAACTGCTGCCCCCGCCGGCGCGGCCATGCTCGCGGTCGATGCTGGAGATCAGGCCCGAGGAGCACGCCGCGCTGGTCGACGGCCGACCGTTGAGCCTGACCGTGCGCGAGCTGCAACTGCTGACCACGCTGGCCGCCCACCCGCAGCGCATCCTCACCCGTGAGGAGCTATTCGCCGAGGTCTGGGGTCGGGAGCCCCGCCACGACGACCGCTCGGTCGACGTCTACGTCAGCCGCCTGCGCTCGAAGCTGGGCGAGGCGCTGCCGGGCAAGCGCCTGATCCATACCCACAGCGGCATCGGCTACCGCTTCTCGCCGGAAGGATGAGGCGCCCAGCCGCCCTCCGACGGCCTTTTACATCTTTTTCACATTCCCGATACAGGCAGGTAACAAGCTGTCGGAGGCGCACTGAGAGTGTGACCGCGAGCCGGCCGGTCCTGGTCCGCTCTCGTGCCCAAACGACGAAAAGGAGTTCGTGTGAGTCCCTCTAGATGGTTGGCCATTCTCGCCTCGTTGGCCGTCCTCGCAATCGGCGTGTCCGCCTGCGGCAGCAGCGACGACGAAGGCGGCAGCAGTTCCTCCGGCGGTGACCTCTCCGGCCAGATCGCCGGCGCGGGGGCCACGTCCCAGGAGGCCGCGCAGGAAGCCTGGATTGCCGAATTCGAGAACGCGAACTCGGGCGCGACGGTCTCCTACGACGCGGTCGGCTCGGGCGGGGGCCGCGAACAGTTCATCGCCGGCGGGGTCGCCTACGCCGGCAGCGACGCCGCCCTCGAAGAAGAAGAAGGCGAACTCGAAAAGGCGGCCAAGCGCTGCGCCCCCGGCAAGCTGATCGAGATCCCGGCCTACGTCTCGCCGATCGCGATCATCTACAACCTCGAAGGCGTCGAATCGCTGCAGCTCGACCCGGAAACCCTGGCCAAGATCTTCAACCAGGAAATCACCAGCTGGAACGACCCGGCGATCGCCAAAGACAACCCCGGCGTCGACCTGCCCGGGACCCGCATCACCCCGGTCAACCGCTCCGACGAGTCGGGCACGACCGAGAACTTCACCGACTACCTCTCCAAGGTGGTCCCCAGTATCTGGAAGTACGAAGTCAGCGGCGACTGGCCGGTCAAGGGCGGCGAGGCCGCGCAGGGCACCTCCGGCGTGGTCGAAGCGGTGACCGCGGGCGACGGCGCGATCGGCTACGCCGACGCCAGCCAGGCCGGCGAACTCGGCGTCGCCACGATCAAGGTCGGCAACGCCTTCGTCGAACCGACCCCGGAGGCCGCGGCGAAGATCCTCGAGGAGTCGCCCGAAGCCAAGGACCTGGCCAAGAGCCCCTACATGTTCCCCTTTGAACTCGATCGCAAGACCGAATCGGAGGGCACCTATCCGATCGTGCTGGTCTCCTACCTGATCGCCTGCACGCAGTACGGCTCGGCTGACGAAGCGGCGCTGGTCAAGGGCTACCTCGAATACGCGATCGGCAGCGAAGGGCAGGAAGTCGCCGCCGAAAACGCCGGTTCCGCCCCGCTCTCGGCCGCACTGACCAAGAAGATCACCCCCGCGGTGCAAGCAATCGAAGGCTAGGTGGAGGCACACGCCGACACCACGACCAACGCCGGTCAGATCCTCGCCGCCGCCTCCGGAGGGAGGCGGCGGTGGGGCGACCGGGTCTTCTCCAACTTCTCCGTCGCCGCGGCGGTGACGATCCTCGCCCTGCTGGGCGGGGTCGCGGCCTTCCTGCTGATCCAGGCGATGCCGGCGGTGACCGCCAGCTCGGCCGACCTGCCGGGCGGCAAGAGCCTCGTCGACTACATCGCCCCGCTCGCCTTCGGCACGGTGCTGGCGGCGGCGCTCGCGGTCGCGATCGCGGTCCCGCTGGCGGTCGCGGTCGCCCTCTTCATCAGCCACATCGCGCCGCGGCGGCTGGTGCTGGCCCTCGGCTACCTGGTCGACCTGCTGGCCGCGGTGCCGAGCATCGTCTACGGCCTCTGGGGCATCTTCGTCCTCGGTCCGGCCGCGGTCGGGCCGATGGAATGGCTCGAAGAGAAGCTCGGCTTCCTCCCTTTCTTCGAAGGCCCGGCCTCGGTCACCGGTCGCACGATGCTGGTCGCCGGCCTGGTACTCGCCGTGATGATCCTGCCGATCGTCTCCGCCGTCGCCCGCGAGGTCTTCTCGCAGACGCCGCGCAAGCTGCAGGAAGGGGCGCTGGCGCTGGGCGCGACGCGCTGGGAGATGCTGCGCATGACCGTCCTGCCCTTCGGCCGCTCCTCGATCATCAGCGGCGCCATGCTCGGGCTCGGCCGGGCCCTGGGCGAGACGATGGCGGTGACGATCATCCTCTCCGTCTCGGGGATCGTCACCTTCAACCTGATCAGCCAGGCGAACCCCTCGACGATCGCCGCCAACATCGCCCTCGACTTCCCCGAATCGACCGGCCTCGCGATCAACACGCTGATCGCCTCGGGCCTCGTCCTCTTCGCGATCACCCTCGTCACCAACCTGATCGCCCGCGCGATCATCGCCCGCCAGAACATCCAGTGAGCGCCCCGATCGACACGGTGATCTCCGAGTGCTCGAGTCCGTGGCGATCGGGGCGCGAACAAAAGGTCGTCCAGTGAACGCAGCCGCCCTCGACACCGGTGTCCTGCCCAACTGGTCGCCCTATGCCGCCGTCGGCGGCTCGGCGTTGCTCGCGGCGGCGCTGCTGCTCGCCGCGGGCTCCTTCAGCGTCGCCCTCTTGCTGATCCTCACCGTCTTCATCGCCGCGATCGTCACCTATGCCACCTCGCGCCGGGTCGAGGGCCCGCGCCGGGCCAAGGACCGGCTCGTCACCCTGGCCATCGTCGCCGCCTTCGGGCTAGCCCTGATCCCGCTGCTCTCGCTCGTCTTTGAGGTCGCCAAGCGCGGCATTCCCGGCCTCAGCCTCGAATTCCTCACCGAGGACGCGCGCGGGCAGATCGGCGGCGGCGGTGCCGCCCACGCCCTGGTCGGCACGCTGGTGATCACCGGGGTCGCGGCGCTGATCTCGATCCCGGTCGGGCTGATGGCGGCGATCTACCTGACCGAGTACGGCGGCAACGGCCGCCTGCGCCGGGCGCTCACCTTCTTCGTCGACGTGATGACCGGCATTCCATCGATCGTCGCCGGCCTCTTCGCCTACGCGCTCTTCGCGCTCTTCCTCGGCCCCGGCATCCGCCTCGGCGTGATGGGCTCGGTGGCGCTCTCGGTGCTGATGATCCCGATCGTGATCCGCACCTCCGAGGAGGTCCTGAAGATCGTCCCCAACCACCTGCGCGAAGCCTCCTACGCGCTGGGTACCCCTAAGTGGCGGACGATCACGAAGGTCGTCCTGCCGACCGCCTTCGCCGGGCTGATCACCGGGATGATGATCGCGATCGCGCGGATCATCGGCGAGACGGCGCCGCTGCTGGTCACCACCGGCGTCGTCGACTCGATCAACAGCAACCCCTTTTCGGGCCGCATGCAGAACCTCGCGGTCTACGCCTACAGCGAGTACCGAACGCCCGGCGTCTTCAAGCAGGCCTCCTACGACCGGGCCTGGGCCGCCGCGCTGACCCTGATAGTCATTGTCATGGTCCTCAACCTCGTGGCTCGCCTGATTTACCGCCGCTACAGAACCGAGATCCGCTAAGTGGATGGAAGGAGAGCACGACCGATGGGAGCAGCGGGCGCAACCCGAGCCGAGTCCGAGGTCGGCCAAGCAGAGATGAAGCCCCCGATCGCCGACACCCAGACCGCCCCCGAGGCGGCCCCCGCCGCCGGCGAGCGGCGCGCCAAGACGCTCGAGGCCAGGGACGTCAACCTCTTCTACGGCGACTTCCACGCGGTCGAGAAGGTGACGATGACGGTCGAGCCGAACAAGGTGACGGCGCTGATCGGCTCCTCGGGCTGCGGCAAGACGACCTTCCTGCGCTCGCTCAACCGCATGCACGAGCTCAATCAGGGGGCGCGGGTCGAGGGCAGCATCCAGCTCGACGGGCAGGACATCTACGGGCGCGGAGTCGACCCGGTGCAGGTGCGCCGCCTCGTCGGCATGGTCTTCCAGCAGCCCAACCCCTTCCCGACGATGTCGGTCTACGACAACGTTGCCGCCGGCCTCAACCTCAACGCCGGCCGGGTGAAGAAGTCCGAGAAGGACGAGGTCGTCGAGCGCTCGCTGCGCGGCGCCCACCTCTGGAACGAGGTCAAGGATCGCCTCGACAGGCCCGGCTCGGGACTGTCGGGCGGCCAGCAGCAGCGGCTCTGCATCGCCCGCGCGATCGCGGTCGAGCCCGAGGTGCTGCTGATGGACGAGCCCTGCTCGGCGCTCGACCCGGTGGCGACGCTGGCGATCGAGGACCTGATCGGCGAGCTGAAGAACAAGTACACGATCGCGATCGTCACCCACAACATGCAGCAGGCCTCCCGCGCCAGCGACATCACCGCCTTCTTCAACCTCGAAGAGACCGGCAAGCCCGGCCGCCTGATCGAGATCGGGCCGACCGAGAAGATCTTCACCAGCCCCGAGAAGCAGGCGACTGAGGACTACGTCAGCGGGCGGTTCGGGTAGTGCCAGGCACCGTCAGGGTCGAATACCAGGAGGAACTCGAGCGCCTCGAGGCGAGTGCCCTCGGCGGGCTGGACTTGGTCAGCACCGCGCTCAGTCGCACGCTGGAGGCGGTCGAGCACCAGGACGTCGAGCTGGCCCAGATCGTCGTCGCCGACGACGATCGCATCGACGGCCGCTACCTCGAGGTGCACCAGGCGCTGATCACGCTGCTGGCGACGCAGTCGCCGGTCGCCACCGACCTGCGCCTGATCTCCGCCCTGCTGCACGTGCTGAAGAACATCGAGCGGATGGGCGACCAGTGCGTCAACGTCTGCAAGCTGATCCCGCTGACCGGCAACGAGCCACCCTCCGACCGGGAGATGGTGAAGCTGATCCTGACCATGGGCGGCCAGACCCGCACCCTGATCAGCCAGGCCAAGCGCGCCTTCGAAGACCGCGACGTCGAACTGGCGCGCGACCTGGTGCGCCAGGATGACGCGGTCGACAACCTCAACCGCGAATGCTTCCGCCTGGCGCTCGAGATCGGCGACGACGCGGACCGGCGCGAGTGGGCGATGACGATGCTCCTCGGCGCCCGGGCGATCGAGCGGATCGGCGACAACGCCGTCGACATCGGCGAGCAGGTCGCCTTTGTCGTCACGGGGCTGTTCCGGGAGTTCGAGGACGCCTCGCACCCCGCGTAGCGGGTGCTTGAGATCCGGCGCGTTTGGGAACATCAAAGGACGCCGTGACGCTCTGTGCCGCCATAGACATCGGGTCGAACACGACCCGGGTGCTCGTTGCCGAGCCCGTCGACGGGCAGCTGAAGAAGGTGATGGAGCAGCGCGCCTACACGCGGATCAACAAGGCGCTCGACGGCGACGGGGCGATCGTCCCGGGCAAGGTCGAGGAGGTCTGCGACGTGGTTGCCACCCAGGTGCGCCTGGCCAAGGAGCTGGGCGCCGAGGAGATCCGTGCGGTGGCGACCGCCGCCGTGCGCGAGGCCTCGAACGGTGCCGAGGTGGCGGCGCGGATCGGCGGCGCGGCGGGGATCCCGGTCGAGGTGCTGAGCGACGAGGAGGAGGGGAGACTCTCCTTCATCGGTGCGACCAAGACCCTCGGCCATCCGGTCGAGGGCCGGGTCGGCGTCGTCGACGTCGGCGGCGGATCGACCGAGGTGATCCTCGGCGGCGTCCCCGGCGGCGCCGAGGAGGTGCGCTCCTGGAAGGTCGGCTCCGGCACCCTCGCCGACGAGCTGATCTCCTCCGACCCGCCCTCGGCGGCGGAGATCCGCAAGGTGCGCGACCGCATCGACGACATCTTCGCCGGGGTCGAGATCGAGCACCCCACGCAGGCCGTCGCGGTCGGCGGCAGCGCCACCTCGCTGCGGCGCCTGGTCGGCGCGGTGCTCGAGTACGAGACGCTGGAGCGGGGGGTGCGGGTGCTCTGCGGCGACCCGGCAGCCGAGGTCGCGCGGCGCTTCGAGCTCGACCCCGAGCGCGTGCGCATCCTCGCCACCGGCGTGCTGCTGCTGGAGAAGGTCTCCGAGCTGCTCGGCCAGCCGCTGCAGATCGGCAAGGGTGGCTTGCGCGAGGGCATCGTCCTCGATCTGCTCAACGGCAACGCCAACGGCTCGCCGCTGCGCCTCGTCGCCTAGATGACTGATTCCACGGCGGCAGCCGTGGAATCACGACCTCTTCCGGCTCCAGGTGGGCCGACCGCGCGATGTTTGGTGCCGAGTGTCTGGTTTGCCACCGTATACGTGGGTCAACTCAACACTCGACACCGCGGGCT
>DASZSJ010000091.1:0-16292 GCA_035548675.1 Solirubrobacterales bacterium
ATCTGATCTCGCAGGTGGCGGTGACCCAGGCGCTGCTGCCGCAGATCCGCAGTGCCGGCGGCAGGATCGTCTTCATCAGCTCGATCGGGGGGCGGATGGCGATGCCCTTCGGCGCTCCCTACCACGCTTCCAAGTACGGGATCGAGGCCGTGGCGGACTGCCTGCGCCAGGAGCTCCGCCCCTGGGGGATCGGCGTCTCCGCGATCGAGCCGGGCTCGATCGACACGCCGATCTGGGAGCGCGGCGAGGAACGGGCCGATGCCGCCGCCGAGCGCGCGCCGGCCGCCCAGGAGGACCTCTACGGCGGGGCGATCGAGAGCTTCCGCGCCGCCGTGCGGCGCACCGCCGCTCGGGGAATCCCGCCGGAGAAGGTCGCCAACGCGGTCCTGCACGCGCTGAGCGCGAGGCGACCGCGAACCCGCTACCTGGTCGGGGCCGACGCCCGCGGCCAGGCCCTGCTCAAGCGAGTCTCCCCCGACCGGCTGATGGACCGGATCGTCGCCCGCGCGATGGGGCTCTGACCCCAGAGCGGCTCAGCGCGCGGGTACGAGGGTCTCGCGCGTCGTTTCCACCGCCTGCAAGCTGATCGTCGCTCCGGTCCGCTCGGCGACCTCCGCCGCCTCGTCCAGCGCGGTCTCCACGCCCTCGCGCCCGGTCGCCGCGCGCGCGATCGCAATCGCCTGCAGGGCGACGGGCAGCGACCAGAGCATCCCCCGTTCGCGCGCCACCGCGGCCGCCCACTCGGCCAGCTCCAGGCCCTCCTCGGAGCGGCCGATGCCGATCAGCGCCTGCGCGCGCAGGCCGGCGCGCCAGGTCTCCATCTCGTCGCCGTTGCTGGCCGCGGCGCGGGTGACGCGCTCCGCCTCTTCGAGCGACTCCAGCGCGCCGGCGTAATCCCCGGCGGCGATCCGAGCCCCGCCCAGGTTCGCCAGCGCGAGGCTGCGCGAGAAGACGTCGCCGAGCCGTTCGGTCAGCTCGCAGTTGCGCCGTGCCAGGGCGAGCGCGGCGTCGAATTCGCCCCGCATCGACAGCATCAGGGCCTGGTTGCTGCGCGTCCAGCTGGCGATCTCGGGGTCGCCGTCCTCGGTGGCGATCTGCAGCGCCGCGCTGAAGTGGCCTTCGGCCTCGTCGAGGTGGCCGCGCTCGCGCAGGTAGAGGCCCTTTGCCATCGTCGCCCAGGCGACCGGACTGCCGATGACGATCCTGGCGCCGGCCCGTCGGTCCCCCGCGGCGAGGTCGAGGATCTCGTCGAGCGCCCGGCGGAACTCCTCGAACTCGCCGGAACAGAGGTAGGCGAATGAGCTGGCGGCCCGGATCGCTATGCGCAGGTGTCGGTCGCCGGAGCGGTCGGCGATCTCCACCGTCTCGGCGGCCGCCCGCATCCAGTCGGCGGCGATGTGGGGCATGCCGGGCCGAACGTCGCGGGCGACGCGCAGCATCGCCAGCGAGTGCAGGTCGCCGGTCCGCCGAGCGATCTCCTCCGCCTCGGCGGTCAGCCGCGCTTCCTCGGCGTCGTCCATGCCGAGGCGCCAGGCGAAGTCGAGCTGCTGGAGGCGGGACATCAACGCCATCGCCAGCGATTCTTCGCTTTCCTCAAGCGCTTCGGTCAGCTCCATCGTCCTGCGCCAGAGGCGCAGAGCATCCTGCGGGCGGCTGCCGCCGGCCCAGTAGGCGGCGCGGGCGGACCAGCGCGCCGCCTCCAGCGCTTCGCCGCCAGCCTCCATGTGGCTGGCGATCAGCGCCGCCATCTCGTCGTGGCGATCGGGATTGAGCTCGATCAGGGCGCGGGCGGTGGCCGCGTGGCTCGCGGCGCGCTGCTCGGCCAGCTGGGTGCCGTAGGCGACCTCGCGCGTGAGCGGGTGGCGGAAGGCGAAGGCGCGTTCGGGGTAGACCTCGGTTTCGAAGAGGAAGCCGCCGTCCGTGAGCTCGCAGAGGGCGGCACGATAGTCCTCGTCCTCGCTCTGGCCCGAGACCATGACCAGGGCGCGCTCGCTGATCTCCTTCGGCGCCACCGAGGCCGCCTGCAGCAGCCGCTTCGCGGCGGGCCCGAGCCGGTCGATCCGCGCCGCCAGGATCGTCTGCACGCTGGCCGGCACGCCGGTGTCCTCCACCGGCCGGGCGAGCCGATAGGCACCCCGCTCGCCCTCGAGGTTGCCGGCCTCGGCCAGCCCGCGCACGATCTCCTCGACGAAGAAGGGATTACCCGCCGTGCGCTCGTGGATCAGCTCGCCGAGCCCGTCGAGCGAGGGGTCCTCGCCGACCAGGTCGCGCAGCAGCTCCTGCGTGCCCGCCGGTCCCAGCGGCTCGAGCGAGATCGGCCGGTAGGTCTCGGCGCGGGCCCAGGCGGCGTCGTCGTATTCGGGGCGGAAGTTGACGATCGCCAGTGTCTGGGTCCCCTCGACCGAGGAGATCAACTCGCCGAGCAGGGTGGCGCTGCCCTCGTCCATCCAGTGCAGGTCCTCGACCAGGGCGACGATCGAGTCGCGCCGGTTGGGGGCGCGCACGAGGCGGCAGACGGCGCTGCGCAGTGCCCGCTGCCGGGCCTCGGCGCTCAACTGGGGCAGGGGGCGGTCGGGGTCGGGAACGCCGAGGAAGTCGAAGAGCAGCGGCAGCTCCTCGGCGAAGTCGGGGTCGAGCAGCAGGGTGCGGCCGGCGATCTTCTCGCGCACGATCCGCTCCGGGTCGCCGTCGGCGATGCCGAAGTAGGAGCGCAGCATCTGCAGTACGGGCATGAAGGGGATCGTGCGGCCGTGCGCCTGTGCCTGGCATTCGAAGACCTCGACGCCGCGCTCGCGGCAGCGTTCGGCGAACTCGTGGCAGAGCCTGCTCTTGCCGACGCCGGGCTCGGCGACGATGCCGATCGCGGCGCCCTCGCCGCGCTCAGCCTGCCCCAGCGCCGCGTCCAGCGTCGCCATCTCCTCGTCGCGGCCGACGAAGCGCGAGAAGCCGCGCTCGCGCGAGAGGTCGAGGCGCGAGCGGGCGCTGCCGACGCCGGCCAGCTCGAAGACGCCGACCGGGTGGCTGGAGCCCTTGATCTCGAACTGGCCGAGGTCGGCCAGCTCCATGAAGCCGTGGGCCAGCCCCGCCGTGCTCTCGGTCAGGTACGCCTTGCCGGGCTCGGCCAGCGCCTCCATCCGCTGCGCCAGGCCGACCGTGTGGCCGACCGCCGTGTAGCCGCCCTCGCCGACCTCGGCGGCGACCACCTCGCCCGAGTTGATCCCGATCCGGGTCGAGAAGTTGAGCCCGTGCCCGCGGCGCAGCTCGGCTGCGTACTCGCCGACGTCGTCGAGCATCTTCAGCGCCGCATAACAGGCGCGCCGCGCGTGGTCCTCGTGGGCGATGGGGGCGCCGAAGACGGCCATGATCCCGTCGCCGGTGAACTTGTCGACGGTGCCCTCGAAGCGGTGCACGGCATCGGCGAGGGTCGCGAAGAAACGCTGCATGATCGCGTGCCACTGCTCGGGGTCCTGCTGCTCGGCCAGGTCCATCGACCCCTGGACGTCGGCGAAGAGGACGGTGACCTGCTTGCGCTCGCCACCGGGATTGGCGGTCTCGCTCATGCAGCCGAAGCTTAGAGGTGCACCTATACTGACCAAACCGATTGACTGGTCAGTCAACCAGGAGCCGAAGGAGCCCCTTGCGCGCAGCGGTCGTACAGCTCAACTCAACCGGGGAGGTGCCCCGCAACCTCGAGGCGGCCGAGCGCCTGGTCCGCGACGCCGCCGCGGGCGGGGCGGAGCTGATCGCGCTGCCCGAGAAGTGGAACCTGCTGGCCGCCGGCGAGGAGCTGCTGGCGGGGGCCGAGTCGCTCGACGGCCCCAGCCTCGGCGCGGCCCGCGCCTGGGCTCGGGAGCTGGGCGTCCACCTGCTCGCCGGCAGCGTCTGCGAGCGGGGGCCGGAAGGGAAGGCCTTCAACACCTCGGTCCTCGTCGGGGCCGACGGGGAGGACCTCGCCGTCTACCGCAAGATCCACATGTTCGACGTCGACGTCGGCGGCGTCTCCTACCGCGAGTCCGAGCACGAGGAGCCCGGCGGGGAGATCGTCACCGCGACGGCGGCCGGGCTCGAGATCGGCCTCAGCGTCTGTTACGACCTGCGCTTCCCCGAGCTCTTCCGCATCCTCGCCCTGCGCGGCGCCCGCCTCTTCACGCTGCCCTCGGCCTTCACCCTCGCCACCGGGCGCGACCACTGGGAGGTGCTGCTGCGGGCGCGGGCGATCGAGAACCAGGCCTTCGTCCTCGCTCCCAACCAGGTCGGCGAGGCGCCGCCGCACTTCAGCTCCTACGGGCGCTCGGCGATCGTCGACCCCTGGGGAGTGGTGCTCGCCTGCGCTCCCGACGCGGAGTGCTGGGTCGCCGCCGAGCTCGACCCGGCGGCGCAGGATCGCGTCCGCGAGTCGCTCCCCTCGCTCGCCAACCGGCGCCCCCGTGCCTACGTCTGGCCGCAGCTGGCGGAGGCCCGCGCCTGATGGGCTTGGTCCGGCGCTCGCCATCCGCGCCCGCGGAGGTGTGGAATGGCCTCTAAGGCATCCGCGCCGGCGGTCGACAAGCGGCGGCAGATCCTCGACGCGGCAGTTCGCGTCTTCGCCCGCCAGGGTTTCTACGCGACCCGGGTCTCGGACATCGCCGACGAGGCGGGGGTTGCCTACGGCCTCGTCTACCACTACTTCAAGTCGAAGGACGAGGTCCTCAACGAGCTCTTCAGCGAGCGCTGGTCGCTGCTGCTGGCGGCGATCGAGGAGGCCGACCGCGAGGGCTCGGACCCGCGCGCCAAGCTGGAGGCGGTAGCGGGCTTCATCGTCGACTCCTACCGCCACGACCCCGAGCTGATGAAGGTGATCATCGTCGAGGTGACGCGGGCGGCGAACTCCTTCGGCCGCACCCACCTGGCGGAGATCCGCCGCGCCTACGACTCGATCGCCAAGATCGTCGCCGACGGCCAGGAGGCCGGCGTCTTCCGCCGCGACGTCGACGCCAACTTCGCCTCGATGGCTTTCTACGGCGCGGTCGAGCAGCTCCTCTCGGGTTGGATCTTCGCGGTTATCCCCGCCGCCGACAGCGACTTCGACCAGGCAAAGACGTTGCTGGTGACGACGATCTGCGACGGACTCGAGGCCCGATAGGTAAGGTCGGGGCCTCGATGGAGAACGAGATCGTCAAGCGCCTGGCCTGGAGCGGCATGCTCGCCGCCAGCGGCGCCCTCGCCAGCATCGTCGCCAGCAGGATCGCCGCCTTCGTCTTCCGCCGGGTCTTCGACGAGGAGCCGCCCGAGTAGCGTGGCCGACCCGACCGGCACACCCCCTCCCGAGGGCGGCGGCATTCCGCCCCGCCCCGAGCCCGACCCCCGCTCGGTCGGCGAGCTCGTCATCGACGTCGCCGAGAAGAGCTCGGCGCTCGTGCGCGAGGAGATCGAGCTGGCCAAGGCCGAGGTCTCCGAAAAGGTCGGCAAGATCCTGCGCGGCTCGGTCGTCGGCCTCGCCGCCGGCGTCTTCGCCTTCCTGGCCCTGATCCTGGTCATGGAGGGCGTCGCCTGGCTGCTCGCCGAAGAGGTCTTCGACGGCAACGCCTGGCCCGGCTTCTTCGTCGAGGCGGCGCTCTTCCTGCTGATCGCCGCGCTCGCCGGCTTCATCGCCTACCGCTCGGTCCAGGCCGGCGCGCCGCCGGTGCCCGAGCAGGCGATCGAGGAGGCGAAGCTGACCAAGGAAACGCTTGAATCGAGCACGAAGGCCGGTGGCGAATGAGCGCCCAGCCCAAGCCCACACGCCCTTCGACCGCCGGCATGCCCGGCCGTTCGGCGGCGCAGATCCGCCGCGACATCGACCTCCAGCGCCGCGACCTCGGCGGCTCGGTCGAGCTGCTCCGCGGCCGTGTCGCCGAGCTGACCGACTGGCGTCGCCAGGTCTACGAGCACCGCTCGCAGCTGATCGCCGGCGCCGCCATCGCCGGCTTCGCGATCGGCGGGTTGATGATGCTGCGCCGGCGCCGCTAGTCGAGGCCATGGCCGCGGATCTGCTCGAGCTCAAGGGGATGATCGAGGCGGCGCTGCCCGGCGCGAGCGTCGAGGTGGTCGACGAAACCGGCAGCGGCGACCACCTGCGGGCGACGGTGATTGCGAGCCAATTCGAGGGGCTCAGCCGCATCGCCCAGCACCGCCTGGTCAAGACGGCGGTGAAGGAGCGCTTCGACGACGGCACGATCCACGCGCTCTCGGTGAAGACCGAGCTGCCGGGGTAGCTAGTCTGTGGGCATGGCAGACGCCGAGCTGAAGCAGAAGGTCGAGGAGCTGATCGCCGCCAACCCGGTGCTCCTCTTCATGAAGGGCACGCCGGAAATGCCGCGCTGCGGCTTCTCGATGCGGGTCGTGCAGGTGCTCGATTCGATGGACGTCGAGTACGGCGCGGTCGACGTGCTGCCGGCGCTGCAGCCGCTGCGCGAAGTGACCGCCGAGATCTCCGACTGGCAGACCTTCCCCCAGCTCTACGTCAACGGCGAGCTCGTCGGCGGCGCCGACATCGTCGAGGAGATGTTCGAGTCCGGCGAGCTGGCCGAGGCGCTCGGCGTCGAGCAGCCCGAGGCGGCACCGACGGCCGCGCCCCCGGCGCAGTCGCCCCCTCTTCAAATCGAATAGACGAGAGCGCGAACGCGCAGCCGACATCGACCACCCTCTAGTGGGGTCAATCCCCGATGCGCGGGAGGAGCTTGGCGCTAGACGGCCGCGTGCTCGGCGGCATCGTCCCGAACCTGGAACGAGGAACCGCAGCCGCAGGCGGCAACCACATTGGGGTTGTTGACCTGGAAGCCCGCGCCCTGCAGGCCTTCCACGTAGTCGACCTCGGAGCCAAAGACGAACTGCATGCTCACCTTGTCGACGATCACCGCGACGCCATCGACCTCGAAGACGTGGTCGTCCTCCTTGGCCTTGTCGAAGGCGAGCGCATACTGGAAGCCGGAGCAACCGCCGCCCCGCACCGCGACCCGCAGAGCCTGGCCCTCCGAGTCGGACTGGGAGCCAAGCAGCTCGGCAATCTTGCCCGCCGCCTTGTCGGTCAGGGAAATCGCCTTCTCGGCCATGTCGCCAGTCGTCTCAGTCACTTCACAAAGTGTAGCGAGGCAGGGAGATGGTAGTGGGTCAGTTTGAAGGCCGCTTCGCCGCGCTGCCGTCCGAATTAGGAACTAGCGAGTAGCTCCTTGGGGAATCGTGGTTTACTCAGCCACGATGAGCAGGGTGCATGTCTTCGGAGATGAGGCGGGGGATCTCGCGTTTAAGCCGCCTGCGCCCCCTGGAATCAGTCGCTACTTCATCATTGGCACGGTCGCGATGGACGACTGCTCGATTGCGGAGGAGCTAACTGCCCTTCGACGCGAGCTGGCCTGGAATGGCGTTCACCTAGATGAGTTCCACGCGACCGTGGACAAACAGCGGGTTCGGGATCGGGTCTACGACATCATCGCCCAGCACGATCTTCGCTTTGACGCGACGATCCTCGACAAGCGCAAGGCTTTCCCCTACACCTACTCGGACCCGCTCTACTTCTACAAGCTGGCGTGGTACCTGCATTTCAAGGACGTAGCTCCAGCAATCGTTGACTCGAAAGACGAGCTTCTCGTCGTCGCGTCCTCGCTCCAAATCAAGCGCAAGAAGAAGACGACCAAGGCCGCCGTACATAAAGCGGTCACAGAGGTCGTGAACCAAGTCTCACCAACGGTGATCTGCCACTGCGCCTTTACGCCAGCGAAGACCGACCCTTGCCTTCAGGTCGCGGATTACATGACCTGGGCGGTCCAGCGGAAGTTTGAGATGGATGACTCCCGCTCTTATGAGTTGATTGAGCCTCAAGTCGGCTCGATTTATCAACCATTCCTACCGGGCACCAAAAACTTCTATTGAAGCGACGAGAGGCCCCTAGCTAGCTAGCCGAAGCAGAGTCCCACGGACCCTTTCGCCAGCAATGGGCACCTCTCAAGTATCAATATAGGGATCGCGTCGGATGGATTAAAGCTTGCGTGGCTACCTGCTAATCCAGCAGTCCGGCGATCTCCTCCAGCGACCAGACGTGATCGGCCACTCCGGCCGCCATCGCCGGAGTCCGGGGATAGCGCTTCCTCAGCGCTTTGTGCGGGCGGGCGAAGTTGTAATGGAGGTAGTGCAGGCTGACCGCGTGGGCCAGGTTCTCGATCTTCTTCGAGAAGCCATTGGTCAAGCGGGTGAAGCGCCGCATCCCCATCCGCATCGTGAGGTTCTGGCGCTCGACGTAGCTGGTCGAGATCCGGTCGGGATCGGGGTCTCCCTTGAGGACTCGGGTTTTCGTGCCGACGCAGACCGCCGGGCTGTATTTGCGCTCCGGCGAGCTGCCTTCGCCAGCCCGGTAGGTCTTCATGATCTGCGCCCAATCGACCTGATGGCGAAAGGACGGCCCCACGGTCCCTTCGTAGATCACGTGCCCATCGGTGCTTAGCTGGATGCGCCCAGCCATCCGGCTCGCCAGGTCGGTGAGGAAGACTTCGGCGTCGTCGGAGGTCCGCTCCCCGACCAGCCAAGACGGAACCAGCTTCGTGTCGGCGCATAGCGCCGTGAAGGTCCACACGTCGCCGTAGCCGTAGGTGCCCTTGAATTCCTCTGGCACGTTCTTCTGCTTCGCGTAGCAGTAGGCCCAAATCTCGTCGGCCTCAACGACTTTGCAGGGCAGGTCGACCAGCACCCCGTCTTGATACTCGGCGCAGGCCTCCCCGAGGTCGACCAGCAGTTTCGTGATCGTGCTCTTGGCCGCTCCGGTCATTCGCACGGTCGCTCGGATGCTGCTGCCCTCGACCAAACAGCCGATGATCCGGGCGCGTTTCTCGGTGGACAACCTGTTCATACTGACCATTATGCGTAAGCAATCGGACGGAATGCAGGAGGATCGCCAGAGATGACGAACGCCGCGAAGAGGCCCGCAGCAACCTGTAGAATGCGGACTTGGAAAAGGGACCGGGCCGGCCTCCTGGAGAGAACCGACCCGGGGTACCACCCTGATAGGCAGTGACCTAGGTACCTAGGTTTGCCCCACATGAGGAGCCGTGGCCACAGACAATGACTCGGTCTCCTCAATCTCTTCGGCCCGGTGACCATTCTGGGCTGCAATGCGGTAAAGCCCCTCCTCGACTCGTTCGATCTCGCCCGAGTCATTGAGGCGCTTGAAGGTGTTGTAGATCGAGCTGCTGCCGATCGGCTCCCCTGTCGCGTTTAGGCCGTCTCGGACCTGAGAGGGGCTGATCGGCTGGGAGGCGCTTGTGATGAAGTCGAGGACGCGCTTCTTGGTGTCTCCGCGTTTCGCTCCCCGGCGCGTCCTGCGCTGCGGTTTCTTGGCTGCCTGCGCCCGCTCGATCCAATCGAGTTCAGCTTGAGTGGAAGTTAGAAGCTCCTCCGCCTTCGCTCGCATGGCCTCCAACTCCTCGTCGGAGCGCTGGGCAAGAAGCGTGACAATTGGTGAGGTCTCGGCCACGGCCTCATTAAAGCATACGGCCTCCCTCTCAAAACCCTCACTAAATCCCTCACATGCTTTTCCCGCCCAAACTGCGCTCTGAAGAGGTCTGAGAGGACCGATTGAGGGGGCCTCTAAGGCTTGGCCCAGCGAGCTTTAGCCGCTTTCTTAGCGGCTTTCGAGCGTTCGGCAGGGGTCATCCGTTCGGCGCGGACCTTCCCTCCCTTGCGACCTCCCACGCGGCCCGCTGCTGCATGGCGATTCTCGGTTTCGGGCGGGCTCTCGTCTGTCGCATCGCCCACGATGGCGGCGGCGAGGCGATTCAGATCGGCAGGCTTCTTGGAGCGCTTTGCCACGCTCAAAGCGTATCGGCATGGTCGGGTCGCTCGAAACGGCCGGGCCGCACGGTGGCAGGTGTCCAGGTGATCCCGGCAAGCAACTCGGAAGGCTCGACGCCCAGCGCTCCTGCGAGCTTGACCAGCGTGTCGATACGGGCGACCCGCAAACCGCGCTCAAGCTGGCTGATCTCAGTGCGATGGAGGTCGGCGCGGATTCCGGTCTCCTCCTGCGATAGCCCCGCAGCTTCGCGAAGGCGAGCCAGGTTCTCCCCGAAGAGCTTGGCGATGTTCATGGCAGCTCCAAGCGCTCGAAGTAGGCGATGGCGACGGTCGGCCGGATCGAGACGCCACGGCATTCGAGCAGCTCAAGGCAGACCAGATCGACCACAGCGCGCTCTACGGCCATGTCTCCCTTGTCGATCTCGCGGGCCAATTCGGGGATAGTCCGCCAGTGCGGATAGGGCGCTACGCAGAGCGCCATGATCGCCCGCTGGACGGCTTTGTCCGCGCGCAAGCGGCGCGGCATACGATTGGCTTGCATCGGAACTCCGTTTCCGGTGCCGGGCGGGGGGTCGTTAGCGCGATGCCCCCGCCGTTTGATCTTCTGGACGAGGGCGAAATTAGAGGAAGTGGCCGCCGCGATCTAGGTCAAGATCAAACTGACCCACTACCAGGGAGATGGCAGTGGCCCAGTTCGAATCGACCCCAGCCGGTCGATTCAACAGAACCCCACGAGCACAACAGAACCCCACGAGCAAAGGGCGAGCGAGCTTGCGAGCCCTATGGCCCCTGAGCCGCACCTTGGAGGAGCCCACGGTGACGTGCGATCGATTTGCCACCGTATACGTGGGTCAATCGATCGCAGGGCAGCGCCTGGGCGACCTACTTAGGGCGGGAAGAGCTCTGAGCGGCGCGGCCAAGAACACGATCGCGAAGCTGCTGGTCGATCTCCCCTGCGGGAGTTGTCAAGCTGGCCCGTCACCGGGGAGATAACCCCCATCGCCGAGCGCCGGCAATCGCGAGGGCTCAGAGGGCGCTTGAGCGCAAGCCAGCGGTGGTGGATCGCTCAGGTCAAACTGACCAGAGGGGTCTGCGAGAATCGCAATCGCTTGAGTTCTCCAACCGAAACCGCGGTCGTCTGCGATACGACGGCCTACCTGCCGAGCGAGATGGTCGCCGAGCGGGAGATCAAGACGATCAGTCTCTACGTCTCCGTGAACGACCATCAGGAGGCGGAGGCGGAGATCGCAGATTACGCCGGCTTCTACGAGCGGCTGCGGGCGTCCGAAGGCGGTGCGACGACCTCACAGCCCTCGATCGGCGACTTCACCGCTGTCTACGAGCCGATCCTCAACGAAGGCCGGGAGATCGTCTCGATTCACATCTCGGCGGGGATATCGGGCACCTTCGAGGCCGCCAACCAGGCGCGGCAGCACCTGATTGACGAGGGCAAGGGGGGCGAGCGGATCCACCTCTTCGACTCGCGCTCGGCCTGTGGGGGGATGGGTCTACCGGTTCTCGCTGCCGCCGCGGCGGCGCGGGCCGGGGCGGACGCCGAGACGGCCCTGGCTCGCGCCAAGCGGGCGCGCGAGGAGCTGAAGATGTGGTTCGCCATCGACACGCTCGAGTACCTGCGCCGCGGCGGCCGCATCGGCGGCGCCCGCGCCTGGATCGGCTCGGCGCTGAAGATCAAGCCGATCCTCACGCTGGAGGAGGAGATCACCCCGGTCGAGCGCGTCCGCACCCGCGCCCGCTCGATCGAGCGCCTGCGCGGCTACGCTCGTCAGCGTCACGAGTCCGGCCTCGACGCTTGGGTCATCCAGCACATCCAGGACCCTGAGACGGCCGGTGCGCTGGCCGACGACTGCCGTGAGATCTTCGGCTGCGAGGCCGTTTTCATCGACGAGATCGGCCCCGTGATCGGGGCCCACGTCGGCCCTGGCCTGCTCGGGGTCGGCAGCGTCTCCAAAGAGGTCCTGGCCTAGTTTTTCCAGCCACTCTTCGCTACCAAAAGTAATCTGAATATGCTCATCCCGTGGGGGAGGGGCAGACCAAGCTGGGCAGAGCCTTCGTTCTCTGCGTTGCTGGCGGCGTTCTGCAGCTTCCAATTGTGCTGCTTCTCATCTCGGGACAGGACGCCCCGTGGGCCGACGCGGCGCTCGCCCTCAGCGCCGGCGTCGCCGCCTCGGCGGTGTGGTGGGCTTTCTTCTCCAGATATGCCGAGTCGCAAGGTAGGCAGTTCCTCGAGCGCCAACTCACCGAGCAGCGCAAAGTGCTCAATCTCGAGTTGAAGTCAAACCGGGACTTGCTCGTCGAGGAGATGGAGGAGGGGGCGAAGCGCTGGCGCGATTCGGGCCTGCCGCGCGACATCTACGCTGCCACGGAGGGCTTCGATCTTCGCTTCAATCATGACCTGACCGACGACTTTGAGCGCTCATCGCGTTATTACTTCTGCGGACGCTCGGGTATCTATGTTCCAGCCCGGATCCTTCTACGCGACTCTCGTGCGCCACGGCGACTGGAGGACGTGCGTCTCAAGGTGATAGATCCACTCGGGGTGGTTGCAATGAAACAAGCGATCCGCGATCGCCGCGGGCGCGAGAACAACCACAGCAAGTCCGACGATGAGCTGAGGGCAGAGATAGTCGATCACCTTCTAATGACCATCGTTGGGCTCTGGCAGGCGCGGGATCGCGTGCGGGGAACGATTCGCGTCTGGCATGAGAGCACTTCCGTGGTAAAGCGGATCGAGCTCTTCGATGGCGCCGTCTATGACGCCAACATCGACGGCCTCGGCAATACTGCTTTCCCGTCCACTGGATGCTGGCTGTCGGGAACCCCTGGATACACCCGGATCAGCAGCGAATTCGATCGCCGGGATCAGGCTTCCGCCTCCTTTGAGATCTCAACGATGACGAAGCGGCAGGAGCTCGACGAGCACCTCGAGCGACTTGGCTGTGACCCGAAGCGATTCGAAGAGTTGTGGGACAGGTATCTTTCCAAGTACTTGCAGCGCATGAAGCGTGGCCTGCCCAGAGCCCGCGCGCTCGAGACCGTCGAGGGGACCAGGGCCCTGGAGGAAGACGGCAATGGATGAGATCCGCCGCAGAGCGAGCCAGATCGACGAGTCGATTGAGCAGATCGGTGCACTCGACTGGTCGCACCTGGGAGAGGCACATCGCGACACGGCGGAGATCTTCGACCGGCTCGACCCGAAGCGCCTGCTCGTCGAGCTCCAGCTCAGCCTGGGGGAGATTGTCGATCCCGTCCGCTCGGTTGAGAAGACGACCCACTACAAGTGGTTCGTCGCCGCGGACCCTCGCGACCGCTTCAAGCTGTGGTTGCACGAGTACAAGCCGAAGGAGCTGCGACGCGAAGGCCACGCCGTGATCCCACACAACCATCGCTTTTGGCTCAGCTCCCTAATCCTTCGCGGGGGCTTTACGGACTCGCGATACAGGCGGGTTGAGCAACCGCCTCCGCGAACGGATTGGATTGAGCTGGAGGCGACGAGGTCGATGTCCGTGGGCAGCACGATGATCCTGGCGCCCGAGGAGATACACGCCCTCGCCGATGTCGGCGACGGCACCGTTTCATTGATCGTGGAAAGCGCGCCGGTGCGCTCCTACAGCGAAGTCTTTGAGGGCGGATCTGTGCGCCGGTATTACGACTTGGAGGCGAAGCTCGTCGACTTCCAGCGTTCCCTCGATGCCGGGGCCTAGCTTGGCACTCGGTCAGAGGAGAATCGATCGGGCGTGCGTGGATGGGGCTCCAGCCGAGCTGGCGTAGTGGCAAGGGCCTGAACGCGCAGGTCGCTCCAGGTCAGTCCTTCCCGCACCAGCGCCGGGAGCCCCAGCGCCACCGCGGTGGCGATCTCGACCGCTTGCAGGATCACGCCGTAGGCGAGCGCGTCGGCGGTGCTGACGCCGAAGCCGGTGTGCAGGACGCTGATCACGGCCAGTTGGAAGACGCCGATGTTGGAGGGCGTGGCCGGCACCACCGCGGTTACGTTGACGGCGAAGAGCACGGCCGCCGCGGCGCCGATTCCCGCTTGGTCGTTGAGGCCGAGCGCCGCTAGCAAGGCCCAGCAGGCCGCCAGCTGAATCGCCCATGCCCCCAGCTGTGCGACTGTCGCGGCGGTGCCCCGGCGCGGATTGCGGAAGACGCGCAGGCCCGCCCGCACTTGCATCAGTGCCGCGTGCAGGGCGGCTCCGATCCGAGCCAACCGACCGTTGCCATTGCGTCGCATCAGCGGCGGGCCGAGCAGCACCACGAGCAGCAGGATCAACGGAACGAAGCTGAAGGCGAAGAGCTTCTGCGTACTCGAGTGGAAGAGGTCGGTGGTGGAGACGATGATCACGCCCAGCAGCGCCAGGGCGACGATGTTCAGCATGGTCTGCGAGACCAGGGTGCCGAGCAGCACCGGGAAGGTCTCGCGCATGCGTCCGATCCGCCTCGCTAGCGACATCGCTCGGGCCGGCTCGCCAAGACGAGCCGGCAGAGTCGCCGACATCAGCACCCCGATCATCGTCGCCGAGGTGACGTCGCGGCGGCGCACGGGCCGGCTCGGCAGCGCCGCGCGAACGATCCAGTACCAGGAGGCGGCGCGGAAGAAGAGCGAGAGCGCCATCAGGGAGCAGGCGACCAGGACCCAGGTGAGGTCGGAACGGACGATGCTTTCGACCACGTTGTCGACACCGATCTTCTGCGCCGCGAGGGCGGTCAGGCCGACCCCGAGCGCGCCGGCGGCGGCGAGGCCGACGCGCCGCGCGATCTTGCGCTTGCGCTTGGCTGGCTCGAGCGGCGCGGGGTCGAGAGAGGGGAGTCGCTGCGGGGGGCTGGGCGGTAGGCCGTCAGCTGAGCGGATACCGGCCCAGTGGGCGATACGCTCAATGGCGTCTGCGGGTTCCGGGGCGGCGATCGCACGCTCGTAAACGGTCGTGACCTGGTCGGCCACATGGGGCCAGGCGTAACGCTCAGCGCTGCGCAGGGCCGCCGCGCTCATCGCCGACAGGCGCTCGGGCTCGTGCCAGAGTCGCTGCAGTTCCTCGGCGAGGGCCTGGGCGTCCCCCGCCGGCACCAGCACTCCGTCGACGCCGTCGGTGACCACGTCGCTGTAGCCCGCTATGCGAGAGGCGATCGGTGGCGTGCCCGAGGCGAAGCCCTCGAGGAGGACCATGCCGAAGCTCTCGCCCGCCAGGGAGGGCGCGCAGAGGACGTGTGAGCAGCCGACCTCCCGCCAAAGCTTCTCGCCGGACACTTTGCCGTGGACCTCGATTCGCTCTCTCACCTCGGGTTCGAGGCCGTAGCGGTCGAGCTCCCAGGGATCGAGCCCGATCAGCGACAGCCGGGCGGGCACGTGCTCGGTGAGGGCGGTGAACGCCGCCAGCAGAATTGGGATTCCCTTGCGCTCGTCGGCGCGGCCTATGCAGACGATCCGCATGTGATCGTCCGGCGGATTCGTGGGTAGGGCCGCGCTTGGGTCGACCCCGTTGGGGACGATCTCGTAGTTGCCGCCGAACCATCGTCGCCCAGTCCACGCGGCAGCCTCCGAGACCGCAATCCGCGCCGAGAGGCGATTGAAGACCCGCCGGGCGCCGAGCAGGGTCGCGATGTGGTTGGGCACGGCCTTGGTCGAGTAGGAGTGGAAGGTGCCGACCAGCGGCGCCTTCGTGCCGAGAGTGGCGTTCCAGCCAACCAGCGGCACCACCGGCTCGTGCACGTGCACGACGTCAAAGCTTCCCTGGTTAAGCTCTCGTCGCGGCGAAACGACTCCCCCAGGGGGAAAGGGGGAAAGGTTGGAGATTGAGCCATTGGCGCCGATTCCCACCGTGCGACCCAGGGGGACGAGGTAATCCGGCACCCCCCGGTCCTCGGGCAGGCCACGATGCAGCAGCTTGCTGAGTCGATCGGGGGGATCGAAGGGGGCGAAGACGCGAACGTGGTGACCGCGGCCGAGAAACTCCTCGGCAAGCGCCTCCACGTGCCGGTTTACGCCGCCCTGGTAGGTCCAGGAATATGGCGAGACGAGTGCAATCCGCACGAGTCTCACAGGGTAGTTGATTCCTCAGCGGGGATTCTGTGCGTGGCTCATGCGGATCGTTCGCTCCACGTGTAGCCGAGAAACACGAGCAGGTACGCGGTGCCGATCTCGAGCAGCAGGGCGCCGGAGTCGTTGGCCAGGGTGCCGACGGCGGTTGCCGCGAGGGCGCCGAGCAGGCCCGCGCGCAGGTGGGGGAAGGGGCGCAGCCAGCCGCCGATTCGCGCCCGGCCGAGCCAGGCGATGACGGCGGCGGCCGCGACGATTGGCAGGAAGAAGAGCACGATCGGCCGCGCGAAGCTGTGCGCCGAGAGCTGCAATCGCCGCTGGGCGACGTCGGCAAGATCGTCGAGGCCGCCGGCGTCGAGCACCGAGCGCGTGAGGTGGGCGTTGGCGCCGGAGACGAGGTCGGCCAGCGCGATCAGCGCCAGCACCGCCAGCGGGGCGGCGATCG
>DASZSJ010000092.1:0-10662 GCA_035548675.1 Solirubrobacterales bacterium
GGAAGTCCGGGATCCCCGACGGCACCGAGATCCCGGCCCCAGTCAGCGCCACCGTCGAGCCCGCCCCCCGCACCAACTCCGCCAGCCGCTCCACCCCCGCCACCCCCGCCGACGGGCCGGAAACGTGACATATCGACACGCTTTCGGCCCGTCGGCGGCGGGGGCGGAGGGGCTGGCGGAGTTGGTGCGCGGGGCGGGGTCGACGGTTGCGCTGACTGGGGCGGGGGTGTCGGTGCCGTCCGGGATCCCCGACTTCCGCACGCCGGAGACCGGGCTGTGGGCGAACGTCGACCCGATGGAGGTCGCCCATATCGACGTCTTCGAGCGCGACCCGGCCCGCTTCTGGTCCTACTACCGGCCGCGCTTCCAGTCGCTCGGCGAAAAGCGGCCGAACGCCGCCCACGAGGCGCTTGCCGAGCTGGAGCGGATTGGCCTGCTCGAGGGCGTGATCACGCAGAACATCGACCGGCTGCACGCCGCCGCCGGCTCACGCGAGGTGATCGAGGTGCACGGCTCGATCGAGACCTCCACCTGCCGGGATTGCTCGGCCTCCTATGGGATCGAGGCGGTCGAGCGGCTCTTCGACGCCGACGGCGTCGCGATCTGCGCCGATTGCGCGGGCCCGGTCAAGCCCGACGTCGTCCTCTTCGGCGAGCTGTTGCCGGAGGCGGCGATGGCCCGCGCTCAAGAGCTGGCCGAAGGCGCTGAGCTGTTGATCTGCATCGGTTCCTCCCTCGCCGTCCACCCGGTGGCGAGCCTGCCCGCCCTGACGCTCGAGCGCGGTGGCCGCCTGGCGATCGTGACCAAGGGCCCAACGCCCTACGACGACGACGCGATCGTCAAGCTCGAAGGCGAGGTCGACGCCGAGCTGAGTGCCCTGCTCAACGCGCTCGGCTGAGCGCGGTCACCGAATCCGCTTCGCCGAGAACGGCCCGCCGGGCTCGCCCGTAGTCGCCACGCCCTGCGCTCTGCACTCGGCGACGATCGCGTCTGCGCGTGGGTCGCTGAACTGCGCTGCGTGGGCGCAGATCGCCTCCGCTTCGGCGCCGCAGCCGTGCACCGGTTCACCGCCGGTGCGCCCGGCGACCACCGTGTAGATACAGCCCTCGGCCGCCCGGGTCCGGCCCTCGTCGCTGGGGATCAGGAGCAGTCCCAGGATCGCCACCGCGGTCACGGCCAGCACCGCGATGACGACGTTGCGCTCGCGTGCGGTCAACGTGCGCAGGGGCGTGTTGACCGTCTGCCAGTGCCCTTCCAGCGGCATGGCCGCCACGTTAGCGGCCCGCTTTGACGCCGATAACTGCCACCGGGGCCAAAGATCCCGCGCCGATCTTTGGACGCGTGTACGTACAGGCGCACACACGCGCGGGGCAGGGTTCAGGCGACAGGCAAGCAGAGGGCGATCGAGCCGGCGGGAATCCGCTCCCCGGTGCCCTCGATGGAGAAAGGAACAGCGGATGGATTGGTTGAGCGAAGGCGCCAACTCATGGCAGCTCACCGCCGCAACGCTCGTCGGCCTGATGAGCATCCCCGGTCTGGTCGTCCTCTACGGCGGCGTTATGCAGAAGCGCTGGTCGGTGAACTCGATGATGATGGCGTTTGTCGCCTTCGCGATCGTGCTCATCCTCTGGGTTCTGTTCGCGTTCAAATTGGCCTTCGGCAGCCCGATGCACATCTTCGGCGCCGACGGCGGATTCTTCGGCAACATGTGGGGCGAGCCGGGTTCGATCCTGAGCAGCTCGAGCCTGCTGGAACAGGCGCACATCCCCGAGTACGGCGAACTCGAATTCCTCTTCCCCGAGTCGACGCTGGCCTACTTCCAGATCGTCTTCGCGGCGATCACGCCGATCCTCATGCTCGGCTCGGTGCTGGGCCGGATCAACTTCAAGGCCTGGATTCCGTTCGTCGCGCTCTGGACGGTGTTCTGTTACACGGTCAACGCCTTCCTGATCTGGGGTGGTGGCTTCTTCGCCCAGCACGGGGCGGTCGACTTCTCCGGCGGCTACGTGATCCACCTCGCCGCCGGCGTCTCCGGCTTCGTCGCCGCGGCGGTGATCGGCCCGCGTCTGCAGCGCGACCGGGAGGTCGACGCGCCCAACAACCTGGCAATGGTCGCGGTCGGCGCCGGCCTGCTTTGGATGGGCTGGAACGGCTTCAACGGCGGTGACTGGTACGAAGCCGGCGGCATCGCCTCGGCAGCGGTCCTCAACACCAACCTCTGCACCGCGGTCGCCTTCCTGGTCTGGGTCGCGCTCGACTACATGACCGGGCGCAAGCCGAGCCTGATCGGCAGCGTCAACGGCATGATCGTCGGCCTCGTCGCGATCACCCCCGGCGCCGGCTTCGTCAACGGCTGGGGCGCGATCGTGATCGGCGTCATCGCCTCCTCGATCGTCTACTTCGCCCTCAATTACCTGAGCCGGGTGCGCCCCTTCCGCAACGTGGACGACACCCTCGGCGTCGTCTACACGCACGGTTTCGCCGGCGTCTGCGGTGGGCTCCTGGTCGGCATCTTCGCCAACAGCTCGATGGCGGAAACGACGCTGAAGGGGGCGATCTCCGGTGGCGGCCTCGAGTTGCTCGGCTGGCAGGCCCTGACCGCGGCCTGGGTGATCTGCTTCTCCGCGATCATGACCTTCATCCTGCTCAAGCTGGTGGGCCTGGTCGTGCCGCTGCGGATGAGCGAGGCCGAGATGGAGGAAGGCGACATCGCCGTCCACGGCCACGAGGTCTACCCCTCCGACGTGCCGTCGCTGGGCTATCCCGACGGGATCGGCACCGCGCCGGCGGGGGGAAGCGTCTAACCAGACGGCCGGGCCGTGGCTGGCGGCCCGGAGAGGAAGAGACAGGAACCGCCCCCGTGCTCTCCCGGGGGCGGTTCCATCTCCACGGTCAGCTGGCGACGCCCCCTGTCTGCGAGCGGGCGACCTCGCGCAGGGTGTCGAGCAGCGTCGCCACGGCGGGGGTGACGGGGGCGCCGCGGCGGGTCGCGGCGAGGACGGCGCGCACGGGGCTGCGCGGGTGCAGGGCGCGGATGCGGATGTCCTCGCGCACGGCGGAGAGGGCCAGCTGCGGGATCAGCGCGACCCCGACGCCGGCCGCGACCAGCCCCTGCACGGTCTGGTAGTCGTCGCTCTCGAAGGAGACGCGCGGCTCGAAGCCGGCGGCGTGGCAGGAGCGCACCACGTGGCGTGCGCAGGGACCGCTCACCGAGGTCTGCACCCAGGACTCCTCGCGCAGGTCCTCGAGCCTCACCCGGGACCGCCCGGCGAGCCCGTGACTCACCGGCAGGGCGAGGTGGAGCGGGTCGTCGAGCAGCTCGAAGCGGCGCACCCCGGCGCCGATGCGCTCGCCGACACCGGCGAATTCGTAGAGCAGGGCGAGGTCGAACTCGCCGCCGCGCAGGCGCGGGGCGATCTCCTCGGGCTCGCCCTCCGCGAGCGTCAGCTGGACACCGGGGTGGGCGGCGCTGAAGGCCGCGATCGCCTGTGGCATCAGCGTTGCGCCGGCGCTGGGGAAGGAGGCGATGCGCAGCCGGCCCGCCTCGCCGCCGGCGATCGCGGCCAGCTCGGTCTCGGCGGCTTCCATGCGACCGAGGATGCCCTCGGCGTGGCTGACGAGGGCGGCACCCGCTGCGGTCGGTCGCACGCCGCCGCGGTCGCGCTCGATCAGCGTCGTCCCGACCTCGCCCTCGAGCGTCGCGATCGCCTGGGAGACCGCCGACTGGGAGTAGGAGAGCGCCTCGGCGGCGGCGGAGAACGAACCGGTTCTCGCCACCTCTCTGAGGACGTTGAGGCGGCCCGCATTGAGCATAAGCAAAGCTTATTAGCTATATGAGTATTAACAGTGGCGATTATGCCGAGTCGGTGCCACGATCGTCCGAACTTTGCCCACGCAAGACCGAGGAGAACCCGATGGCCCCTCGCATCATCGTTTCCTATGACGACACCGACAACGACCGCGACGCGCTTGCCCTCGGCCGGCTGCTCGCCTTCTCGGGTGCCGCTCTATCGCTCGCCTACGTGCGCCACTCCCAGGGCGGCGCGCTCGAGGAGAGGGAGGCGGAAGACCTGCTCGCCCGCGGCGCCGAAGCGCTCGGCGCTCCGGACATGCCTCGCCACGTCGTCGTCAACCCCGGCACCAGCGTCGGCCTCGCTGAGCTGGCCGAGCGCGAGAGCACCGACGTGATCGTCTTCGGCTCCGAGTACCGCACGGCGCCGGGCACGGTCAAGCCGGGTATCCCCGCCCACAAACTTCTGCTCGGCGGGCCGGCCGCGATCGCCGTCGCCCCCGCCGGCCTGCGCGACAACCCCTCGGTCAGCATCAAGACGATCGGCGTCATCGACGAAGGCGATTCGGCGGCGCGCCAGACCGCCGAGAGTCTCGCGACCGCGCTCGGCGCCACCGTCGCCGAGCGCCCCGGCGCCGGCCACATCGACCTGTTGGTCGTCGGCTCGCGCCCGGAGTCGCCCGCCGGCAAGGTGACCCTGAGCGCGGCCAGCGACTACGCGGTTGAGACCGCGAGCTTTCCGGTGCTGGTCGTGCCCCGCGAGCGCGCGGTTCAGTTCTGAGCGGGTGGCTTGAGGACGAGGATCACCGCCGCGACCGCGGGGTCGCGGCGGCCGAGCCGCTCGCGCGCATCGGCCCAGGCGAGGCGGGTCGCGGTGCGGCCCTCGAGTAGCTCGGCCACCACCGCCAGCGGCTGGTCGGACTCGATCGCGAAGGCATCCGGCGGTCCCGGTGCGGAGGAGTCCGACAGCTCGCGCGCGGTGACGTCCTCGCCGGCGCGCTCCGCGTTTGCCCAGCCCTGCCCGAAGGCGAGGTCGGGGTCGTCCAGGCGTGGGCCCTCGAGGATCTTCAGCTCGCTCTCGGCCGGCGCCCACTCACGTTCGCCCAGCTCGATCGGAGCGCCTTCCAACCATGGCGCCACCACCCCTGCCCGCAGCTGCTCCCGCTCGAGGTTGAAGGCGCGAGCGTGGTTGATCCCGGCGCTGAGCTCGACGTGGAAGGGCACCCGACAACCATATGCTGGGGGCGATGGAGCCGTCCCTGCCTGCCGCCGTCGTCTTCGACAACGACGGCCTCCTGCTCGACACGGAGTCGGTTTGGACGCGGGCGGAGCAGGACCTCTTCGTTAGGCGCGGGCTCGAGTTCACGCCCCAGCACAAGCGCGAGCTGGTCGGCACCTCGGCCGAAATTGCCGGCGGGATCCTCGAGCGGCGCCTGGGTGAGCCCGGCCGGTCCGCGGAGCTGATCGAGGAGCTCAACGAGCTCGTCGTCGCTGAGCTCGAGCACGGGGTGGAGGCGATGGTCGGCGCCCGCGACCTCCTCCAGGCGCTGCGCGAGCGCGGCACTCCGATCGGCCTCGTCTCCAACTCCCCCCTCGCCTTCGTCCGGCGCTCGCTGGAGATCGTCGGCTTCGAAGACCACTTCGACGTCGTGATCAGCGCCCACGAGGTCGCCGCGCCCAAGCCCGCGCCCGATCCCTACCTCGAGGCTTGCCGGCGCCTCGAGGTCGAGCCCGGGCCCGCGGTCGTCGCGCTCGAGGACTCGCCGACGGGGGTGGCGGCGGCCCGCGCCGCCGGCCTCACCGTCATCGGCGTCCCCTCCCTGGACGGGATCGAGCTCGCCGAAGCGCACGCGATCGCCGAGTCACTGCTCGACGACGTCATCGACAGGCATCTGGCGCTTTAGAGGCTTAGCCAGCCAGGATTCGGCGGCGGCGGAGGACGCGCTCGCAGACAGCCTGGGCGTCCCGGAGCAGATCGAGCTGCGCGGCGTCGAGGTCTCCCCGCAGCGCGGCGTTAGCGAGCTCGCCGACGTCATGACGGCGGGACTCCAGCGTTGCCATGTCCTCCTCGTGGCCGGGGTCCGATAGCGCGTCGTGCAACTCGACCAGCAGTGCCTCCAAGCCGATGCGCAACTGCAGGGCGGCCTCGCGGTCGCGGCCGGCGTCGAGGTCGGCGCGGGCGCGCAGAAGCAGGATCTCGCAGATGTCGGGGCGTTCGCGACCGCCCAGCAGGGCGGCGACGCGCTGCTGGGGTCGCATCTCCTCGTCGCGCTGGCGGCGGCGCGAGCCCGGGCGGCGTCCGGGGTCGACTTGGTGTGCCGCCGCGTAGAGGCCGTCGGCGAGTTGCTCGCCGCTGCCGAAGCCGACCCTCATCGCGACGGCCCGGGTGGGTGTCGTCACTTGGGGGTGGGGATCGCCACTGGCGATCGCCTGGGCGTGCAGCGCCCGGTTGACGTCGTCGATGCCTTCCTCGAGCAGGCGGTCGACCTCCTCCTCGTCGGCGCTGGTGTGCTCGAGCCAGCGCTCGGCGGCGGCCTCGTTGGCGAGCGTCTCAGAGGCTCGCACCGAGGTCACCCGCGCCAGCGGCAGCTCGGTGGGGGTGTCGTCTGCCTGCGCCTCGCGCGGCTTGCGCCTGCGCCGCCCGGTGGGGGGCGGCGCACCGATCGTCTCGACGACGAGCACCCGCTCGCCCTCGTCGCCTCGGAGCACGTAGCGCCCGTCGGCGACGGCGAGCCGGCCGGCGAAGTCGAACTGGGCGAATCTGAAGAGGCGGGTCAAAGACCCAATTCTGCTGTAAGGGTCAGTCGCCGGCGCCGGAGGAGCGGCCCGTGCCGCCATCCTTGGCGCCCTTGCCCGCCTCGTCATCCGGCAAGGCGAACTGCGACGGATGGGGCGAGACGTGCGGGTTGTCGATTTCGCCGAGGCGGTTGGTCAGTCGCTGCCACTGATTCGGTTTGAGCAGGGCGTTGAACTGCTGGTCGAACGGGCCGCTCAGCGGGTGGTAGCCGACGTGGACGTGGTCGTAATGGTCGGGCAGGGAGAAGCTGGTTGTGCCGGGCAGATCCTCCAGCGAGATCACCTGGTGCGGGTGCATCGTCCCCTGCAGTTGCAGCACGGTGCGGATCAGCTCGTCGGTGAGCGTGCCGGGGCCCTGGTGCCCGGTGACGGGAACGCCGTCGATGACCGCGATGTCGACCGCGTCGCCGGTGCTGTGCTCCGAGACGTAGCCGGAGGCGGACATGATGCTGTGGCCACACTTGAGCGAGGTGATCGTCAGGCGGAAACCCTTCGAGACCAGGTACTCGAGCATCGCCAGGATGCGGCGGTCGATCTGGCCGGTGGCGATGTCCTGGCGCCCGCATTCGTAGATTTCCAGCGCCTTGTCGGCGAGAACCCGCTTCTGCAGCTCCTCCTTGGAGAGGAGCAGGACGCCGGCTCCGCCGAGGTCTTGAGCGAGCGGGTTTTTGCCATTTGCCCGGTAGATCGCCGTCGCCTCGAGCAGCTTCCAGCCGTCGAGGATCGGCTTGGGGTCGATCTCGGGGGCGCCGCGCCCGGCCGGTCGGATCGAGAAGTTGACGTGGGGGTCGATGCCGTCCTCTGAACTGCCGATCCGACCCAGGACCGTCCCAGCTATAACCTTCGACCCAACCTTTAGGGTTCCGTCGTCGACGGTGGTCGGGCTGTCCACCGAAGCGGCCTTGCCGTTGTCCTTGCGCCGGTTCGGCAGCGCCCGCAACCGCGGCCGCAGGTTCTCGCTTTCGAGCGGCAGGCGGCGCTCCTTGCCGGTCGGCATCACGACGCTGCGGTGCTTGCGGACGATTTGACCGAGCTCGGCGTAGGTGTAGCGGTTGCCGTAGGCGTCCTGCAGGACCACGTAGTTGCCGAGCCGCGGCGTGCGGCCGATCTTTTCGATCACGCCGTCGTTGACGGCGACGACCGGCGCGCCCTCGGCGGCGAAGATGTTGATGCCGCGCCGCGTCGGCGAGGAGGAGATGACTTCGGAGGCGTCGCCGTAGGCCTCTTCGGCGCCCGGGGCCGAGCGCTTCAGCGCTTCGCGAGCGGAGAGGTCGTTGGCGTAGCTGGCGTCGGCGGCGACCGGGAAGTGGGCGCCCTCGGTGAGGCCGGTCAGCGAGCCGACCAAATCGGTCGGCAACTTGCCGTAGGCGCGGGCGTAGCCGAGCACCTCCTGCACGTACCAGTCGGCGTGGTTGTAGGAGAAGATCGCGTTGTATAGATCTTTCGAGCCGCCGCCCAGCTTCAGGTAATGAGCGGCTGAGCAGATCGCGTCAACCGGGTTGTAGGGGTCCTTCTTGCCGTCGCCGTTGGCGTCGAGGCCGAAGGCTTCCCAGCTCGAGGGGAGGAACTGCATCCAGCCGACCGCGCCGGCGCTCGAGGGACCCATGTTGGTGCCGAAGCCGGTCTCGATCTTGTTGATCGAGGCGAGTACCTCCCAGGGGATCCCGTACTCGGTGCCGCAGGCCTGGAATATCGGCAGCAGGAAGGGAGGGATCTCGAAGGAGTCGATGACGAAGTTGGGAACGCCGATCGGAGCCGGACCGAAGGGCGCGATCGTGGTGGTCGGGTTGACGTCGGTGGGGGTGCCGCCGCTCGAGTACTGCGAGCCGCCGTCGCCCGCGTCGGCGTGCAGCTGGACCCCGCCGGTGGCGCTTGGTGCCGTTGTTCCCGCGCCGGAGTTGCCGTTGCCGCCGCTGGCATCGCCGAGCGTCTCGTTGTGGCGGGGCTTGCCGTTGCTGCCGTCGATCGGGGCGCCGGCCTTGAAGCCACCCTTTTCCTCGACTTGAGGGTCGGTAGAGGGGGGCGCTTCGACGTTGGCGTTGGCGGTCGGGCCGCTGGGTGCTGCCGATTCCGGCTCCGGTTCCTCGCTCTCGTCAGCCGCCGATTCGCAGTCGGGGTCTTCGCTGTCAATGAGTCCGTCGCCGTCGTCGTCTTCTTCATTGGAGCATGCGGTCGGCTGGGCGAGGGGAACGCTCGAGAGCGGGGTCGTCGTTTCCCCGCCTTCGCCGCTCAGTTCGTCGGCGCCGGCGAAACCGACACCGAGTGCGGTGACCAAGCCGAAGCTGGCCAGAGCGATGATCAGTGCAAGCTTGTTTCTCATGCGACGGCGCTCGTATACCCGCTGGCACGGGACGTGCAGTCCCGATAGACCCTCTCCCTGCGCAACAGGCCCGTCCAAGCTACTGGCTCGCACTTGGGTCCGCAACGGCCCTCCGCTGCCCCCAACAAGCCCTTAATCAAGCCTGCCCCATCCATTTCTGGGCGGCAGGATTTCAGCCGCGCCGGATGCGCTGGTTAAGCTGATGTCAATGAACGGTGAGTACGACGATCAGGATGGGCTGCGGGCCCGCAGCGAGCAGGTGATCGGTGAGTTTGCCCAAGCCCTGCTCGACAGTCAGGTGCTGGAGAATGCCGTCGCTGCTGCGTTCGGCGCTCGCGAGCGCGCGCTCGAGGCGCAGCACGCCGCGATGAGCGCCCTCAACCTGCCCTCGGCGGGCGATGTCGAACGGTTGGAGCGCCGCTTGCGCTCTCTTTCGCAACGCCTCGAAGAGGTCGAGGATCAGGTCGACCGGATTTCGCGCGATATTGGTGACGTTCGTCGCAAAGTCATCGCGCAGGAACGCGCCGAAGCCGAAGATTAACCCTCAACCTTAGGCTGAGAGTACAGCTGCCGCAGCCCTGCCGGCGCGTTGCTCGAGCCCCTCCAGCTCCGCCTTCTCGAGAGCCGCTTGCCGACCGCGTTGCGCGGCCACGATGAGGACGACGGCAATCGCGATCTGCAGCGAGCCCGCCCGAGCCAGCAACGACGCCGTTTGCATGTCGAGCACGAGCGCGCCCGCGGGGGGTATCCCTTCTCCCGGGTGGGCATCGACACTTGCGACCGTCCCCGGCGTACCCGCGTCTCCGAGCTCACTTTGCAGGTGGTTCGTGAGCCCGGCATCGGGCTGCACCGTCTGGCCCGGAGTCACGCCGTGAGCGGTGGCGCTGCCCCCGACCGCGATCGCCCCCTCGACCACCACCAGCTCTCCAGGGGCCGGCGCTGCCTCCGCCGCCACGCAGGTGCCCACCCGCACCGCGCGGCTCATGCCCAGCTCGGCCAGGTCAGCCAGCACCAGCGCTGCGCTCGGCCCGCCAACCCCGGTCGATTGCACGGTCAGCTCCCGTCCTGCGGCAGTCGTCCCGTGGTAGCCCCAGAGGCCGCGAGCGTGGTTGCTCATCTTCGGCTGCACGAGCAACTCCTGGGCCAACAGCAGCGCCCGACCCGGATCGCCGACCAGGATCGCGTCGGCGGCGGTTGGCGCAGTGGGGCGCAGGAGGAGGGGCATGGCGGGACCCTAGATGGTCGATTTCGGGGGCGGTTGAGTCGATCCCTTGTTGTTCGAACGGGGATAAGCGGGCATGGCGGGTGTGCCTCTGCGGGAATTGATGTCGCACGCGCATGCGAAGCATGCGCTTAGCGACAATCTGAGAGCGCGGCTCCGCCGCGCTTAGAACCACGAGTGCGGCGGCCGCCTGCGGCGACATTCCCGCAGAGGCACACCCGCCATGCCCTCTCAACAGCCGCTCGAACTGCGAAGAGCTTCCACTTCGAAGCGCAGATCAAGCTACGAGCCTCGACTCGAAGCGCTCACAACGGCCCCGAGCCTTCCTAAGGCTTTAGAGCTTCGGGACGGACTCGGAGCTCAAGAGCTAGGGGCCGCTTGGAAGCTTTGGAGCTAGATGACTGATTCCACGGCGGCAGCCGTGGAATCACGACCTCTTCCGGCTCCAGGTGGGCCGACCGCGCGATGTTTGGTGCCGAGTGTCTGGTTTGCCACCGTATACGTGGGTCAACTCAACACTCGACACCGCGGGCT
>DASZSJ010000093.1:0-15138 GCA_035548675.1 Solirubrobacterales bacterium
GGACACTCTGCACCGCGCCCAAGCACGGCTCGGGCGACGCGGAGGTCGCAAACTCCCGTCGGTGCGTGCGGCCTGGCCCCCGGGTCGGGCCCGGCAAATAGCATCGGCCTCGTGCCAATCGAGCCCGAGCCGGGAAGCTTCCTCGCGCTGCTCGCCGAGGCCGATCGGGAGGCGCTGCTTGCCCTCGGGAGGTCCCAGTCCTTCAGGCCCGGCGAACACCTGATGCGCCAGGAGGAGCCGGGCGACCCGGTGCTCCTGCTGCGCCAGGGCCACGTCAAGGCGACCTTCGTCGAGCCGCAGGGCAGGGAGATCGTGCTCAGCTTCCACGGCCCCGGCGACGTCCTTGGCGAGCTCTCCTTCGTCCGCGCCGAGCCCCGTTCGAGCAACGTCGTGGCGATCGAAGCGGTCGAGGCCGAGGCGCTCGCCGCCGCCGAGTTCCGCGCCTTCCTCGGACAGCGGCCGAGCACGGCCCTGGCCCTCTTCGACGCAATCGGCCGGCGCTTTCGGGACGCCAACCGCACGCAGGTCCAGTTTGGGGCATCCGACACGATCGGGCGCATCGCGGCGCGCCTGGTCGAGCTCTGCGAGCGCCACGGCCATCCGACCGCTGCTGGAATCGAGATTCGCCTGCCCGTCACCCAGCAGGATCTCGGCGGCTGGACCGGGGCGTCGCGCGCCGGCGTCGCGTCGGCGCTGAGGACGATGCGGGGGCTCGGCTGGGTGAAGACCGAGCGCAAGCGAATCACCGTCCTCGACCTGGACGGTCTCGCCGCCCGTGCCGAATCTTGATCGCGGATAGGCGCCTCCGACCGGCGGCCTGGGTCCAAAGCTGAGCTTTCGCAATGTCCAGAAATGGGTGGTGCGGACCGTGGCGCGGCGGTTAGCGTCGTCTTCGAAGCCGATGTCCACCGATCGAACCATCGCCGAGCTCCCTGGGCCACGCGGCCTCCCCCTCGTCGGGAGCGCCCACAAGCTGGTGCCGATGTCCCGCAGCCATCTCGTCTTCGAGCAGTGGGCCCGGCGGTACGGTCCGATCTTCCGGGTGAAGGTCGGACCGCGGATGGTTGTCGCGATCGACGACGAGGAGGCGATCAACGCGATCCTGCGCGACCGCCCGGCGGGGTTCCGGCGCTGGCGCAACATCCCGGAGGTCATCCAGGAGATCAACGAAGCGGCCCCGCAGATGAGGGGCACCCCGCCCGCCCTGTTCGCCGCCGAGGGCGAGGAGTGGAAAAGGCAGCGGCGACTGGTCGTCACCGCGCTGAACAAGGACCACCTGCACCGCTACTTCGGCGTCGTGCGCACCGCGACCAAGCGGTTGCACAGGCGCCTGCTGGCCGAGGCTCGCGCCTCGGAGGCGGTGGCGATCTCCGAGGCGCTCACCGCCTACACCGTCGACGTCACCTCGGCGCTGGCCTTCGGCCACGACCTGAACACCCTCGAGCACGGGGACGGCGAGCTGCAGCGTCACATCCAGCGGATGCTCGTGGCGTCCGGACACCGCATCACCGCCGCGGTGCCCTACTGGCGTTGGCTCAAGCTGCCCTCCGATCGCGCCCTCGATCGCTCGATGGTGGAGGTCTACAGGGCCACCGAAGGCTTCATCGGCAGAGCGCAGGCGCGGATGGAGGCCCGGCCGGAGCTCTTCGAGCAGCCCGAGAACCTGATCGAGGGCCTGCTCGCCGCCCAGAGGGCCGACCCGAGCTTCAGCGACCAGGAGATCGCCGGCAACCTGATCACCGTCCTGCTCGCCGGCGAGGACACCACTGCCCATACCCTCGGCTGGACGATCTGGCTCTTGGGCTCGAGGCCCGACGTCCAGGAGCACCTGCGCGACGAGGCGGCCACCGCCTTCGGCCGCGACCCGATCCCGGCGGAGTACGCGATGGCCGAGCAGCTGCCCTACGCCGAGGCCGTGCTGCGCGAGTCGATGCGGCTGAAGAGCGTCGCGCCGACCGCGGGCGTCGAACCGAACGAGGACAGGACGATCTGCGACACGCACATTCCCGCCGGCACGCAGCTCCTCCTGCTCATGCGCCGGGCGACCCGCGCCGCCGCCGGCCGCAGCGAGGACTTCTACCCCGAGCGCTGGCTGGAGGACAGCGAGGAGACGCGGGCGCCGAAATCGCTCAGCTTCGGCGCCGGGCCGCGCTTCTGCCCCGGTCGCAACCTCGCCTTTCTCGAGGCGAAGGCCGCCCTGGGGACGCTCGCCCGGAATTTCGAGATCGAGCTGGACGAATCGGGGCAGCCGGTGCGCGAGTCCTTCGGCTTCACGATGGTGCCGGACGGGTTGCGCGTCCGCCTGCGCGAGCGCCGCGATCGATCGCAGGCGACGGCTGGCCTCGCGGCTACCTGACGCCGAACATCGCCTCCTGGCGCGCGGCGAGGAGGACGTCTCCCTCGACGCTGCCGCGACCCGTGACCATGACCGATAGCGGGTCCTCGACGCCAGCCATCACTCGCGCCCAGTCGGCGAGGCCGAAGTGGATCGTCACCGCAGGGTCGAGGGGGGCGGGCTCGACCAGCTGCGCGCGACCGGTCTTGGCGTCGGCCTCGATCGCCCAGCGCCAGGGGGCGTCGGGGGGCGGCTCGATCGCGAAGGGTTGCAGCTCGTAGACGATCGTCCCACGGAACCCCGCCGCCTGCGAGGGCTGGAATCCCCGGGCCATCGCTCGTATCAGGGCCCGCTGGCGCCGCGGCTCGGCGAAGCGCCGCTCGAGCTCTTCGTCGTTCAGGTCGCGCACCATGGCGGCCAGCGCGCGTCGTCCGCCGCGCGCTCCAAGCGCACGGATTGGCCTCGAACGCCGACGGGACCGCGGAGCGGTCGGGGGCTCCCGAGCCTCGATCTCGGCCCGGGCTTTCACCGCGAGGCCGGTGGTCCAGCCGACGCCGTGGCGAGAGGAGATGGCTTCGGCTTCGGCGAGCACCGCGAGAGCCTGCTCCGTATCGCCGGCGAGGTGGAGGGCCCTGGCAAGATCGACCCGACTCCAGGCGCTCACCCATACCTGCTCGGCGAGGTCCGCGCGCTCGCTGGCGGAGCGCAACTCCCGGACGGCGGCATCGGGGCGGCCGGCGAGCAGTTCCAGCTGTCCGATCGACATCTCGGCCGGCACGGCGAAGGCGAGCCCAGGAGTGGCCACGATCAGCCTGGAGCGCATCGGCTCCAGCAGGGGCCGCAGCCTTGCTCCCGACTCGCGGTCCCCGGTCAGAGCCGCCGTGTTGGCGAGGACGACGATGGACGCGGGAAGGTGCCCGTCCGGGTACCGCAACCGCTCCAGGTCGTTCTCGAGCAGGGAGCGGAGCCGCGCCCGAGCCGTCTCGAGGTCACCTGCGTTGGCCGTCGAAGCCGCCCCTGCGGCCAGCACGAAGCCGCGCGGCATTCCCTCGTCCATCGCTTCGAAGGCAAATCGCTGCATCTCCGCGTCGCCGTCATAGATCCAGCTCGCCGTCGTCGCCATGCTCAGCTCGGCAAGGACGTGGATGTCGGGTCGCAGGCGACGGACCACCGCCCCGGCGCGGCGCATCATGGCTTCCGCCCCGTCGCGCTTGCCGCGATCGAAGAGCCTCATCGCGCGGTTGAAGTCGACCTCCCAGGCGAAGCGGGGGCTGCCGAGGCGGGCGGCGATCTCAGCTCCTCGCTCGACCGCCCGCTCGCACTCGGGGATGCGCGCCATGATGTAGTGGACGACGGCCGACCACTGCACGACCCGGAAGAGCAGGTCTTCGCGGCCGCATTGCTCCGCCGAGGCAAGCAGGTCGAGGATGGCTTCCAGGTCCCGGAAGAACCCCTCGGCGTCAAGTGGATCGGCCCGGTGAGTGAACCGCGTCGCCAGCACCGTGAACCGGGCCAGGACCCGAGCCTCGGCGTCCCCGAGGCGCTGTTCCAGCTCCTGCGCCCGCCGCGCGAGGGCGGTGGGGACCTCATCTTCATCGGTGTAGATCGACAGGTACGCGAGCCGGAAGGTGATCCTCAGCGCCATGCGTGGCTCGCTGTCTCCCAGGGCCTCCAGGCTCTCGCGCAGGAGGGACACCGAGGCGGGGTCGTCACCGCCCGACTCCCAGCCGAAGCCGATGTCGCCTCCGGCGAAGCCCAGGGCCGCGCGGGCCAGGACGGTGCTTTGCCCCGTCGCTCGCGCCGCCTCCACCGCGGCGAGGAACGCCTCTCGCGCCCGCGCCATGTTGGCGCTGAGGAACTCCTGCTCGCCGAGGTCGAGCAGCGTCGACGCCCGCTCGGCGAGATCGGCCTCGGGCAGCAGGGCCAGGACCTGGCGCAGATGGGCGGCGGCTCCCTCGTGATCGTGGCCGGAGGCAGCGGCGGTGGCAGCGGCCTCGTGCGCGGCGATCGCCGCCTCGGCGCCAGCCAGCGCCACCGCGAGCCCGTAGTGGCGCGCGAGCTCGGCTGGCTCGGCCGCGCCCTCTCCCTCCAGCGCTCGAGCCGTCGCCAGGTGCAGGCGGGTGCGGGCGGCGTCGCTCGTCTCCGCGAGCAGCGCCTCGCGCACGAGCGCGTGCGTGAACGCGATCGTCCGCTCTGCCGCGGTCACGTCCTCGACCAGCCGCTCCGCGAGCGCGTCGCCAGCGGCGGCGTCGGCCTCGTCGCGATCGAGCCCGGCCACCCTTCCCGCCAGATCGACGGGCGCCGCGGGGCCGATCACGGCAACCGCCGTCAGCAACCGCTCGGTGGCGGGATCGAGTTGCGCCAGCCTTTCCTCGACCAGATCCGCCACGGCCCGGGGGGCGGGCACCGCATCGAGCACGTCGCCCTCCTGCAGGGCGCCCTGACCGTCGAGGTCGCGCGCCAGCTCGCCGGCGAAGAACGGGTTGCCCGCGGTGCGGTCGAGCAGGCGCGCGGCGAGCGCGGGCGTGATCGCCCGCCCCAGCCGGGAGCCGACCAGCGCCGCCACTCCCGTCGCATCGAGGCCGGTGAGCCGCAGCTCGGCCAGATCGCCCGTGCGGCGCAGGTCGGTGAGCGCCCTCGAGACCGGGTGCCCCGGTCGCATCTCGCCTTCGCGGGCCGTCACCACCAGCACCAGCTCGGCGACGGGCGGGCTCTCCAGCAGGTGCCCCAGCGCTTGCGCGGAGGCGGGGTCGCACCACTGGGCGTCGTCGAGGAGGAGGTGGAGAGGGCCGCCTCGAGCGGTGCATCCCAGGGCGGCGCCGATGCCGCGCAAGAGGCGATAGCGGCCGCCCTCGGCGGCGACCATCCCACTGGCATTTGCTTGCTCCGCGAACCGCTCGCCCTGGTCGAGCTCCGGAACCAGCGCCGAGAGCTCCGGGCCGGCGGCCTCGGCCAGTGTGGCGCGCCAGGCCTCGTCACCGGCGCCCGCCAGCTCGCCGATCGCTCGCACCCACGGCTCGAAGGGGACGACGGACTCCGGCGGGCAGCGGGCCAGCACCACCGTCACCCCCTCGGAATGGGCCTCGGCGGCGGCCGCGGCCGCGTGGCGGGTCTTCCCGATTCCGGGTTCCCCGAGAACGAGCGCCGCGCGCCGGCCTGGGCGCGGCTCGGTCGCCTCGCGCAGGGTCGCGATCTCCCCGTCGCGGCCGATCAACGGCTCCTCGATGTAGGCGGCGAGCGTTGGGGGCAGGCGGATGGGGCCGGTGGACCGATCGCCGTCCTGCCCGTCCGCGTCGACGAGCTCGCGCCAGAGCAGCTCCGACGCCCGCACCGGGGCGGGCACCCCCTTCAGCTCGTACTCCCGCGCCTCCCCCAGCGAGATCCCGTCCCGTGACGCCACCAGGGCGTGGACCAGATCCTGGACGAGGACCTCACCCGTCCCGGCGGCGGAGGAGAGGCGGCTGGCGATCACCACCGGCATCCCGTGCAGGTCGTCCCCGTCGGCGATCGGCTCGCCGGCCGCGACCCCCACCCGCGCGGCGATCCCGATCTCGCCCTGCTCGGCGTCCTGCCGCTCGACCGCGGCCTGGATCGCCGCCGCCGCCTGCAGCGCGCCGAGGGCGCTGTCGAAGCTCGACATCACACCGTCGCCCAGCGTCTTGATCACGCGTCCGCCGTTGGAGGTGACCGCATCGGTCACGTACTCCACGTGCGCCCGGCGGACCGCGTCCATCCGATCGTCGCCGAGGCTTGCCAGCAGGGCGGTTGAGTCGACCAAGTCGCTGAAGACGACGATTGCCACTCCCGCCATTGGGCAAACATCTTTTCGCATGCTGCCTGGCAATGCCGATCGGTGCGGCCGCATGGCTTCATCCACCGGCTCGGGTAGAACTCCGCCGATGATCGGCGCTGCCCTGATCGCCCTCCTGCTGGGCCTCGCCGCGGGCAGCTTCGCCACCGCCGTGGCGCACCGGGTGCCGCGGGGAATCGGGGTTGCCTTCGCCCGCTCGGAGTGTCCGGCCTGCGGCGCCCAAATCGCCGCTCGCGACAACGTGCCGGTCCTCTCCTGGCTGTTGCTGGGAGGGCGGGCGCGCTGCTGCGGAGCGCGGATCTCGGCGCGCTATCCGCTGACCGAGCTGGCGACGGGGTTGCTGTTCGTCGCCACGGTGCTCGTCTACCGCGACGACGCGGCCGAGGCGGCGATTGGGCTCGTCTTCGTCACGCTGCTGGCGATCGTCACGCTGACCGACCTCGAGCGGCGGATCATCCCCAACAAGGTCCTGATCGCCGGCGCCGTCATCTGCCTGGCGATCGCCGCGCCGACCGACCCTGCCGGCCTGCCCGAGCGCGCGATCGCCGCCGTGGCCGCCGGCGGGGTCTTCTTCCTCGTCGCGCTCGCCTACCCGGCGGGCATGGGCCTCGGCGACGTCAAGCTGGCGGCGACGATGGGTCTCTTCCTCGGCCGCGCGGTCGGCCCCGCGATCCTCGCCGCGCTCCTGATCGGCAGCGCCGTCGGCCTCGCCCTGATCGCCCGCCACGGCGCCGGCGCCCGCAAGATGGCGATTCCCTTCGGCCCCTTCCTCGCGCTGGGCGGCGTCATCGGCCTGCTCGCCGGCAACCAGCTGATCGACCTGTATCTGGGCTAGGAGGAACTGACGAAACCCTCGCGCACGTCCGGCGGCGGCGGAGTTGCGCGGCTCAGCCGGCTTCCGCCGGGTGTGGGGGCCCCTTGGGTGCCGAGTGATCGATTGACCACCGTATGCGGGGTCAATCGATCAGTCAGCGCCAGGGTTCGTGATGCACCCGGGCACGCACGGCGACCTACGCCATCCTTTAAGGACGCGCGTCGCCCTCGCCGGCCTTCTTACCTTCCCTGTCCTTGCTGCTCTTCTTCGACGGGCCGAGCGGGGCGACGTTGAGCTTGTCGGTCTTCAGCAGGCGCAGTTTGATCAGTTCGATCCGGTAGGTGCGGCTGTCGGCGCCGTAGACGACGGTCTCCGGCAGGCCGGGTTCGAGCGCGAGCAACTGGCAGGCTTCCGAGCCGACGACGCAGATGCCGTCGCCGAAGAGGCCGCTGACCCTGTCGGAGACGAGCATCACCGCCCGCTTTTCGTCCTTGGTGACGCCGATGAAGGTCAGGGCCGGCACGCTGCGGCTGGGCAGCATCGTCATGTCCGGCAGGTTTTTCCGGACTGTTGGCTTCGGTTTGTCCTTGCCCTTGTCCGCGGCGACCGGCGTGACGCGGACGTCGATCGCCCACGAGTAGTACTTGAGCTGCCCGCCGGCGGGCGGTTCGCCGTTGGATTCTTCGGGCGGAAGGGGGGATTCGCTGCCGGCACCACCGCCGGTTTCGTTCGGTTCGATCGTGATGCCGCCTTCTTCGCCTCCGCCCGGCGCGGCATCGCCGCCCGGGCCCGATCCCCCGCCGCCTTCGCCTTCCTTCGAGTACTGCTGGACGAAGGGGTCCTTGGTGTGCTCGTCGCCGAGCCGGCGGCGATAGTCGCGCAGGCCCGGTGCCGATTTCGCCACGACCAGCTTGCTCGTCGGCACGGAGCTCGGCGTGGCGACGGCGCTTTCGCCGCCTTCCGGTTCGGATTCCGAGGAGCCGCCGAGCAGGAAGGGCACGGCGACGATCGCCACGATCAGCAGCGCGACGAGCGGCAGTAGGTGACGCTCGCGCAGGTCGTAGTAGACGTCGAGCAGGAAGTCCGGCAACTCGAGCTCGGGCATTTTCAGCTCGGGGCCCTTCTTGAGGAAGTTCACTGTGCCGGCTCCGTTTCGGCGGTCGTACTCGCGGTCGTTTCGGTGCCCGCGGTGGACGCCGCCTGCGTCGCTCCGGCCGGGCTCGCGATCGAGGGCGCCGGTGCGGTCGGCGTCGCCCCTGCCGTCACGCCCTGATTGGGCGGTGTCACGTAGGTCGTGACCGCGAAGCTGGCGTTGAGGTGGGGGAAGCCGCCGGTGCCGGCGCTGAGCGCGAAGCCGTCCAGGGTCACCAGACGCCCGTCGACGGCGACCGCGTTCGCCTGCGTGTCGATCAGGGAGTCGATGCCCTTGATGAAGTCGGCGATGTGGAAGAAGTTGCCGCTGAAGGTGAGGCTGTAGGGCATCGCTGCCAGGCCGGCTGGGCCGATCGCGGCTCCGAGCGGCAGCAGCGAGGCGGCGACCTCGGTCGGCGGCGCGGCGGAGCCGGTCGCAGCTGCGCTGCCTTCGCTTTCCCCGCCATCGCCGTTGAGCAGGATGCTTTCGAACCTGACGTGCGATTCGTGCGCGATCTGGTTCAGCTCGACCAGCAGCGAGGCGGTTTCCTCGCCCGCCGGCGCCGCCTTGCCGAGCACGACCAGCTGCCTGTAGTCATTCGGGAATTCCCGCTTGGCGGTGAGGGCTTCGGTCACCTGCGCCTGCGCCGCGGCCAGCGAGGACTGCAGCTGACCGGCCTGGCTCGAGAGCTCATCCGCTTCCTTGCGCTTCGGCCCGAGCGCGAGCATCCAGAAGGCGATCGCGAGCGCGGCGATGGCGAGGATCGAGACGATGAGGCGGTTTGAGGAGCTCATTCGCCGCTCGTTTCGCTCGTGGTCTGAGTTTCGCCGCCCGCTTCCCCTTCGCTCGTGGTCTGGGTTTCAGGGGCGGGGGGGGCGACGGCTTCGCCTTCGCCTTCGCCCGTCGGCGGGACCGGCGCCGCGTCGAAGGCGACCACCAGCTGGAACTGGGCGATGAAGTTGCGCGTCTGGCAGGTGCCCGAGGCGGAGCTGCCGCCGCCGGAGGAGCTGCCGCTCGCCTCGCCCAGAGCCGAGGACTGCATGCCGACGCGGGTCACCCCGTCGATCTCCTTCAGCGCCTGGACGAAGCCGGCGACCGCTTTCTGGCCGCTCGCGCACCCGGTCATTTCCAGCGCCGGCCCGGCAATTCCAGAGCGCAGCGAGATGCCGGAACTGCCCTCGACCGAGACGCCGGGGGAGGCGGTGCCGCTCAGGTTGGTGAGCCAGACGTCACCCGGCAGGATCAGCGCCAGTTCCCGCATCACCCGCTCCCAGTCGAAGCGGCTGTCGGCGAGGCTCGTGATCGTCGCGACCCGCTGCTGGTGCAGGTCGTGGAACTGGGTGTAGGCGCTGAGCGACTGCGCGCGCGCTTCGACCGCCGCTACCTTGCTTTCCAGGCTGGCGATTTCAGCCTTGCTGTCGGAGATCTGGTTGTTGGTGATCGTCAGCAAGGCGACGCCCAGCACCGCCGCCGCAAGGGCACCGACGATCACGTAGGCCAGCGGCCCGCCACGCATCGGCCGCCGCTCGCCGCTGCGCTCCTCGCTCGGAATCAGGTTGACGGGGCGCATCGGGCTAGCGCTCCAGGGCAATGCCGAAGGGCAAGGTGAGGCGGGCCGCGGAGGCGGGGTCGAGTCCGGCCAGGGCCTCTGGCTGTCCGACCGCGATCGGCAGGGCGAGGGCGGGCTCCATCTGGGCGGCAAGGCCGGGGACGACGCTGCCGGGGCCGCAGAGGACGATGCGCTCCACCTGCACCGCACCCTCCTGGGCCGCGTAGAAGTCGAGCGAGAGGCGCAACTCGTCGAGTAGGGAGGCGGCGCCGGTCTCGAGCGCGGAGCGGGCCTTGGCAACGACGCCGGCATCGCCCTCGATCTGCTCCACGGGGGTCGCGAGGCCGACGTGGTCGAGCCAGAGGCGGGCGTGCTCCTGGCTCAGTCCGGTGCCCGAGGCGAGGCTGGCGGCGATGTCACCGAGGCCGACCGGCGAGACACGGGTAAAGAGGCAGGACCGACCCTTGGCAACGGCGAGGTTGGTGACGTCGCCGACGTTGCAGTAGAGCACCGCGCCGCTGGGCGGCTGATGGTCCGCGCCGTCGCTCGTGCCGTGCGCGACCTCACCGAGGGCGCGGATCATGCCGAAGGCGGAGAGGTCGACCCCGATCGGCTCGAGTCCGGCGTCGCGCAGTGGCTTCAAGGAAGCGGAGATCATGTCGTGGCGGGCGGCGACGACGATCACGTCGATCTGCGGCGCCGCCCCGTCGACCGAGCCGACGCCGCCGACGACGCGGTGGTCGATCACGGCCTGGTCGAGCGGCATCGCGATCTGCTCTTGGGCCGAGAAGCGGACAGCGGCGCTCAACTCCTGTGGGTCCTCGATCGCCGGCAGTCGCAGGGTGCGCACGACGACGCGTTGGTTGGCGATCCCCAGGCGCACGCGCTTGCTCAGTTTGTGCTCGGAAAAGAGGGTGGAGAGGGCCTCGGCGACCGCGCCGGGGTCGGCGACCTCGCCGTCGCGAAAGGCCTCCGCTGGCAGCGGCGCCATCGCCGTCGCCGTGACCCGTGCCGTGCCGTTGACCTGGACCTCGGCTGCGGCGATGCTGCCCGACTCGATCTCGAGCCCGACCTGGGTAGCGCCTTTCTTCTTGTTCTTCTGGAAGCGGGAAATCATCGGCAGGGGGTGGGCGCACGCCAACCGCGCTCGCGCCACGGGTCTTGCATCGACCGTTCGGCCACAGAACCTTTGGCCTGCAACTACCCAGAAATCGAAAAACCGCTTAGCCGACGGTCTCGCGCCCGATCACCCAGTCCGATTCGACCGGCTGGATGAAGCTGGGGGGTGTGATCGTGTGCAGGCGATCGTCGTAGTTGTAGCTCTTCAGGTAGCCCGTGCCGCCGGTTGTGCCGACCGCGCCGCGGTACTTCTGCGAGATCGCCCCGGTGACTTTGAGGGTGCCGAGCGAGTCGCCGCAGTCGTAGTTATCGACGACGAAGGAGTGGTTGATCGCGAGGATCGCCGCGTCGATTTCGAGGTCGCTGACCGAGCCGGAGCTGTTCTGGCATTCGGTCTGCCCGGTCCATTTGTTTACCACCACGTTTTTGAATGGGTGGTAGATGCGGATGAAGTTGTTGGCGATCAGCCCCAGCATCGCTTCGTCGGCACTGGCGGTCGTGTCGCTGTCGATGATGATGTCGTTGCTGGTGGCGATCGTCAGCTGTCCGGAGTAGGAGCCGTGGACGTAAGCGTTGCCGCAAGTCGAGGTTTCGGGGTAGGTGACTTCGAACGGCGAGTAGGCCCCCGAGCAGAGCGTGCTCGAGACGTAGACGACGCCGTTGCCCGGCAGGGGGCCCGAGTAGAGCACTTCGCTGTCGCAGTTGGTGCCCTTCCTGGCGACGGTCATCGAGCTGCCACTGAGGCAGATATGGACCTGTCCTTCGTACTTGAACGACGGTTCGGCGATTTTCGCCAGCTGTTCGTTGGTCGCCGGCGGGATCAGCGCCGGCGAGTTGGTCAGGTAGGTGCCGACGAAGTGCGGTGAGCCCGAGCAGCTGGAGCCGGAGTGGGGGACTTCGGAGGTTTGGTACCAGCCTTTCGGCGGCGAGCTGACCTCGACCGCGTCGCTGGGGCTGCGACCGAAATCGGGTTTGCCGCAGATGACCAAGGCGTCGTTGGTGTGCAGAGGGCCATTGATCGAGTCGCCGCTGACGAAGGAGATGACCCGGCAGTACTGCCCGCCCGAGTTGGGGATTTTGGCGTCGTTGCGGCCTTCTAGCAGTGTCTTCGAACATTGTTCGTAAGCGCCTTTGATCGCCGATTCGCTTCCGTACGTGGCCGGATCGGAGGTCTCCAACTGGGTGAAGTAGACGTAGTCGAGGAAGCTCGAGGGCCTGAACATGGCTGTGATCGAGACCTGGGTTTTGCCGACGAAGCCGGTCGAACGAATGCGGAAGGTGCCCTTGCTCGAGCCGAGCGACTCGAGCATCGTCTGCGTCGCGGTCGCGAGTGTGGTCGGGTCGCAGGCCGGGGCGTCGTTTGCCGGCAGCAGTTCGATTGCGTAGCTGGCGCCCGAGTCGCCGGGGACCTGGCGCCGGTTGGCGGTCGAGCCCGGCTGGTTGACCGCGCTGGGTGAGTCGACTTTCGTGCACTTGGCCCAGTAGCCGTTGTCGGCGTGGAGGTGGAAGGAGTAGTCGTTGATCCCGGCTTTGGCTGCCTCGTAGGCACGCTTGCGCTGCAGGTCGCGGCCGGTGGGGTTGGTATCGCCGCTGACGGCGGCGACCGCGACGAGGGCGATGACCGCGACCATCGAGAGGCCGATCGTGGTCATGATCATCGTGAACCCCCGCTCGTCCGCGAGGCTCTTTCTTACTGGCATGGTGGGCTCCCAGCTTCTTTGCGGAACGATGGTGGGGTGAGGCGGAGCATGGCGCTGTTCTCGACGCTGGCGCCGACGCTTTTGTCAGTCGTGGACCCGGTGGTGGGCAGGCCGGTGAAGGCGACCTTGACCTGGATCACCGAGCTGGCTTCGGTCGCGTCGAGTTCTTTCTGCGGGAGTTCGACCAATTCTCCCTGTGAGTACTTGAAGTATCTGAAGATCGGGGTGGTTGGTGAGGTGGGGACGATGTTCGTGGCCAGCGTCTGGGTCCCGATTGCTTCTTCTGAGAAGGACGGCGGCGTCGTGCCCAGCGATGGGTAGTCGGTTTGGACGAGGCTCGTTCCGTCCAGCAGAAGTTCGCTGCGGATGGGTTTTGCCGCGGCCGCGGCTCCTTCGGAGGCCGGCGCATGGCTGAAATTGAGCAAGGTGCCGCTGCTCCCGGCGAGGATCGGAGCGAACTTGGGCACCACGCAGGCCGAGTGCAGCTCTTCGATCACCTTTGCCAGTGAGATGCGGGCGTTCTGGGTTGCGTGCACGCGTGCGCTGACCCGCGCGCTGGCGTGCATCGAGACGATGATCACCATCGTCAGGGCCGTGAGCACGATCATCCCCAGACCCATGCCGACCACCAGCTCGGCCAGGGTCGTGCCCCGCTCGTCGGCAAGCTTGAGCCGCTCCCTCAGCATGTCTGGTTGCTTTCCGAGCCGGAGCCCGAGACGTCGAGGTTGAGGAGAGTGCCGCTGGTCAGGTTCTGGACCGTGACGTTTTTGGCCCTGATCCGCCGGTTGGTACTGCCGACTTTCGCCGAGGCGCACACTTCGTAGGTCCCCCACGGCAGGCCCGGGTCGGCGAGCACGCCTTTTTCGACGATTTTTTCCGACCCTTTTTCGATCGTCTTTTCGACCGTGGAATAGATCCGTTCAAAGGAGCAGGTGCCGGTGACCCTGACTTTGGCGCCGACGATCGGGGTGCTGCCGGTCTTGACCGTGAGATTGAGAGCCGGCACCTGCACGGTCGGAATGGGCGGGGGGGACGCCGCCCCGCGCGGCACGGTGATCGGGGTGACAGCAGCCGCTCCCGCCCCTTTCGGGTCGCTGCCCGGGTTGGGGTTGTTCGACGTGCAGGAGCCGGCGTAAACGGCATAGGGGGTGGTGAAGGGAAAGAGCCCCGTGGCTTCGATCGTGGGCGCGGGGAGGCCGCCGGCCGGGCTGAACGCCTTGGCCGTCTCCATGCCTTGGTTGAAGGCCATGATCGAGCTCTGGCTCGATTCCCTGAATTCAGAGGTGCTGCCGACCCGGTAGGCGAAGGCCGTGGTGAAGGAGCCGGGCAGGTCGTAGCGCAGTTCGATCGGGCTGGCCATCGCCACCGTCACCCCGACTTTCTTCGACGACGGCGGTTTGCCGTTTTCGTCGACGAGGCCGGGCGCCGAGGGTTTCAGCGTGTAGTTGCCTTCTGGCATTTCGACGAAGACGGCGCAGCCGTTGGCGTCGCTCGTCGCCACCGCGGTTTTCGCCCCCGTCAGTTCGAGCCCCACACCGGAGAGCGGCCCACCGGCGGCGTTGAGGGTCGAGATCGCCAGGGCACCGGTGGTGGGGTCGACCGAGCCGTTGACCGGCGAGAAGATGCTGCGAATTACGGTCGGCTTGCGGTCGCCCATGCCGGGCCAGGTGACTTTGCTCGTCAGCTGCACGTAGTCGGGCTTGACTTCGTCGCCGCTGCCGCTGCAGGTGGTGGTGCTTGCTTTGTTGTTGATGAAGACGGCGCTTGATTCGACGTTGAAGGTCGTCCCGTCGAGTTTGGGGTGCGTCGTTTGGTTGAGGTTGTTGAGGACGCCGAGTTGCATCGCCCGCAGCCGCGCCTGGTCTTCCTGGGCGACGGCGTAGGCCTTGGAGCTGTCGCGCTGGTCTCCCGCCGCGTGGGTCATGCTCTGCAGCAGGGCGAGCACGCCGCTGGCGACGATCGCGAGGATCAGTGCGCTGACCAGGACCTCGATCAGCACAAAGCCCCCGTCCGAGGGGCCCGGGCGCGCGGGTGTCGACGGCATGGCCTCTCCATCGGAGCGGCGGGCCTCGCGCTTTAGCTTTCTGCATCGCTGAAACCCAGATCCAGCCTGGCTTCCGCCAACACTTCAGTAAGTGAAGCCATGTCGCTACACTTCTTGAAGCGAGGTCGCTACGCACGATTTGCCTCGTTTTCGCCATGAGCGCCGCATCAAATGCAAGCTGTCCCGTTTGCCGCACCGCCGAGATCGTCTGCGGCAAGTGGACGCTCCTGGTAATCCGCGACCTGGCCGAGGGGTCTAGTCGATTTTGCGAGCTGGAGCGCTCGCTGGAGGGGATCAGCCCGCGCACGCTCTCGCTGCGGCTGCGGGCACTTGAAGAGGAGGGGATCGTCGAGCGGCACACCTTCCCCGAGGTACCGCCCCGGGTCGAGTACGCGCTGACCGAGAAGGGCGAGGCGCTGGTGCCCCTGGTCGAGGACATGCGCCGCTACGGCCGCCGCTGGCTCTGCGACGACGTCGCCGAGCCCGCCGCCGTCTAGATGATTGATTCCACGAATTTCGTCAGCAACGGACCCAGGAAGAGGCAGAAGCCGACCGACAGGCGATTTTGGGCGAGCCCGCGGTGTCGAGTGTTGAGTTGACCCACGTATACGGTGGCAAACCAGACACTCGGCAC
>DASZSJ010000094.1:0-2988 GCA_035548675.1 Solirubrobacterales bacterium
TTCTAAGCGCGGGCATAGCCCGCGCTCTCAAATTGTCGCTAAGCGCCCGCTTCGCGGGCGCGTGCGACATCAATTCCCGCAGAGGCACACCCGCCATGCCCCCCACATCCCCGCCAGAACAACATCAGTGTTCGACCAACCACCCCGAACCAGTCATCTAGTCTGGGCCGCCATGAACGTCCTCATCGCCGCCGACATGGAGGGAATCGCCGGCATCGACGACTACCGCGACTGCCTGCCCTCGCACCCGGGGGCCTACGCGCGCGGGCGGCGCCTGATGACCGACGAGGTGCTGATTGCGATCGGGGCGCTGCGCGGCGCCGGGGCCGAGCGCATCTCGGTCGGCGACTGGCACATGGTCGGCACCAACGTCGAACGCGAGCGGATGCCGGCGGGGGTCGAGGTGCGCCCGATCGCCGACCTCGCCCTGGCCGAGACGGAGCCCTCGATGGCGAAGGCCCACGGCGGGCCACTCGACGCCGTCGTCATGCTCGGCCACCACGCCGCCACCAAGAACCCGCGCGCTTTCTGCTCGCACACTTTCATCTGGGAGATGGAGGTCTCGCTCGACGGCGTGCCGCTCAGCGAGACGCGCGTCTACGCGCAGGCGCTGGCGGCGGAGGGCGTGCCGATCCTGCTCGCCAGCGGTGACCGCTGGATGCTCGAGGAGTGCGACGCGGGCGAGCTCGGCGGCGCCCGCCTGGTCGCGACCAAGGAGGGCAAAGGGAGGGCGCGCGCCCGCTCGCGCGACATCGCGACGACCCATAGCGAGATCAGGGAGGCGATCGCCGCCGCCTGCGCCACGATGCCGGAGCCGCCCCCGGCCCGCAACTACCCGGCCGAGCTGCGGATCGCGGTCGAGGGCGAGGAGATCGCCAGGCGCGAGGTCGCGGACGCCGCCGAGCTGCTCGGGGCGATCGCGGCGGTCTTCAGGACGAGCCAGGTCTCCCGCGAGTACCGCCAGCTCGCCAAGCTGCTGCCGGCCGGCAACGACTCACGCCTGCGCGCCGCCCAGCGCCGCGCGGGCAGCCTCCTCGCTACGCCGGTGATGCGGGCGAAGGAGCGTCAGTGGCTGGCTCGTTCGCCCGCGGCAGCAGGTTGAAGTAGATCGTCGAAGCGGCCAGCGCCGCGATCGGCGCCGTCAGCGTCGAGGCGATCAGGTTGACGATCAGGTGCATACCGAAGCTGTCGGAGATCCCGGCGCCGATCGCGCCGAGCACGAAGTTGGCGATCGCGGCAATCAGGAAGACGACGAGGATCACGCCGAAAACCTGCCAACCGTTGCCCTTGATCAGCGCGCGGGAGCGACCGAAGGCGTCGATCACGCCGCTGTGCTCGACCACGATCACCGGCGCAATCACGGCCCAGATCGTCAGCAGGAACAAGCCGGGGACGATGAAGAGGACGAAGCCGATGCCGATCGCGATGCCGGCCAGGATGCCGACCCCGATCAGCGGCAGGACCACTGGCCAGGCCTGGTCGATCAGGTCCTGGACCGAGTAGTCGCGCCGGCCGTCCTGGACGTCCTTGACCAGGGTCACCACCATGCCCTGGTAGAGGGTCGCCGCGACCACGGTCACCGCCAGCCCAAGGGTCGCCGCCAGCAGGAAGTTGTCGAAGAGGATGGCGTTGACCACCGCCACGACCAGGTAGATCACGAAGGCAACCGGAAGCAGCACGCTCGCCTGTTCCCCGTAGGTGGAGAAGATCTGGCTGAGGGTGCCGCCGACATCGAGCTTTCTGTTCATGGCGGCTGTGTTCGACCCCCGCCCCTACGAACCTGCCCGCATCAGCAAATCCTCCAGGTAGGGCGGCGGCTCGATGCCCGCGGCCAGCAACGGGTCGGGCGCGGGCGCGGCGGCGACGGTGCGCAGGCCGACGACGCCCGCCCAGACCGGCAGCTCCAGGTCGGCGTCGTCATCCTGCGGCGGGCCCGACCTGAGCTTCGCCGAGGCCTCCTCGAGCGGGATCGAGAGGACCGCGGTCGCGCGCAGCTCCTTCGCGGTGGGGACGCGCGCGTCGCCCCAACGACCGGGGACGATCTTTTCAACCAGGGCCTCCAGCGCCGCCATCTTCTCGGCCTCGTCCTCGACCCAGGTTCCGGCGCCGAAGAGCATTGCCGAGCGGTAGTTGGCTGAGTGGTGCATGACCGAGCGAGCGAGCACCAGGCCATCAACCAGGGTCGCGGTCAGGCAGACCTCAGCCCCCTTGGACTCGCGCAGGGCGCGGCTCGCGGCCGAGCCGTGCAGGTAGACCCGCGAACCCAGGCGCGCGTGCAGGGTCGGAATCACCACCGGCAGCCCGTCGTCGATGACGCCGAGGTGGGAGACCAGCGCCTCGTCGAGGATCGCCTCGACCACCTCCCGCTCGTGGGAGCCGCGGGCCGGCTTGCGGCGCAGCTTCGTGCGATTGCTCTTCATCTGTTACAGTACAGATTGGTCATTTGCAATGTCACAGTATCGAATAAGCGGCGACAGCGCACAGACGATCGCCGCCAGCCTCGAGCTGGCGATCGAGCGCGGGGACCTGGCCCCCGGCGATCCGCTGCCCGCCGTCCGCGCCCTCGCCGTAGAGCTGGGCGTGAGCCCGACCACCGTCTCGGCGGCGATCGGCGAGCTGCGCGCACGCGGGGTCGTCGTCACCCACGAGCGCAGCCGCTCGCGCGTCAGCTGGCGGCCGCCGCTCGGCGGCGCCCTCTCGCGCGCCGCCATCCCCGCCGGAGCCCGCGACCTCGCCAGCGGCAATCCGGACCCCGCCCTGCTCCCCGACCCCGGCCCCTTCCTCGCGCGGCTGCGGCCTCCCACCCAGCTCTACGGCGGCGAGCCGGTCGTCGCCGAGCTGCTCGAGCTCGCGAGTGAGGCCTTCGTCGCCGCCGGCATCGACCCCGGCGCCAGCGCCGTCGTCAGCGGCGCCCTCGACGGGATCGAGCGGGCGCTGGGGGCGCAGACCAAGCCGGGCGACCTGGTCGCGGTCGAAGACCCCGGCTTC
>DASZSJ010000095.1:0-8934 GCA_035548675.1 Solirubrobacterales bacterium
GATGGCCGCGACCGCCTCCACCGAAGCGGTCCCCACCTCCCCGCGAGCCCTGCTCCTGACCTCTTCTGACGGCATGCGACGACCCTGCCAGGCGGCGGCGCACGCGTGGCGCGCACGGAGTCAGAGCTGTGTGAAATTTCGGCCGCGGAACTGCAACGAGCGCCGCCGCGCCCGCTCAGTACGTGTTGGCCTCGAGCCAGATCCGCCAGATCGCCACGATCGAGGCACCGAGCAGGATGATCCACAGCAGCGTGCCACCACCGCTGGAGAAGAGCTTGTCGGTGCCGGCGATCAGCAGGGCGATCAGGCCGAAGGCGGCGTAGAAGATCGCCCGCCGGCCGTCGCTGAGGGTCGCCAGCGTCAGCTGGTTCTGGCGGCTCAGCGTGTAGAGCATCCAGACGATCCCGGCCAGGAAGGCCATCGTCAGCGCCGTGAAGACGGTGTCGACGACGTTGCCGCCGGCAGGGGCGAAGGCCACCCCCAGCGCCAAGAGCATCACGATCGCCACATTGCGAGCCGTACGCACGTCTTCCAGTGTACGCAGGAGCTACTTACTGGTCATAACGATGATGCCGACGACGACCGCGGCCACCGTCGCCGCCATCGCCAGCGCCGCGACCGCCGCCGCGGCACCGGCGGCGAGGTGCCGATCGCTGCGGTTGAGGTCGGCAAAGCGCGCCACACCCCAGATCGCGACCGAGAAGACGAAGGTGACGCCGACGCCGGCGATCGTCGCGTAGACCACCGTCTCCAGCAGCTCCCGTCCCTCGACGAGCGTCGCGATCATCCGCTCGACGCCGCCACCGGCGCCCCCCTCTGTGCGCGCCGCGCGAAGACGGCGGCGATCAACGACAGCGACGCCACCGTGACCACCAGCGGCCCCAGGGCGCCGGTGCCGAAGATCCGCGTCACCCCGTAGGCGGCGGCGCCGATCGTCGCCGCCGCCGGCAGCGTCAGCACCCAGGCGACGACGATGTTGCCGGCGACGCCCCAGCGCACCGCCGAGACCCGTTTCGCCGCCCCCGCCCCCATCACGCCGCCGTTGATCACGTGCGTGGTCGAGAGCGGGAAGCCGAAGTGGGTCGAGGCGAGGATCACGGCCGCGCCGGCCCCCTGGGCCGAAAAGCCCTGGGCGGCGTCCATCTTGATGATGCGGGTACCGGTGGTGCGAATGATCCGCCAGCCGCCGCTGTAGGTGCCGAGCGCGATCGCCGTCGCCGAGGCGACGATCACCCAGAGCGGTGGATCGGCGTTCGCGCCCAGGGTGCCGTTGGCGACCAACGCGAGGGTGATAACCCCCATCGTCTTCTGCGCGTCGTTGGTGCCGTGGGCGAGGGCGAGCAGGCCGCCGGAGACGATCTGCCCGTAGCGGAAGCCGCGCGTCACCGTGCCCGGGCGCTGCTTGCCGACGATGCGGTAGACCAGGCCGATCGCGATCCCGGCCACCACCAGGGCGAGGATCGGCGCCACCACCGCCGGAACCAGGACCTTGCCGACCAGGCCGTCGGCGAGTACCGCGTCGAAGCCGGCGGCGGCGACCGCGGAGCCGACGACGCCGCCGATCAGCGCGTGCGAGGAGCTCGAGGGCAGGCCGAAGGACCAGGTGATCAGGTTCCAGGCGATCGCCCCGATCAGTCCGGCGAAGACCACGGTCGGGGTGACGACGCCGGCGTCGACGACGTCGTTGGCGACCGTCGCCGCGACCGAGATCGAGATGAAGGCGCCGGCGAAGTTGAGCAGCGAGGCGAACCCGATCGCGATCTGCGGCCGCGCCGCCCCGGTCGAGATCGAGGTCGCGACGACGTTGGCGGTGTCGTGAAAGCCGTTGGTGAAGTCGAACGCCAGCGCCGTGCAGACGACGATGACGAGGATGACGTCAGAGCTCATCGTCTGCCGGCGGTCGTGACGGGCCCAGGCGTTGCCAGACAAGGACGCAGGGAGCGCAGCGTGCTCTGCACGTAAGCGACCGAGGACGCCGTATGGCAACGCCTGGGCCCGTCACGAGTTCTTGATGACGATGCCCTCGATTATCTGCGCTGCGGTCTCGGTCGCGTCGATCGCGTTCTCGAGCACCGCGTACATGTCCTTCCAGCGGATCACGACCATCGGGTCGATGCCGTTGGAGAAGAGCGAGGCGACGGCGTCGCGGGAGATCCGATCGCCCTCGTTCTCCAGCCGGTGGATTTCGATCCAGTACTTGTCGAGGTCCTTGAAGTCGGGCAGGTGCTCCAGCCCCATCGCCAGCTGCTCGCAGGCCGCGACCAGCACCTTGGTCAGTTCCTGGGCCTGGGCCATCGGCGCCTCGATCTTGTAGAGGCCGAGGAAGTCCGCCGCCTCCTCGGTGTAGTCGACGATGTCGTCCATCTGGGTGGCGAGCGCGTAGATGTCCTCGCGGTCGATCGGGGTGACGAAGGTGGAGTTGAGCCGCTGGACGATGGTGTGGGTGATCCGGTCGCCCTCATGCTCGGCGTCGATGATCTGGCGCGGGAGCTCGCCCGCATCCGGCCAGTTGGCCATCAGCCGATCGAGCAGGTGCGAGGCCTCGACCGTATTGCGGCCCGCCTCGATGAAGAGATCGAAGAAGCTCCGATCGCGGGGCAGGAGGGAGAGGCGCGGCACCGAGCCATCCTATTGATCGGGGCCGGGGGAAATCGGCCAGTGGTTCAGCATGAATCGACCCCAGCCGGTCGATTCAACAAATCCCCACGAGCACAACAGAACCCCGCGAGCAAAGGGCACCAAGCTTGCGAACCCTGTGGCGCCTGAGCCGCACCTTGGAGGAGCCCGCGCTGCCCTGCGATCGATCGACCCACCTATACGGTGGCAAATCGATCGCAGGGCAGCGCCTGGGCGACCTACTTAGAGCGGGAAGCGCTCTGAGCGGCGCGGCCAAGAACACGATCGCGAAGCTGCTGGTCGATCTCCCTTGGCTGGCCCGTTACCGGAAATCGATGCGCCCAGCGCTCAGCCGGGGACCGCGGTGAGCTGCTCGGCGGCGCGGGCCGCGTGGCTCTCGCGCAGCTCCTCCTGGACGCTGCGGCGCCGGCCGTTGTCGGGCGTGAGCCGGGTCCAGATGCCATCCGCGTCGAGCTCCCAAGCGTTGGCGTTGTCGGCGAGGCAGCGCTCCATCACGTCGAGCAGCTCCGCCCGCAGCGCCGGGTCTTCGACCGGGGCGACGAGCTCGACCCGGCTGTCGAGGTTGCGCGGCATCAGGTCGGCCGAGCCCATCAGCACGCGGGTCTCCTCGCCACGCTGGAAGGAGTAGATGCGCGAGTGCTCGAGGAAGCGGCCGACGATCGAGACGACGCGGATGTTCTCCGAGACCCCGGGCACGCCCGGCCGCAGGCAGCAGATGCCGCGCACGTTGAGGTCGACCCTCACCCCCGCGTTCGACGCCTCGTACAGCGCCCGGATGCAGGCGGCGTCGACCAGCGAGTTCATCTTCAGCGCGATCCGCGCCTCCTCGCCGGCCCGGTGCGCCGCCACCGTCGCCTCGATCTCCTCGAGGATGCGGTCGCGCATCGTCGTCGGCGAGACCAGCACCTTGCGCGAGCGGGCCGGGCGGCCGTAGCCGGTGAGGAAGTTGAACATCTCGGCGACGTCGGCGCCGATCTCCTCGTCGGCGGTGAAGAGGCCGAGGTCGGTGTAGAGGCGAGCCGTGGTCGGGTTGTAGTTGCCGGTGCCGATGTGGACGTACTCGCGCACCCGGTCGCCCTCGCGGCGGGCGACCAGGACCGCCTTGACGTGGGTCTTCAGGCCGGGGATGCCGTAGACGACGTGGACCCCGGCCTCCTCCAGGGACTTAGCCCAGTGGATGTTGGCCTCCTCGTCGAAGCGGGCCTTCAGCTCGACCATGCAGACCGCCTGCTTGCCGCGTTCGGAGGCGCGGATCAGCGCCGGCACCAGCGGCGAGTCGTCGCTGGTCCGGTACACCGTCTGCTTGATCGCCAGCACGTCGGGGTCGGCGACGGCCTGCTCGACGAAGCGCTCGACCGAGCTGGCGAAGGAGTCGTAGGGGTGGTGGACGAGCAGGTCCCCCTGGCGGATCGCGGCGAACATGTCGCAGGGCTCCTCGTCCTCGCCGAAGAGGCGCGGCTGCGTCACCGGCGTCCAGGGCGCGTAGCGCAGGTCGGCGTGGCCGGGCACGTCGGCGATCTCGCTCAGGTCGGCGAGGTCGAGCAGGCCGTCGATGTCGTAGACCTCGCGGTCCTCCAGGCGCAGCGCCTCGATCAGCTGCTGGCGCAGCTTCGGGTTCATCTCCGCGCCGATCTCCAGTCGCACCACCTCGCCGAAGCGGCGGCGGCGGATCTCGTCCTGGACCGCCTGCAGCAGGTCGTCGGCCTCGTCGGAGACGGTGAAGTCGGCGTCGCGGGTGACGCGGAAGTAGCCGTGGTCGACGACCTCGGTGCCGGGGAAGAGCGCGTCGAGGTTGGCCGCGATCACCTCCTCCAGCGGCACGAACGCCTTGCCCCCCTCGCCGACCGGGAGGAAACGGCCGAGCAGCTCCTTCGGCACCTTGACCCGGGCGATGATCTCGCTGCCGCTCTCGGGGTCGCGCAGCAGCACGCCAAGGCTGAGCGAGAGGTTGGAGATGTATGGGAAGGGCCGGCCGAGGCCGATCACCAGTGGGGTCAGCGTCGGGAAGACCTGCTCGTTGAAGCGGACATCGATCTCGCGGCGCTCCTCCTCGCTGGCGGAGCCGAGCGAGACGATGCGGATGCCCTGCTCCGCCAGCGCCGGGCGCAGCTCGCCTTCGAAGCAGGCGTGCAGGCGGCGGTCCAACTCCAGGACGCGGGCCTGGATCGCGTCGATCTGCTCGCCCGGTGCCAGCCCGTCGGGACCGCGAGCGTCGATGCCGGCGTCGAGCTGGTCGAACAGCCCGGCGACGCGCACCATGTAGAACTCGTCGAGGTTGGAGGCGTAGATCGAGCAGAAGCGCAGCTGCTCGAGCAGCGGCACCGCGGGGTCCTCGGCGAGCTCCAGCACCCGCTGATTGAAGTCGAGCCAGGAGAGCTCGCGGTTGAAGTAGAGCGCCGGATCGTCGATGCGCCCATCGTACCCCGGCTGCATCGTCGTCCCGGGTGGCTCAGGCGGCCTGCACGGAGGCTGCGGCGGCGCCGGGATTCGCCAAGGCGGAGGGCGGCGAGAGCCGGTCGGGCGCCTGCGCCCCGAGAACGCGGCGGTAGCCCCCGGCGAGCTGCTCCATCGCCCGCTCCCAGGAGCGCTCGCGGGCGGTGCGAACGGCCGATGAGCCGAGGTGACGGCGCAGCAGCGGCGAAGCGGCCAGTTGCAGCAGCGTGCCGGCGACGTGGTCGGCGTCGGCCTGGCAGAGCATGCCCGTGTGGCGGTTCTCGACCAGCGAGGCCGGCCCGCCCTCGGCGACGGCGATCACCGGCAGGCCGCTGGCGCCGGCCTCGAGCACGACCTGGCCGTAGGTGTCGGTGGTCGAGCAGAAGAGGAAGACGTCGGCACTGGCATAGGCGCGCGCCAGCTCCTCCCCCTCGAGCCAGCCGAGGAAGGTCGCGTGCTGGCCGAGGCGGGCGCGCAGCTCCCCTTCCTCGGGGCCGCCGCCGGCGAGCAGCAGGTGCAGGCGCGGGTCCGCCTCGCGGGCGCGCAGGAAGCTCTCGGCCAGCAGGTCGACGCCCTTCTCGCGGGTGAGGCGGCCCGCGTAGAGCACCTTGACCTCGCCCGGGTAGTCGGCGCGGGCGGCCTTGCCGGGGTCGAAGCGGGAGACGTCGACGCCGCGCTCCCAACGGCCCAACTTGCCGGGCTCGACGCCAAGCGCGAGCAGCGACCGATCCGCAGCCGGGCTCGGCGAGAGGACCAGCGAGGGGGCGTTGTAGAAGGCTCCCACAGCTCCTTTGGCGAGCGCCTCCAACCCGCCGTCGCCGCTGCGCAGGCCAGCGTAGGCGACGAGCTCGGTGTGGTAGCTGGCGACGAGCGGCGTGCCGGCGATGCGCTCGAGCAGGGCCGCGGCAATGCCGGCCGGCCCCGGCGCGGTGACGTGGACGACGTCGTAGCGCCCCTCGGCGAGCGTCTCGGCGAGCCCCGGCAGGCCGGGGACGCCAAGGCTCATCCCCTCGTAGAAGGGGACCTCCAGCTCGGCCGCAGCGGGCAGGCGGCGGTCGACGCCGGCGTCGGTGCCGACGACCTCGATCTCGAAGCCGGGGACGCCGAGCTCGCGGATCTTCTCGATCGTGGCGCTGACCCCGTGCACGGAGCCGATCCCGTCGGCGATCAGCGCCACCCGCGGTCGTTCCGCCCGCCCGGCCAGCTTCGCCTTCTCGGCGCCGAGGAAGGTGGTCGCCGGCACGTAGGGCACGGCGGGGATGACGGCGTCGAAGAGGCCGCCAACCGCGCTGGCGACGTCGCCTTCGCGGGCGCTGTTCGTCCCCCGCGCGACGGCTCGGCGCAGGCGCCGCTCATGGGTGCGGCGGGCGCGGCGGTAGAGGTCGGCGTGGGAGAAGCCCTCCGCCTGCAGGTAGGCGAGCAGGTCGCGGCCGCGCAGGTCGAGCTCGACCGCGTCGAGCCAGGCCTCGAGCAGGGCGCGCGCGTCGTCGGGCCCGATGTCGGCGGCGACCTTGCCCTCCCGCGCCGCCCCCTCGCCGATGACGCGCTGCGCGATCTTCAACACCGCCGCCGGATCGACCGTTCCGGTGCGCCCTCGCTCCTCGTCGCGGGGGGAAGGGGCCCCGGAGCCGGGGAGGACGAGGGCGCGGGTGGCGAGGGCCATTGCCGCGTGGGCCCACTTGGCGGCGCTGCCCTGTTCGCCGCCCGCCGTGGCGGCGCCAGCGCGCAGTTGGCGCAGAAACTCTTCCGGCGTGGCGGCCGCGGGCACCGCGGTGAAGGTGCGGCCGATGTCCACGCCGGCATGGTCGTCGGAGCCGCCGATGCCGGTGCCACCGTGCGTCTCGACGTAGATCGCGGCGGGCATGTTGAGCTCCACCGCGCGCGAGCCGTTGCGCACCTCCCAGACCGGGAAGAGCTCGGCCAGGCGGCGCCGGTGGCGCGGCGTCAGCGGCGCGTCGACGTTGTAGAACGGGTGCGCCAGGGCACAGGCGATCTCGTTCTCATGCAGGAAGGCGGCGCAGGCCTCGAGGTCGCCGGCGTGTGCCTGCAGCCACTCGTGGTCTCCGGGAGTGATCCCGTAACAGAGGACGTGAACCGCCTGGGGCTCGCCGGCGAAGCGAGCGGTCAGCTCCTCGGAGACGAAGCAGTCGGGACGGTCGGCCAACTCGAGGCAACCGTCGATCGTGTCGTGGTCGGTGATCGTGACGAAGTCCATCCCCCGCCGCTTGGCGAGCTCGTAGACCTCCTCGGGAGGGGTGGCGCACTCGGGCAGTCCGAGCGAGCGCTGAACTCCCAGCCGCGAGAGCTGCGAAGCGGTGGAGTGGCAATGCATGTCAACACGGGAAGCCATCGGTGTCTCCCTCTTCTAGTCGTTCAAGTCACCTCCAGAATTCGCGATTAGCAGGGGAAAGATGTGAACGACCGGGAAACTCCGGGTGAATATCGAGTGATCGAGGACGCAGGCGCTCTGCCCATCCGACATTGACCACATCAGAGCGGGGTCAATGTCGGATGGGCGTCAGAAGAGCGAGGGGGCGCGGCCGTCCCACTCATGTGCAAGCGCCCAGCGAGCGCCAACGGTCCAGGCCTGGACCCGGTTGGCGATCGGGATCGGCGAGGGGCCGTCGGCTTTCACCCCGAACAGCTCGGGAGCGCCGCCGATTGCCTCGATTGCACCGAGGACTCCGCGACGGAGCCGTTCCGCCGCTTCGGACCGGCCGGACGCTCGCAGGCCCCCCCAACCGAGCCAGGAATCGAAGGGCCAGACCGCGCCACGATGGTAAGCGTTCACAGCAAAGAGCGGGTGGGTCGAGGAGGGCGTGCGCAGCCCCCACGGAGTGAGCACGTCGGGCCCGCAGAGGCGCTCCGCGAAGGAGTCGCGGACGCCCTCCGGCAGCGCATCCGCCCAGAGCAGCCAGCCCAGATGAGAACCGGCCGCGGCGACCCTGCCGCCCTCGCCGTCGACAGCGACGGTCAACGAGCGACCGCCGAAGGACCGCGACATCGCGATGGTCTTCCAGAACTACGCCCTCTATCCCCACATGACCGTGCGCGAGAACATGGGCTTTGCGCTGAAGCTGGCGGGGACCGATCGGGCCGAGATCGACCGCAAGGTGAAGGAGGCGGCCGAGGTCCTCGACCTGAGCCAGCACCTCGACCGGCGCCCCGCCAACCTCTCGGGCGGGCAGCGCCAGCGGGTCGCGATGGGCCGGGCCATCGTCCGCAATCCGAAGGCCTTCCTGCTCGACGAGCCGCTCTCCAACCTCGACGCGAAGCTGCGCGTGCAGATGCGCACCGAGCTGGCCCGCCTGCAGTCTCGCCTCGGCACCACGACCGTCTACGTCACCCACGATCAGACCGAGGCGATGACCCTCGGCGACAGGGTCGCGGTGATGAGGGTGGGAGAGCTCCAGCAGGTCGGCTCCCCGGCCGAGCTCTACAGCGATCCCAAGAACCTCTTCGTCGCCGGCTTCATCGGCTCGCCGGCGATGAACTTCATGCGGGCCGAGCTCAGCGGCGGGCTGGTGAAGCTGCCGATCGGCGCGGTCGAGGTCGAGGTCGGCGTGGCGGGGGGCCGCGCCGACGGCCCCGTCGTCGCCGGGCTCCGCCCGGAGAGCTTCGAGGACGCGGCGATCGTCGGCGAGGACCTGAAGCGGGAGCGAGGCACGACCTTCGAGGCCGAGATCGACCTGGTCGAGTCGCTCGGCTCCGATCTCTACGCCCACTTTCACATCGAGGCGGAGGGGGTCGAGTCCGACCAGCTAGCCGAGCTCGTCGGTAACCGCCTCGACGAGACCGGAGCCGCAAACGTGCGCGAGGGACAGGAGCGGGTCGTCGCCCGGCTCGATGCATCGCGCCGGGTCA
>DASZSJ010000096.1:0-1902 GCA_035548675.1 Solirubrobacterales bacterium
ACGGCAAGCTGCCGATCGAGCCGATCCCGGGACTCGACTCCTGATAGCCGCCGAGCAACCGCTTAAGAGGGGCCCTCTCCGTGGGTCGGGGAGGGTCTTTCTCTTTCTTGCAGGGAGGCGCCCCACCGGCGACTCCCGTCGCGTTACCGTAGGAGCGCAAACGCTCCGAGAGGGGGAGTCATGGCAGTCAAGCTGCACCGCTGCTCGCTGATGTGGATGAAGATCGGCGCCCACCCGTGCTGGAAAGTCCAGAAGGCGCTCGACGAGGCCGGGGTCGATTACGAGGTCGTCAAGCACCCGCCCTTCCCGCGCTCCAAGCGCACCGACTACATCGAGCTGACCGGCGGCGAGAGCGCCCTGCCGGCGATCCAGCTCGAGGACGGCACCGTCATCCGCGAAGAGTCCGCCGACCTCGCCCGGCGCGTCCGCGACGGCCGCCTCGTCGCCTGACCCCAAGCACGTCGCGAGCCTCTAAGATCAAGCAATCGCGCAGCACGGCTTGAGGAAAGCTGCCCCGCTCGCGACACGCCGAGATAGCTCAGTTGGTAGAGCACTTCCATGGTAAGGAAGGGGTCGTGGGTTCGAGTCCCATTCTCGGCTTCTGAGGGCTGTTTTTCGGGCCGGAAGTAGATCAGCCCAGCGTTGCGATCTCCAACTTCGCGGCCGCCTCCAGCAGGGCTGAATCGAAGCTTGCACGACACCGTTGCTTTCTTGGGCGGCGAGCAGGACGCAGCAGTCGGGCAGCTTGCGAGCGGTGTCGGCCCGGAGCTGTGCGAGCCGGGCCGGCGCGTCCGTTCCAAGCGGCAGCTCGGCCACGCCCAGGCGCTCCAGCGCTGCTCCCGCGTCGGACAGACGCCCGGCCCGCGCCGGTGCCACCAAGGTCTCGGCGAGGCTGACGGTGCTCGCTCCCAGGGGCTCGGCGTCGCAGGCGCTCGAGTACCCCCGGCTCACATACGCCACTCAGGATCCCCGCGGTCTCCTCGACCGCTCGACGCCGGGACTCTCTGCGCTCGCCCGATTATCTAGCCACCGGCTGATATAGCGTTAAGCAATCAGGCTCATCTACTCCATAGTTGCCGGCGCCGTGCTCCTCGCACCCTGCTGGTCGGCGCCGTCGTCGGCTGCGGCGGTCTCGGATCCCGTGGCCAGCGCCTCCGACTACGACTGCGCCGACTTCGCCAACCAGGCCGAAGCGGAGGAATACCTCCTGGCCGGCGATCCGTACAACCTGGACGCGGACAGCGACGGGATCGCCTGCGAGGACCTTCCCTGCCCCTGCTCGTACAGCGCCGGTGGCGGTGGTGGAGGGGGCGGAGGCGGCTCGGCCCAGCCGGCGCCACCGCCGCCACCGCCGAAGCTGCGGAAGTCGGCAGCCAGGAAGGCGGCCCTCGCCAAGGCCCGCCGGTACAACCGCCACAGCTGGGGCGGCAGGAGTCTGCGGCTGGACCGCTGCGGGCGCAGATCGAAGTACCGGGTGGACTGCTCGTTCCGGGGTGGCACGCGCGACCCGGACCGCGTCGTCACCTGTCGCGGCAGGGTGGTGGTCAGGGGCGAAGGAGACGTCGTGTCCTCGGCCAGACTCCACGTCCGCTGCCGCTCGGAACCGGTTCTCAGCGCGCGGCGGGCGCGGGAGGCGATCATCGCGGCAGCCGGCCAGATCGCCGGAAGGCCCGTCACGGTCGAAGGGCTGGAACGCCGAGGGCGGGTGCGCTTCGCGGCGCTGGCCGCCTGGGCGCAGACCGGCCGTGGCCGGGAGGAATGCACGGTGGAACTGCACGCCTACATGTATCCCGACGGGGAGGTCTCGGTCACCCACCGGGCGGTCAGCTGCGGACCCGCTCCGGTCGCACTCTAGGAAGCGCTCTCTGGCTGGGCAGCCAGTCCCCGGCTCACACATATAGG
>DASZSJ010000097.1:0-22455 GCA_035548675.1 Solirubrobacterales bacterium
CCCACCGCAGCGGCGCGCGCTCCCCGGTCGGCGCTCGCCGAGCCTGCGCTCGCATCCACCTCGGCCGCGCCCACGGCCGCGGCGGCCCCCGCCAACGCCCCCGCGCCCACAGCGGCACCGCGGACGCCAGCCCCGAGCGCACCGCCGCCCTCCCCCGGCGCCTCGCTGGAGGCGACGATCCGCCTCGCCACCGACCAGGGCTTCTCGCGGGCGCGGCTGACGCTGCGCCCGGCCGAGCTGGGCTCGGTCGAGGTCGCGCTCGAGGCGAGGGAAGGCGGCGTCGCCGCCCGCGTCCTCGCCGACACCCCGCAGGCGGCGCGGCTGCTCGAAAGCGCCGGGCACGAGCTGCGCCAGCGGCTCGAGGCCCAGGGCGTGCGGCTGCAGGCGCTGACCGTCGCGGTCGCCGGCGACGCCGCCCCCAGCAGCCAGGGCGAGCGCCGCGGGCACGGCGGTCCCGCCACGGCATCCGCCCCTTCCCCCCTGCCCGACTCCCCGGACCAGCTCCCCACCCCGACCCGACAGATCGAGCTCGGCGGCGGCGTCCTCGTCGACGTCCTCGCCTGAGCGAAAGGAGAGAGATGACGACCCCGATCCAGGCCTACGGCAGCGGCACCGCAGGCGCCGCCGCACCGGCGAGCGAGGCGAGCAAAAACGCGCTCGGCAAGGACGACTTCCTCAAGCTGCTGGTCGGGCAGCTGCGCAACCAGGACCCGCTCAACCCGGTCGGCGACCAGGAATTCATGGCGCAGATGGCGTCCTTCTCGACGCTCGAGCAGATCACCAACCTGGCGGCGACGACCGAACAGATGAACCAGACCGCCGCCGCCGACCAGTCGCTGGCCCTGATCGGCCACGACGTCACCTACACCAGGGACGACGGCAGCAGCGCCGAAGGCACGGTCGAAAAGGTCAGCTTCGACGGCGAAGGCTTCACCCTCACCGTCAACGGCGAAGCCGGCGTCCAGCCGGGGACGGTGACGGAGGTCCGGTGAGCGCTCCGATCAACAGCATCGGCGGCGTCCCGCCGCTGCGGCCCAGCGCTCCCCCCGCGGCCCCGCGCCGCCCCGGCGCCGGCGGCCCCTCCTTCGCCGACCAGCTCGGCCGCCAGCGGGCCGCCAGCGGCAGCGGCGGCGTCGAGTTCTCCAAGCACGCGCTCGAACGCCTGCAGCGGCGGCGCATCGCCACCGATCCGGCGACGCTGCAGCGACTGCAGCGCGGCGTCGACCTGGCCGCCGGCAAGAACGCGCGCGACGCGGTGGTGATGGTCGACGACACGGCCTTCGTCGTCTCGGTCCGCAACCGCACCGTGATCACCGCGATCGACGCCGCCCAGATGCGCCAGCACGTCTTCACCAACATCGACAGCGCCGTGGTCGCATGACGCGCACGGCCAGCCAAGGAGGGATTGGCGAAACCCGCGCGTGCGGACCGGCGAGCGCCGGACGTGCATGGGGGTTTCGCCAATCCCTCCCAACAACCCACGGCCGGACCTCCCCCTGGAGGAGGCCGCGAAAGGAAGTGACGCAACCATGATGCGAGCGATGTTCGCCGCGATCAGCGGCCTCAAGTCCCACCAGACGATGCTCGACGTCACGGCGAACAACATCGCCAACGTCAACACCGTCGGCTACAAGACGAGCCGAGCCACCTTCAAGGACTCGCTCTCGCAGCTGCAGATCGGCGCCGCCGCCCCCGGCGGCGGCCAGGGCGGCCGCAACGCCGCCCAGGTCGGGCTCGGGGTCCAGATCGGCTCGATCGACAACCTGATGACCTCCGGCTCGCTGCAGTCGACCGGCAACGTCACCGACCTGGCGATCCAGGGCCCCGGCATGTTCATCATCGGGGCGGGCACGCCACCGGCGCTGCCGGCCTCCGTCGAATACACCCGCGCCGGCAACCTCACCTTCGACTCCGCAGGCTTCCTCACGACCCAGGACGGCAACTTCGTCCTCGGCCGCAACGCGGCCGGCGCCGGCGCCCCCAACACCTACATCCAGGTGCCCGAAGGCGCGACCGACATCTCGATCGGCCAGGACGGCGCGGTCACCTACGTGCCCTCCGGCGGCGGCCCGCGCGAAACCGCCGGCTACCTCTCGATCGCCACCTTCGCCAACGAAGCGGGCCTGGTCCGCACCTCCGGCAACCGCTGGATCGAAAGCGCCGCCTCGGGCGCGGCCAACGACGGCACTCCGGGCGGCGAATTCGGCCTGACGATCTCCGGCACGCTGGAGATGTCCAACGTCGACCTGGCGACCGAATTCACCGACATGATCGCCGCCCAGCGCGGCTTCCAGGCGAGCTCACGGGTGATCTCGACCGCGGACGAAATGCTGCAGGACCTGGTCAACCTGAAGCGATGATCCGCCTGCACCGCCTCGGAGGCGAGAACCACGAGTTCGACCTCAACCCCGACCTGGTGCTGACGGTCGAGTCGACGCCCGACACCGTCGTCTCGCTGACCACCGGCTCCAAGCTCGTCGTCGCCGAGTCGCCCGACTCGGTGACGGCGGCGGTGCGCGAGTGGCGGGTCGGCATCCTCGAGCGGGCGCTGCGGCGCAACCGGATGGCCGAAGCGCCCCTGCACGCGGCCGACTACCTGACGGAGAACTAGATGGTCAACTCCACGATCCCCCACGCTTGGATGACGCGCATGCCTACCCCGCCGGGCATGCCGGGCATGCCGCTCACTCGCGCAGCCGACATTCACCCCATCCCAGGGTGGTCAATATCGGATGCGCTCACATATGGACCTCACGCGGACGTGGAGCCCACCATCCGATGAAGGCCTCGACCGCAATCGGGATCGCCGCCGCCTTCGGCGGGCTGCTGCTCGGCGCCCTGATGGAGGGGAGCGCCGTCGGCGCCTTCTTCAACGTCCCCGCCGCCCTGATCGTGCTCGGCGGCACCTTCGGCGCCACCCTCGCCTCGACCTCGATCGAGGCGATGAAGCGCATCCCCGGCCTCTACCGGACGGCGTTCTCGGCCGAGAAGCCCGACCTCACGGGCCGGGGCGAGCTGCTCGGCTCACTCGCCGACCGCGCCCGCCGCGACGGCCTGCTGGCGCTCGAGGGCGAGATCGAGCAGCTCGACGACGAGTTCACCCGCCGCGGGCTGCAGCTGGTCGTCGACGGCACCGAGCCGGAGCTGGTCCTGCAGGTGATGGAGAACGAGATCGACGGCACCTCGGCCCGCCACGCGGTCGGCCGCTCGGTCTTCGAGAAGGCCGGCGGCTTCGCCCCGACGATGGGGATCATCGGCACCGTGATGGGGCTCGTGCACGTGCTCGAGAACCTCGACGCGCCGGCAACGCTGGGCCCGGCGATCTCCGGCGCCTTCATCGCCACCCTCTACGGCGTCGCCTCGGCCAACGTCGTCTTCCTCCCCGTCGGCAACCGCCTGCGCCACATCTCCGAAGCGGAGCTGGCGCTGCGCGAACTTACGATCGAGGGGGTGCTGGCGATCCAGGCCGGCGACAACCCGCGCATCGTCGCCGACAAGCTGATGGCCTTCGTGCCGCCGGCCGAGCGCGAGGCGGCGCAGCGCGCCGAGGAGCGCCCGTGGCCGGCCCCCGAGCGCGAGCCCGACCCGGTGCGGGTGCCGGCATGAGCGCGGAGCGACCAAGCGTGCATCTCTGGTTCTTCGCGCCGGGAGCGAAGCGCGAGGATTTGTCATGAGCGCGGCGCGCACAAAGCGGACGCGGCGGCGCGGGCGCCGGCGCGCCGGCGGCGAGGCCCACGACGACAACGAGCGCTGGCTGCTCACCTACGCCGACATGATCACGCTGCTGATGGCGCTGTTCATGGTGCTGTTCTCGATCTCCTCGGTCAACGTCTCCAAGTTCCACACGCTGAAGCAGACGCTGCGCGAGGCCTTCGCGCCGAAGGTGCTGAGCGGCGCTGGCTCGATCCTTCCCAACGGCGGTGCTGAGCCCTCGACCCGGGCGCCGTCCCAGCAGCCGGTCCCCGCGGCGCTGCCCAGCCGCTCGACCCCCGAGCTCGAAGAAGACGAGTTCCTGCGGCTGAAGCACGCCCTCGACGCCTACGCCCGCCGCCACGGATTCTCGGCCTCGATCGAGACGATGGTCACCGCCCGCGGGCTGGTCATCCGCCTGCTCACCGACCAGGTCCTCTTCGACTCCGGCAGCGCCGCGGTCAAGCCCGAGGCCGACCCGCTGCTGGCGAAGATCTCCGACCTCGTCGACGTCGACCCCAAGCACCCGATCTCGGTCGAGGGCAACACCGACAACGTCCCGATCTCCAACGGCCGCTATCCCAGCAACTGGGAGCTCTCGACCGCCCGCGCCGCCGCCGTCGTCCGTTTCATGACCGGCCACGGCGTCGCCGCCGGGCGGCTCGAAGCGACCGGCGTCGCCGGGCTGCGACCGATCGACACCAACGACACCGAAGCCGGCCGCTCCCGCAACCGGCGCGTCGAAATCGCGCTGCTGCGGGGCGCCGCCCCAGAAGGAGGAGCACCACCCCGATGAAGCGCAAGTTGAAGCTGATAGTGCCGATCCTGGTCCTCGCGATCGGGGCCGCCGGCTACAAGTTCGTCCTCGCCGCCCCGGCCGAATCGAAGGCAAAGGTCGACGGGGAGGTCTACGTGCTGCCGAAGGAGTTCGTCGTCAACCTCGCCGACGGCCGCTACGCGAAGCTGACCGTGGCGCTCGTGCTCGGCCCGGGGCAATCGACCGCCGGCGCCGAGGCGCCGCCGGAAGGCTTCGGCACGCTCGCCCAGGAGCCGCTGGTGCGCGAGATCGTCACCGACGCGCTGACCGGGGCACCGGCCGGGGTCCTGACCTCGCGCCAGGGGCGCCACGGCTACGAGCAGCGGATCAAGCGCGCGGTCGATCGCGAGACCGACGTCGAGACGCGATCGGTCGCCTTCACCGACCTGGTGGTGCAGTGATGAGCGCGGCAGGACAGGCAAGCGAGGGAGGTATTGCGATGGGCGACGCGGAGGTCCGCTACGAGGAGCTCGAGGCCGGCGGAGAGCGCGGCGGCGGCGAGACCGACCTGGGCCGGCTGCAGAACGTGCCGGTCGAGCTGGCGGTCGAGATCGGCCGCACCCGGATGACGATCGGCGAGGCCCTGGCGCTGGGGCCGGGCAGCGTCGTCACCGTCGGCCGCCTCGCCGGCGACCCGGTCGACCTGCTCGTCAACGGCCGCGCGATCGCCCGCGGCGAGGTGGTCGCGATCGACGAGGAGCTGGGGCTGCGGATCACCGAGATCGCCGGGGCGGTGATCGCCCCCCACGAGGAGGAGGTGGAGCCTGAGGCCCCATCCCAGTAGGGGTTTCGCTTAACTTTTCCGAACAGCCGCGGCGGCTGTCCGCCGACGGCGCCGCGGAAAAAGTACAAGACGCCCCACCCCTATTGGGATGGGGCCTAAAGCGCTGCTCGGTGCGGACGATTACCCGGGGTGATCCGCTGGATCTGCCCCTGATGAAGCTGCTATTCGCACCGGTACTCGCTGCCACAAGCCCGAGCGGCGAAAACTCGCCGCTCGACCTGAGCGGCCCTGCCGCCGGGGCCCACGCCGCCGGTGGCGGCAGCCTGGTGCGGACGATCGTCGGCCTGGCGGTCGTGATCGCGGTGATCTTCGGCCTGCGCTGGGTGCTGAAGCAGGTCAAGGCGGGGCGCGAGGAGCGCTCCAGCGGCAGCGGCCTCAGCGCGACGGCGACGCTGGCGCTCGGCTCCAACCGCTCGCTGCACGTCGTCCGCGCCGGCCGCGAGGTGCTGGTCGTCGGCTCCGGCGAGCACGGCGTCACCCCGGTCCGCAGCTACGACGAAGCCGAGGCGCGAGCGCTCGGCATCCTCGAGCCCGAGCCGCCGCTCGAACTATCCCCGGCACCGGCCGAGGCGGGTGCCCCGCGCAGCCTGCTCGACACCCTGCGGGCCTGGACGGTGCGAGGGTGAACCTGGACGGCGGCAACGCGGTCCAACTGCTGCTCCTCCTGGCGGGCCTAACCCTGGTCCCGGCGATCGTCTTCACCACCACCGGCTTCACCCGGATCCTGATCGTCCTCGGCTTCGTCCGCACCGGCCTCGGCACGCCGACCGCGCCGCCGAACCAGGTCCTGATCGGGATCGCCTTCTTCCTCACCCTGTTCGTGATGGCGCCGACGCTGAAGCAGGTCAAGGCCGAGGCGCTCGACCCGCTCACCGCGCACAGGATCGACGAGGCGGTAGCGCTCGAACGGGCCGAGGAACCGCTGCGCGAGTTCATGTTCAAGCAGACCGACGAGAAGGACCTCGGCCTCTTCGTCAACCTCGCCGACCTGAAGCGTCCGCAGAAGCGCGCCGACGTGCCCACCTGGGTGCTGATCCCGGCCTTCATCACGAGCGAGCTGAAGACCGCCTTTCAGATCGGCTTCCTGATCTTCCTGCCCTTCCTCGTGATCGACCTGGTGGTCAGCTCGACCCTGATGAGCATGGGGATGATCATGCTCCCCCCCGCCTTCATCTCGCTGCCCTTCAAGGTCCTGCTCTTCGTCCTCGTCGACGGCTGGAGCCTGGTCATGCAATCGACCGTGGAAAGCTTCTCGTGAACGAGGATCAGGTCGTCAAGCTGGCGATGGACGCGCTGCTGCTGGCGCTGAAGCTGGGGATGCCGCTGCTGCTCGCCGGCCTCCTCGTCGGCCTCGTGGTCAGCGTCTTCCAGGCGGTCACGCAGATCCAGGAGATGACGCTCTCCTTCATCCCCAAGATCCTCGCCGTGGCGTTGGTGCTGGTGGTGGCCGGCCCCTGGATGCTGGGCCAGCTGGTCGGCTACACGAGCGACCTCTACCGCTCGATCCCCGGGCAGGTGAGCAAGTGAGCGCGGTCGAGGGCCTCGGCCAGAACCAGCTCGCCGGCTTCGTCCTCGTCCTCGCTCGGATCGGGCCGCTGTTCATGCTCGCCCCGCCCTTCTCCTCGAAGATGGTGCCGCTGCGCGCCCGCGCCGTCGTCGCGATCGGGATCGCGATCGGGATCGCGCCGATCGCCCTGCACGGTCAGGCGGTGCCGGGGGAAGCGCTGGCGCTCGCCGGCCTCGCCCTCAAGGAGGTCCTCGTCGGCCTCGCCTTCGCCTTCGCGCTCGCCTGCCTCTTCGCCGCCTTCACCACCGCCGGCTCGCTGCTCGACACCTCGATGGGGTTCAGCTTCGGCTCCCTGGTCGACCCGATCACCGGCGCTCAGTCCGGGCAGATGGTCCAGATCTACTCGCTGGTCGCGATCGCCGTCTTCATCGCGATCGGCGGCGACGCCTGGGTGATCCAGGGCCTCGCCAAGAGCTACGAAGCCGTGCCGCTGCTGGCCTCGCCCTCGCTGGCGGCGCTGGGCGCGGGCGCCGCCGCGGCCTTCGCCGGCATCCTCGCCGCGGCGCTGGAGGTGGCGGCGCCGGTGCTGCTGGCGCTGCTGCTCGCCGACGTCGCCTTCGGCGTCGTCTCCCGCGTCGTCCCCCAGCTCAACGTCTTCGCCGTCGGCTTCCCGGTCAAGATCGTCGTCGGCCTGCTCGTCGCCGGCGTCTCGCTGCCCTTCGTCGCCGGCTGGCTCTCCGACCAGCTGCAGCTCAGCGTCGAATCCGCCCTCTCCAGCCTGAGGCTCGGCTGATGGCGGGCTCGGACCGCACCGAGAAGGCAACGCCTAAGCGCCGCGCCGAGGCGCGCCGCAAGGGCCAGGTCGCGCGCAGCTCCGACCTCTGCGGCGCCGTCGTCCTGCTCGCCGCGCTGGCGGCGCTGGCCGGCTTCGGCCCCGGCATCGTCGACGGCCTCGCCGGCTCGATGCGGGCGATGCTCGCCGACGCCGCCCACCCGGCCGACGTCAGCGCCGACGGGCTTGGGCAGTTGCTCGTCCCAGCCGGGCTGGCGATCCTCGCCGCGGTCGCGCCGGTCGCGCTCGCCTGCGCGCTGGCCGGGCTCGGCGCCAACGTCGCCCAGGTCGGCTTCCGCATCTCGCCCGAGGGGCTGCGGCCCGACCCGAAACGGCTCAACCCGGTCCAGGGGGCGAAGAACATCTTCGGCACCAACGCCCTGGCCGAGACCGCGAAGAGCAGCGCCAAGGTCGCGATCGTCGGCGCGATCGCGGCGCTGGCCCTGCTGCCCAACCTGACCGGGCTGGCGGCGATGGTCGGAATCGAGCCACCGGCGCTGGGCGGCGAGATCGCCCGCCGCGCCGCCCAGATCGCCTGGATGGCGGCCGCCGCCTACCTCGCGATCGCCTTCGCCGACGTCTTCTGGCAGCGCCACCGGCTGGAGAAGCAGCTGCGGATGGGCAAGGAGGAGGTCAAGCGCGAGCAGAAAGAGGAGACGATCTCGCCCGAGCTGCGCTCGGCCCTGCGCCGCCGCCAGGCGCAGATGTCGCGCGGGCGGATGATGGCGGCGGTGCTCGGCGCCGACGTCGTCGTCGCCAACCCCACCCACTTCGCCGTCGCCCTGCGCTACGACGGCCGCCGCCCGGCGCCGGTCGTCGTCGCCAAGGGCCAGGACCTGATCGCGCTCGAGATCCGCCGCGTCGCCGCCGAGCACGGCGTGCCCGTGGTCGAGAACCCGCCGCTGGCCCGCTCGCTCTTCGACAGCGTCGCGCTCGACGCCGAAATCCCCGAGCACCTCTACCGGGCGATCGCCGAGCTGCTCGCCTTCGTCTACCGCACCGCCCGCCGCGGCGGGCCGATCGCGAGGGCGGCATGAGTGTCCCGATCGTCACGGTGATCGCCGGGGATTCGAGTCCGTGGCGAGCGGGACGCGAATCTGAGGTTGCTCTATGAGCGCCGGGATCAAGCGCCTGCTCGCCCACGCCGACCTGCTCGCGGCGGTCGCCGTCGTGCTCGTCGTCGTGATGATGATCGTGCCGCTGCCGCCGCTGGTGATCGACCTCTTCATCACCCTCAACATCTCCGCCGCGATCGCGATCGTGGTCGCGACGCTGTACCTGCCGCGGGCGCTCGACTTCGCCGCCTTCCCCAGCCTGCTGCTGCTGACGACGATGTTCCGGCTCGCGATCAACGTCTCGGTGACGCGCCAGATCCTGCTCCACGGCGACGGCGGCGAGGTCGTCGAAGCGTTCGGCAACTTCGTCGTCGGCGGCAACGTCGTCGTCGGCCTCGTCGTCTTCTTCATCCTGATCGTGATCCAGTTCGTCGTCGTCACCAGCGGCGCCAGCCGCGTCGCCGAGGTCGGCGCCCGCTTCACCCTCGACGCGATGCCGGGCAAGCAGATGGCGATCGACGCCGACCTCAACGCCGGTCAGATCACCGACGAGCAGGCCCACCAGCGGCGCGAGGACATCGCCCGCGAGGCCGACTTCTACGGGGCGATGGACGGCGCCTCGAAGTTCGTCAAAGGCGACGCGATCGCCGGCATCCTGATCGTCCTGATCAACCTCCTCGGCGGGATCGTGATCGGGGTCATGCAACAGGGCCTCTCCTTCCCCGAAGCGACCCAGCACTACTCGCTGCTGACCGTCGGCGACGGCCTCGCGGCCCAGATCCCGGCGCTGCTGATCTCGGTCGCGGCGGGGATCATCGTCACCCGCGCCGCCTCCGAGCGCGACCTCGGCAACGACATCGCCGCCCAGATCTTCGCCCAGCGCAAGGCGCCGATGGTGGCGGCTGCGGTGATCTGCGCCTTCGCCCTCGTGCCGGGACTGCCGAAGCTGCCCTTCCTGCTGATCGGCGGCGCCCTCGCCTGCGTCGCCTACGCGATCCGCGACGGCCTGCCGGGCGAGGGCGAGGACACGGCGGCGCTGGCGGAGGGCGGCGCGCCGCAGCTGCCGCCCGGCCCCGAGCAGGCGAGCCCGGCGCTGCAGGTGGACCCGCTCGAGCTGGCGATCGGCTTCGGCCTGGTGCCGCTGGTCGACCAGGGGGCCGGCGGCGGCCTGACCGGGCGCGTCACCGGCATCCGCCGCCAGCTCGCGGCCGAGCTGGGGACGGTGATCCCGCCGGTCCGCATCCACGACGAGCTCGGCCTCGACTCGCACGAGTACGCGCTGCGGGTGCGCGGCAGCGAGGTCGCCCGCGGCCAGCTGATGCCCGGCCACCAGCTGGCGATGGACCCCGGCGAGGCGGCCGGGCAGCTCTCCGGGGTGCCCACCACCGAGCCGGCCTTCGGCCTGCCCGCGACCTGGATCCCCGAGGCCGAGCGGGCCGAGGCCGAGGCGCTCGGCTACACCGTCGTCGACGGCGAATCGGTCCTCGCCACCCACCTGACCGAGACGATCCGCTCGCACGCGGCCGAGCTGCTCAGCCGCCAGGAGACGCGCAAGCTGCTCGACGGGCTGAAGGAGACCAACGCCGCTGCGGTCGAGGAGGTCGTGCCGGAGCTGCTCTCGCTGGGCGAGGTGCAGCGGGTGCTGCAGGCGCTGCTGCGCGAGGGGGTGCCGATCAAGGACCTGGGCGCGATCGTCGAGGCGATCGGCGACAAGTCGCGGGTCAGCCGCGACACCGCGGTCCTGGCCGAGTACGCGCGGGCGGAGCTGGGGCGGACGATCACAGCCCCCCACCTCGACGGCGCGATGAAGCTGCGGGCGATCTCGCTCGGCCCCGCGGTCGAGCAGGAGATCGGCGAAGCGATCGCACAGACGCCCGACGGCGAGCTGCTGGCGATGGAGCCCTCGCGGGCGCAGGCGCTGCTGGCCTCGCTGCGCTCCCAGCTCGACGCGGCGCTGGCCCAGGGCGGGCGCCCGGTGCTGCTCTGCTCGGGCCGCGCCCGCCGCCATCTTCGACATCTCTGCGAGCAGTCGCTGCCGCAGCTGACGGTTTGTTCCTACAACGAGATCGTGCCCGGAGTCCGGGTCGAGAACATGGGGGTGGTCACGGTATGAACGAGGCGACGACGGCCGTTGAGGACGTCAGGACCTTCCGGGGAAGCTCGCTGGAGGCGCTGCTGCCGCAGATCCGCGGTGAGCTGGGCCCGCACGCGGTCGTGGTGCGCCAGCGCGAGGGGCTGATTGGCGGGGTCGGGGGGTTCTTTCAGAAGAAGTGCGTGGAGGTCGAGGCGCGGGCGGGCGGGCCCGGGGTCGACGTGTATGACGAGGACGAGACTGAGGGCGATCGGGACGAAGGTGACGGCGGGCGGGCCCTGTCACAGGGGGAGGGGCCTGCGGGCGGTGCGGTCGCTCCGTCCTCGACCCCTCCCCCTGTGCCACCCGCGCGAGTCGCGGCTTCGGCCGACGGGCTCGGGCTCGGCGTCGATGGCGAGGGCCCCGTGCGTCGGGCCAGCGGCTCGCCCGCTCGGGAAGCTCCCGTTGTGCGGAACGATGCAGCTACTCGGGAAGGGTTGGCGACGCCGGCCGTGCGGGAGATGGTGGGGCAGGCGCATCCGTTTGCCGAAATGCTCGAGGACTTCGGGCCGGTGGAGGAGGTTCAGGCGCCGCCGAAGGCTCGGGCGCTGGTGCATGGGATGGCCGAGGTCGGGCTGGGCGAGGACCTGGCGCGGGAGATCGTCGAGGCGGTGCTGGCCAGCGCGATGCCGTTTGCGGGGGCGCGGCGGTTGCGGACGTTGGTGCGCAACGAGCTGGCGCTGCGGATCCCGGTCGCTCCGGCGGCGGCGCCCGGGCCGCGGACGATCGCCCTCGCCGGCCCGGCGGGGGCGGGTAAGACGGCGGCGCTGGCGGCGGTTGCGGCGGCGTACGAGGCCGCCGGGGTCGAGGTCGTGCGGCTCGACGCGCCGGACGAGCTCGACGCCCCGAGCGCGACGGGCCTGACCCTGGTCGACACGCCCTCACTGCACGGCGGCGCCGCGGCGCTGGAGGGGGTCGCGAAGGCGCTCGGCTCGCTCGCCGGCGCCGAGGTCCACCTGGTGCTGCGGGCCGGCACCGCCGCGGCCGCGGCGAGCGAGGCGGTCGCGGGGCTGGCGGCGCTGCGCCCGAGCCGGCTGCTGCTCAGCGGCGCCGGCGAGACCGCCCACTTGGGCGGCGTCGTCGACGCCGCGATCCGCTCCGGCCTGCCGCTCGGCTTCGTCGCCGCGTCGGCCAGTGAGATTGCGCCGGCCGACCCGCGCGACCTGGCGGGGAGGATCGTCCCGTGAGCGCGAAGCGACCAAGCGTGCATGCCTGGCTCTTTGCGCCGGGCGCGAAGCGCGAGGATTTGTCGTGAGCGCGGGCGCAGAGCACGCCGGCCGCGGGGAGCACGCGATCCGGCTCAGCGAGCACCCGCGGGCACTGCGCCAGATCGAGCTGGCCCGCGGCTGGGGCGGGATCGCCGCCTTCTTCCTCGTCGGCCTGCTGGCGCTGCAGTCCTCGCTGCCGCCCTGGAGCGCGGCGCTGCGGGCGCTGGCCGCGGGCGCGATCGCCTACGTCGCCTGCTGGGCGCTGGCGCTGCTGGCCTGGCGCCACCTGGCCCTGGCCGAGGCGGCGGCGGCGCGCGCCTCCGCCGAACAGCGGCGCAACGCGCTGCTGGAGGAGATCGAGCGCCGCGGCGCCGCCGTCCCCGACCCCGCGCAGCAGCCATGAGCAGCGCGCTGAAGACGATCGACTTCACCCGGCCGACCAAGTTCACGCCGGACCACGAGCGGCGCCTGCACCGCTCGCTCGTCGCCTTCTGCCGCACCGCCTCGACCCGGCTCTCGGCCGAGCTGCGGCTGCCGATCGAGCTCGAGGTGGCCGAGGTGACGCAGCTGACCTGGGCCAACGCCCACGACCGGCTCGCCCCCAGCACCCTCTGCGCGGTGGTCGAGCTGCAGCCGACCGGGACCGCGGTGCTGCTCGCCGCCGACTCCGGCTTCGTCCTGACCGGGATCGAGTCGCTGCTCAGCGGGCCCTGCGAGGAGACGCCGCCGGAGCGGCGGCTGACCGAGATCGACCTGGCGCTGGCCCGCCGCCTCTTCGACGGCCTGCTGGCGCAGCTGAACGTAGTCTGGCGCGATCTGGCCGGGGTCGAGCTGCGCCTGGCCGCGGTCGACACCCAGCTCGAGACGGCCCAGGTGGCGCCGGTCAGCGAGCCGACCCTCTCGCTGGCGATGCGGGCTGGGGTGCAGGGTGCCGACCACACGCTGACCCTGCTCATCCCCCACCGCGCGATCGCCCCGGTCGAGGGGCGCATCCTCGGCCGCCACGGCGACGGCGGCGAGGCGCCGACCCCGGCCGAGCGCCAGCACCTGGAGGAGGCCCTGGCCGGAGTCGAGGTCACCCTCTGCGCCGAGATCGCCGGCGAGGAGATCCCGGCCTCCGGGGCGCTGGCCCTGGCCCCCGGCGACACGCTCGAGCTCGGCGCCCGGGCCAGCGAAGGTCTCGGCCTCTGCGTCGAGGGGGTGCGGGTACTGCACGCCAAGCCGGGCCGCAGCGCCAGCCGCCGCGCGGTCCAGGTGACCGGGGCGATCGAGCCCGACGCGGCAGCGGCGCTCTCCCAGCTCCTCACCCCCACCCCGAACCCCGATGCCGGCGCGCCCGCCGCACCTCCCGACGCCGAGTTGATCCGCTCCCTGGGCGAGGTCCCAGTGCGCGTCTGGGCCGAGCTCGGCCGCGCCCGCACCTCCCTCTCAACCATCGTCACCCTCGACGCCGGTGCCGTAATCGAGCTCGACCGCCGCATCGACGACCCAATCGCCCTCTACGTCAACGGCCTCCGCTACGCCCAAGGCGCCCTCACCATCGGCCCCGACGAAGAGTGGTCGATCCGCATCGACACGATCACCGCCACCCCCGAAAAACACCCCGAATCGGACTCATAACCCGAAGGTCGCGGGTTCGAATCCTGCCCCCGCTATAGGATGGAAATCCCGCAAATGCGGGGCTTTTAGTTTTGTTGTCTTATAGACAACAGGGTGCAAATTTGGCCGTGGGGCAACGCTTGGGGCAACACGAGGTCTGAACGAAGCCGATCCCGACCCTTGGATTCGCACAAGAGACGAGTGGGTGGGGAGGTGGGAGCGCCCTGGCCGAGCGACGCTCGCTTGTAGCCTGGGCGGGTGAGCCAGAGCGCACAGCCCAGCTACGTTCTCGACTTTCTCGATCGCGAGCATTCCTACCTCCAGTCGCTTGAGGCCGGCGACTATCTGCGCGGCCTCGAGCGATATCTGGATGCGCTGAAGGCAGAGCCGCTGGTCGGCGCGCTGCTGCAGGAGGTTCATGACGAAGCCGCGAACCTCGTTGAGACGCTTCAGCGCCACGACGAAGCACTCGTTCCGCGGGTAGTCGAGCTTCGCGACGAGTTGGTCAGCCTTGAGCCGGAAGAGGACAACACCGCCGAGCCCCGCCCGTCCGTCCTCGAAGGCTCATGGGAATGGGAGATGAGCGTGGCAGGCTTCGACGCCACGCTCGAAGGCACCGGGATAAGCCGCTACCCGGTCGATCCGACCGGCGCCGAGGACGCGACGCTCGGCGGTCAACTGCTCGGCATCCTCTGCAACCGCGTGCAGGCGTTGCAGCATCAGGGCGAGCGTGAGGACGGCCTTTCTGTCTATGTCGAGCAGAACCAGCGCCCTGACCTTGATGAACTCCGCGAACGCCTCAGCGAGCTGGCAGCCGAGCACCAGCAACTGCACCAGAGATTCGTCAACGCCAAGCGCTCCGGCCCCGGCCCTGCCCTGCTGTCTCTGGAGGACTTCGTGTCGAAGTTCCATCTGGCTCCGCCGCCTCCAACCGACGATCCGGAGGCGAGCGCGAGGTGGATGAGCAAGATGTTCCGAGAAGCGCCTACCCTCGCGCTTGTCGAGGCGGCGCTTTACTCGACTCCGCCGACGGGCGAGAAGGCGGAGCAGCTTGACGAGCTGGTCGAAACGCTGCGCGGATTGGTGGATCGCCTCCACCACGGGCTCTCTCAGAAGGTATCCCGCCATCGCACTCGGCAGCACCTTCTGCGTCGGTTCAAGGCGAGATGCGAGGCTTTCGACGCTGCCGATTTGCGAGAGACGGCCCAAGCGGCAACGCAGCCAGAGCTGCCGCTCGCCCAAGAGGCGGCTCGCTTCTTCTTTGACCAAGGGCTCAATCCGCTCACGGAGACCAGCATCAGTGGCGGTCTTCGCCCCGACATCCTCGACCCGTTCGCCACCGACTCGGTGTATGTGGAGGCCAAGCAGGTCGGCGACGACAGCAACGCCGCAGCCGACATTGTGGGCGGCGCCCGCCAGCTCTACAACACGTTGCGCCGGATGAAGGGCGAGCCCTTCAACATCTCCGAGGCATTTCTCCTCGTCTTCCGACGGGGCGGGCCCGACGTCGAGCTTCCGGCGTCGTATCGCGTCGAGGACTGGACCATCTTCCCGCTGCTCATCGACATCGCGCCGAGTTCTCAGTCCGGTAGCCGACAACGGCGCCGACCGATCAGTCTCAGCGTCGAGGACTTGGCTCCGCAGCCAATGACAGTGGCCAGCTCATCGGATATCCCGGCTGCGCCGTCATCGTCATCTACCCCAGTCGATACCTCATAGCCCTAAGGTTCTAATTCGGGCGCTCGACGCATATGGCAGCAGGCCCACCTACCACTGCCGATACGGAGCTATCCGCGCCGAGTCCTACTGTCTATCCGGCAATGGCCGAGAAGCGATTCCTCCCGCGATTGACGGAGAACGTCGATGCCGTCGATGTATGGTTCGGCTTCGTACCGGGCCTGATTCGCTATGCGGCGTTCGTTTCTTGGGCGGATGTGATCGTGCGGGCGATTAGGGGCGAAGCGGCCAGAGAGAACTGGAGGACTCGGTTCGCCACCGGCGCGCTCACCGCCATCGGGACGATCACGTCGGGTGCCCGAGTTAGGGGGCGCTGGCTTCGTTGCGAGGCGCGGCCGTGGAGATGCGGAGTCTGGTGCGCGATGCCGCTGCGCAGGCGGCGCTGCGGGATCAGCGCGCAGCCGAGCGGGATCACCTCGCATCCCAACAGCAGATACGCATGCTTTCGCTCACCAGGTGGCTGGTCGCCCTGGCCGGCCTAACGCTGGTTGCGGCAATCGTCACTCTCGTAGTCGCAATGGTTCGATAGAAAAGCCGCAGCGATCATGCGCCGGTCGAATCGGCCGTTGTCTAGCCTGGCGGGTGGTGCCGGTGGACTACTACAGCGATCGAGTTCAGGGGCGACGTGCGCGCGAAAACGAGGAGCTCACGCCTGCCGTGTGGGGCGGAATTGTCTCGCTCATTGAACGCGGCGTCGCTTGTGCCTGGTTCGGAAGGGACTTCCCGTTGGAGTGCGACGACGGTGATGCTGTTTGCGGCTGCGATCTCCGTGCGTTTGGATTGGCCTTGGCGGCCGAGATTCCCGATCTGGACTGGCCATTTAACGAGCGCGTACTTCCGCCCACGCTCGCGGCCCTGGACCTTCTTGAGTTCGCCTACCGGCACGCAAGCGCTCCTCGCCAGCGGAGCTATCACGGATATTTCGGCCACCACCACCTCACCTTCACGGTTGCCGCTGGGCGGTCTGAAATGCGCGAGCGCATCAATCGGCTGCTGGCTCGCGGTGGCATGGCCTACGAGCTTGATGAGTACGGGCGCATCGAGCATTTGGCCTCGCCAGTGGTTGAAGAGCAACTCGCCCAGGACTTACCGCCCACGAGCGACGAGAAGTTCGATGAGCTACTACGGTCGGCCATCGAGAAGTTCCGCAGCCCTGATATCTGTCAGCGCCGGGAGGCACTGTCGCCCCTGTGGGATGCCTTCGAGCGCTCCAAGACGATGCTCTATCGCGACAAGCGGAAAGGAGGGCAGGCGCTAATCGCGGCGGCGACCGAAGGCGCCGATCCACGCGAGGCAGCGCTCTTGGAGGAGGAGATGCGGCGGTTGACCGAGATTGGCAACGAGTTCCGTATCCGGCATCACGAGACGACCGTTGCAGAGGTCAGCGATGATCTGGCCGAACAACTCTTTGCCCGGATGTTTGCCTTCATATTTCGCGTCCACGGCGTGCTGTGCCAGGAGTAGGCGGGTGGAGCGATTGGCGGGCGTCGAGCCCGATCCGCTCGCGGCCCGCCTTTCACTGAATACGCTCCATCTGTGCGGGCGCCGAAGGCTAAGAAGATCGGTTCGTGGCTTTGGCACGGCCTCAACGCTGTCAGCCTGACCCAGTGGCTGTGGTCCCTCGGGGGAGGGGCGGTCTTTAGCGCAATTTTCTCCGCGTTCATTCACCTGTCGCCACCGTGGAGCTTCGTCCTTGGCGCTGGCGTCTTTCTTCTCAGCGCAGCGGCGATCCTGAGCCAGTTCAACCGGAGGCGCACCGAGCCGACGGGCGAGGACTCCCGCCAGGCGACCGGAAAAAGTTGGACCGGACAACCTCCGGCAAACGTAACTCCCCCCAATGTAGCCCGCTCCGCAGCCGCCAGTGAGAAGCGAGCGTCGAAGAGCACCGGCGAGGGAGGTGAGTTGAGCCGATTGCTCCAGCGCCGTCTCGACCAAGGCGTGAGCTTGCGCAAGAACATCCCGGCGATGCCCGGGATGGTCTCGCCGACCCGGCCAACGACGACGCAGGCCGACGTTGAAACCTGGGCGCGGCGCACGAAGGCGCTTTTGGAGCCGACCCCGAAGCTGTTGGCAGAGTTCAACTACAAGCCGCCCCGAGCGTTGCTTGATGGCCTCCTCGCGACCAATCCGCTCGAACCCGCCTACAAAAAGACATTGGACCAGCAGATCGCAAACCTAGGCGAGATCATCATCCAACTGCGAGAGCAGGGTCGCTGATCGCGAGGCTTCGGTGCTCACGGGGGAGGTTGGCCCCTTCGCCCCCGCGACTTCACGGCGGCACCCGCGCCTCCATGAACCGATAGCCGGTCGCGGGAAGGTGTCCAAACCCCCCTCCCGCAATAGGACGGAAACCCGCTTATCCTGGAAGATCCCGACACCGGCCAGAGAACGCCCTGAGCAACATGAAATCTGGGGAGTCGCTTTAGGCCTTTGCCGAAGGGCGGGTGTGACCTGGCTGAAGCCGGCTGTGTTCGCGAAAGGCCCAACCGCGTGGCCGATTGGATTTGCGGGATTTTTCTACCGTCTTCTTCGGCGCTTGCCACGCGAAGGTCCCGAGTTCGCTCGGTAGCAGCTCGACTGTGCTGCAATTGTCCTATGAGCGCCGCAGTCCTCGGTTTCATTGGCGTCATCGTCGGTCTTGCCGTCGGGCGGGGGTACGGCTTTTGGGCATCGCGACGAGGAGAACTGGCAGAAGCCGCGGTTGCTGCAGCCGTGCTCAGCGAACAGCTGCGGGTTCTTCGGGCTGAAGGGAGTGCGGAGAATCTCACTATCCGCGATGCATGGGAGGAGGGCCGCCGCTGGCTTGTCATCCACTTCAGTCCCGCCGACTTCGTTTTTCTCGCAGACGCTGTGAATGCTGCCTGCGAGGATGCCGAGCCCTTCGGGTTGACCGGCCTACTCGCTCGGACGGAAGCTTTGCATCTGCTCTTTTGGGAAGAGCATGAGGCGTTCATCCTCGTTCCCCTCATTCGCTACCTCAGTGGGGATACCGTCTCCAAGCGGATCCACGACATCATTGATCCTGCTCGCGATGTCGACACGCTAGGGGCGGCCTCGACCTCGTCAGCCCTGCGTGGCTGGCACAGTCCCCCCGCCTAGCAGTTCGAGGAAGCGGATCCCTGACGACAATAAGTTGAGTCCGCGGCCAAGGCTAATGTCGTCAGGATGGGCAAACAGCCGAGAGCCTGGATCGTGGATTTCGACAGTGATGCGGTCATCGACTTCGAGGACGTGAAGTCGCGCGGTGATCGTAAGGCGGTCTTCAACGTTGTGCAGAAGCTGACAGATCTTGGGCCGGATCTGCCGTCGCCGCATATGAAGTCCTTGAAGGGCGAGGCGAATCTGTTTGAGCTGCGACCGAAGCAGGGTGCTTGTGAGGCTCGGCCGGTCTATGCACGGTTCGGCGATCGGTTCGTCGTTCTGGCGGTAGCTGCGAAGAAGAAAGACTTCGATCGAGCGGTCGCGGCAGCGGGTGATCGTCGGAAGCGTCACGGTTGACTCTGATAATAATTTTATTATCATGAGGCAGCGATGAAGAATTTGGATAAGACCTTCGATGCCCTTGTTGCAGAAGAGCAGCTTGCCGATCCGAGTTTTCGGGCGGAGTGGCAGAGGCTCGCTCCTGCGCGGGAGTTCGCGGCGACGCTGCTGCGTTATCGCGCTGAGCACAAGCTGAGCCAGCGGGCCCTGGGGAAGAAGCTGGGCGTCTCCCAGCCCCGCGTCGTCAAGCTCGAGTCCGGGGAGCACAACCCGGAGGTCGACACGATCATCAACGCGGTGCGGCGCCTGGGGATCGAGTTCGTGCTGGACGTGGCACCCGCGGGCCGCAAGCCGGCACTGGTGACGGCGCGAGCTCAGAAGCGCGGGGCGATTGCCCACGACGATGTCTCCGTCGTGGCGGCTTCGTCGGTATAGGCCTCGTGGGGCAACACATGGGGCAACATGCCCCACAGATTCCAGGCGATCTCCACGTAGTTCGATCGCCCGAATTCGGCTTGAAACCTAGCTCCACGTAGTTCAGTCGACCCAACGGATCAAGCTCATAACCCGAAGGTCGCGGGTTCGAATCCCGCCCGCTATTAGTTCGTCGCAGGTTCATGGCGCCCTAAAAGACCTGTAAATCTAGATTTTTACCCAGCGCTTTGAACCTACGAGAAACAGTTTTTCAAGCTAGCGTCCGCAGGCTTTGGCAGGGAATTGCGTCTTGAGGAGGCCGCCGAGGGGGGTTGTCCTAGCCGGTCATCGGTCCTGGGAGCTGCCCTTCCTCCGTTCCCACTCCTTGATTACAGCCGGGCGAAGAAAGCGGGCCATGGCTTTCACCTGGCGTTCGGAGCTCTTTGGCCCTGGGCGCATTCGGGGCCGAATTCGTAGACCGTGATGTTGATCCTCAGAGGCCGAGCCTCTTTTCGCTCTAGAGGCCGGGCCTTCTCCTTGGCGGCCCGGGGTTTTTTCTTGGACTTCTTCGGGGGTTTCGGGGCTTCGCTCATCTGGGTGCTCCCAGCGAGATCCCAGCCCGGCGTTGGCGCGCTCCACCGAGCCTCCTCTCGCAGATGCCGCTCGTCAACCCTCGATGCAATGCGATCCGGGCGTCAGAACAAATCGATCGACGCGAGACAGGCGCCCTCGGCCAGTTGGGGCCGCTCGTCCATGTCCGGCCGCGGCTTCACCGGCGCTCCGCAGGCGGGTGATACTCCGGTGGTACACTTGTCCTGATGCCGACCCAGAACCCCCGTATCCAGGTCACCGAGGACCACGAGCTGCGCGCGGCGCTGCGCGCGGCCGCCCCTCACCTGCCCGCCGGCCTGCCCCGCTCCCGCCAGGTGCGCGAGCTGGCGATCGTCGGCGCTCGCCAGCTCAGCGGCGAGCCCGCCGACGAGGCCCGCCGGCAGGAGCTGCTGGAGAGGCTGGCGGCCCGCTTCGAGCAACCCGAGGAGGCGGGAATCGACTGGGAGTACCTGCGCGAGAGCAAGCGGCGTGCCTGGCCACTCCGCTGAGCAGCGCCCCTGGGGCAAGCTGCCGCTGGTCCTCGACACCTCTGCCTGGGCGCGGATCGCGAACCCCGCGGTGCATGGACCCTGGCGCGAGGCATTGCTCGAGGGCCAGCTGCGGCTCTCGCCGGTGGCACGCCTCGAGTTCCTGCTCAGCGCCCAGGACGCCGCGACCTTCGACGCCTTGACCGAGGAGCTGTCGACGATCCGGCCGGCGCCGCTGACGCCCGCCGTCGTCGGGGCGGCCGAGGAGGCGATGCGGGCGCTGGCGCACCGCTCAGCCGGCTCCCAGCGCCTGCCGGTCGTCGACTACCTCGTGGCTGCCGCCGCGCAGGAGCTGGGGGCGGCCGTGCTCCACTACGACCGCGACTACGACCGGCTGGCGGAGGTGATGGAGTTCGAGTCGGTCTGGCTGGCGCCGCCCGGCACGCTGCCGTGAGTCGGCGGTGTTCCGCCCCGGGACCCGCAGAGGACATCGCCGCGGGCAGGCCAGGCCAGCGACGACGGTGAGGACGAGGACGCTCGACGCCTTTGGATGTCCTGGTCGGACGTGACGACTACATGCCAACCGGCGAGGTTTCCGCGTGTGATTCGCGGCACCCCCTCATCAGCTGGTCCGTCGCCGATTTCCGGGGCGTGACGCCGGGCTGCCGGATGGCTTTTCATCCCGAGGAGGCCGATAGCCGACCGAGATGATCGGGCCAGAAGCCGGATGTCGTGCCTCTCGCGGTAGCGGCACCTGGTCGTACTGATGCGTTCGAACCCCGCCCCCGCTATCCGGGCGTGTCAATCCAACGGACGATGCGCCCGTCCCGCAGCTCGTGGTAAGCGGGTGGCGCTGGCGGGGGATCTTCGGCAAGGCAGGCGATGACTGCATCGGGGCCGTGCAGGTGCTCCTCCACGGCCGTCGTCCAATGGACCCCTGGGTGAAGGAGGCGCCTCAGCCGGGACCAGTTGCGACGCTCGATCGTGTCGAGCACATCGCAGACCGCCGGCACTTGCTCAGCCATGTTGCGCTCCTCCTCAGTAGTCCGGTTGCCAGCTGGCCCTCTGGGCTTCGAGCTCGGAGACGTCGACTTTCTCTTTGCTGAGGTCCAAGCTGCCCATCGGGAACGGCCAGTGGTGAATTGCGAGGCCCGCGTCCTCGGACGTCGCCTGCGCGGTGACGAGATCCTTGTCGATGAGCTCCTCGACGATCGCGCGGTTGACCGGCAGGATCTCCTGCCAATGGGTCTGCTCCTGCAGCGTCACGGATGACCAGTGGCTGGCGACCAAAGCCAGCCCCTCGACACTCATGACGCCAAGTCGATGGAAGGAGCCGACGAGCCTGCGGACACGAGCCATCGGCGGCGGATACATGAAGACGTCGTTGGCGGCCGGCGTTACCCAGCGCTCGCCTTCCTCCTCGCGGACGTAGTCGACATAGAGGCTCTCCTCGCGCCGGGCAAGAAGCTGGTTGCGGAAGATCCAATCGACGTCGCTGGGCCCGTCCAGGTAGTGCGACGCTCGCATCGGATCGACCAGCCTTTTCACCTCGGCGAAGTCGGCCGGGCTCATCTCGGCCATCTCGACGTAGATGCATCTGGCCAGGTGCTCGGAGAAGTAGCCGAGCTGTCGCGCCAGAGCCTCGTCGTCACCCTGGTCCATCCGGATGAAGTCGAGGAGGATCAGCGCCTTGGCGGCCTCCTCATCGGCCTGCGCGGAGAGGATGTCCAGCCCGCGCCAGCGTTTGGCCTCGGCGAGAAGCGAGAGATCCTCCTCCAGGGTCGCAACCTGCGCCACCAGCAGCTCGAGGCCCTCGGCGATCCTCGCCGGTCGCTCCCGCCGAGGAAGCTGCATCAGGCGTTTCAATGCTCTCGGTTCCATCCGCGAGCAAACTACATACAGGGCGTTTAGCCCCGAGAGCGAGGCCGGCGTGAGTGAGATCGATTGGGAGCGAGCCTTCGCTTTCCTGGACGTCGCCAATCCCCTAGATGACTGATTCCACGGCGGCAGCCGTGGAATCACGACCTCTTCCGGCTCCAGGTGGGCCGACCGCGCGATGTTTGGTGCCGAGTGTCTGGTTTGCCACCGTATACGTGGGTCAACTCAACACTCGACACCGCGG
>DASZSJ010000098.1:0-12145 GCA_035548675.1 Solirubrobacterales bacterium
CGACCTGAAGAAGGTCTTCCGGCCGGAGTTCCTCAACCGGATCGACGAGGTGATCGTCTTCCACAAGCTGGCCAAGGACGAGGTCAAGGAGATCATCGACCTGATGATCAACCGGGTCCGCGTCCAGGTCGCCGAGCACGAGCTGCAGCTGGAGCTGACCGACGAGGCCAAGGACCTGCTGGTCGAGAAGGGCTGGGATCCCTCGATGGGCGCCCGCCCGCTGCGCCGCGCGATCCAGCGCTACATCGAGGATCCGCTGGCCGACGAAGTGCTGCGCCAGGGGGCCGAGATGGCGCCGGGCTCAACCGTGATGGTCAAGCGCGACCCCTCCGGCGACGAGGACGACCGCCCGCTCAGCCTGACGATCGTCAAGCCGAAGAAGGTCGCCAAGCCGAAGAAGTCGAAGCCGGAGCCGGAGAAGGTGGGCGTTGGCGCCGCCAAGCAGGAGGGTGGCGACACCGGTGGCGAGCAGCCCGAGTCGGGCGAGCCCAAGAACGAGAACGACTGAGTAGCAGGCGCGCGAGGTGAAGCACAAGGCGTCGCGGCGCGCGGGTCCTGTCACGGGGCAAGGGGTGCTGTGGGCGGTCCACGGGCTGTCCTCGACCCCCCTACCCCGTGCCACCCGCGCGAGCGACGCGGCTCATGGTTCAGCTCATGCCTGAGCCCGGCCGGACTGCCATCGGCACCTGGAGCGGGGGGCGGTTCCTACGTTTCGGCGAGGCCGTTGCCGAGGAGCGGCTGGAAGCGCTGTTGAGGCCCGGCGGTGGGATCGAGACCGTCCTCACAGCCGACACCTACGGGCAGGGCGAGGCCGATGCGTTGCTGGGCCGGGCGCTCGCCGGGGTGTCGCGTGAGGGCTACTGCCTCGTCGGTGCCGTGGGGCACGATTTCTACGAGGGAGAGCGGGACGGGCCGCGGGGGTTCCCCCGCTTCACCGATCCGCGCCTGCGCGGGGAGGGGGAGTACGCGGGATATCTGCGGATGGCGGCGGAGAGGAGTCTGGAGCGTCTCGGCGTCGACTCCTTCGACCTGCTGCTGCTGCACAACCCCGACCGGATCGGCTACTCCAGCGCGGCGGTCTGGGACGGGATGGCGGCGCTGCGCGAGGCTGGCCTGGCAGCCCGGATCGGCGTCGCCCCGGGCCCGGCCAACGGTTTCACCCTGGACATCATCAGCTGCCTGGAGCGCTTCGGCGACCGCATCGACTGGGCGATGATCATCCTCAACCCGTTCGAGCCCTGGCCCGGCGAGCTCTGCCTCGACGCCGCCGCGCGCCACGACGTCAAGGTGATCACTCGCGTCGTCGACTACGGCGGCCTCTTCTGGGGCGACCTGCGCCCCGGCATGGAGCTGGCCAAGGGCGATCACCGCGCCTTTCGCCCCGAGGGTTGGATCGAGGCCGGCCTCGAGAAGTTGGAGCGGGTCCTGCCCTACGGCGAACGCGCCGGCCTCACCCCGATCCAGCTCGCCTGCCAGTGGAACCTCGCCCACCCCGCGGTTGCGTGCGTCGTCCCGACGCTGATCCAGGAGGCCGGCCCCGCCGCCCGCCCGATCGAGGAGCAGCGGGCCGAGCTGGCGGCTCTTCCCGCCGAGCTGCAGCTCAGCGACGACGACGTCGCCGCGATCCGCGCGATCGGCGACAACACCGGCTGCATGGCCCTCAAGGGGGCGAGCCCCCAGCACGAAGGCGAGGAGCGCCCCGACCGCTGGCCCCTCACCCCGGAGCTCGCCGAGGTCGGCGCCCGCTGGCGCATCGACCCCGCGCGAGACCTCATCGCCACCTGAGCGAACTGCATCAAATTTTCTACCTCCCGGACCGAGAATTTGATGCAGTTCGCATCCGCGGAGGGGGGTAGCGTCGCGCTCGATGCGGATCGACGAGAGCAGCCGGCCCTGGTGGACGTTGGCGGGGACCTGTGCAGGGCTCTTCCTGCTGATGCTGGACTCGACCGTGGTGGCGCTGGCGCTGCCGAGCATCCGGCATGACGTGGGGGCGACGGCGGAGGGGTTGCAGTGGGTGATGAACGGTTACCTGCTGGCGATCACCGTGTTCGTGGTGACCGCGGGGCGGCTGGGCGACATGTTCGGGCGCAAGCGCCTCTTCCTCGCGGGCACAGTGGTCTTCGCCCTGGGCTCGGTGCTCTCTGGAGCGGCCGGAAGTCAGGAGGCGCTGATCGCCGGGCGGATCCTGCAGGGGATCGGCGCGGCGCCGATGTTGCCGCTCTCGCTGGCGATCGTCTGCAATGCCTTTCCGGCTTCCGAGCAGGCGCGCGCGCTCGGGGTCTGGGCCGGCGTCTCGGCGCTGGCCCTTGCGATTGGCCCGCTTGTCGGCGGCCTGCTGGTCGAAATTGACTGGCGGGTGATCTTTTGGATCAACCTGCCCGTCGCCCTGGTTGGGATCGCCATTACGAGTGCCGCTGCGCCCGAGTCGACCGACCCGGCCGCCGGGCGGCGGATCGACTATGCCGGTCTGGTTGCGCTTGGCGTCGGCTTGGCTGCGGTCGTCTTGGCGCTGGTGCAGAGCCGCGCCTGGAGCGGCGCAACGACCGCCCTGTTCGCGGTGGTGGGCCTGGTGGCGCTCCTCGGCTTCTGGAGGCTCGAGCACCGGGTGCGCGAGCCGATCGTCGACTTCGCCCTCTTCCGCAACGGCCCCTACTTCGGTGCCAGCGCCGCCGCCTTCGCCCTCGTCGGCTCTTACTGGGCGGTGATGTTCTTCCAGCCGCAGTACCTGCAGGACGTGCGCGGCCACTCCGCCGTGCTCAGTGGCGCGATGATCCTGCCGATCACCGCGCCAATGGTGGCGATCTCACCGCTCTCCGGACGCCTGATCGGTCGCTTCGGCGCGCGCCGGCTGATGACTGCCGGGATGGCATGCGGCACCGCCGGGCTGCTCGTCCTCACCCAGTTGGAGGCGGGCAGCGGCTACGTCCTCCTCCTGCTCGGCTACCTGCTCTTCGGCATCGCGCTCGGCCTCGTCTACGCGCCGATGTCGACCGCGGCGATGGCGGCGATGCCAGCGGAGAAGGTCGGCATTGCCTCGGGGGTGTTGGCGATGGACCGGGTGATGGCGGGCACGATCGCACTGGCCGCCAGCGGCGCCGCCTTCCACGCGATCGTCAGTGGCGGTAGCTCTTTCACTGCCGGCATCGCCGGCTCGACCTGGATTCTGGTCGCCCTCTGCGCCACCGGCACGGCGCTCACCTGGGCCTTCGTCCGCGATCCCGAGCACCCCGGTCCCGATCCCGCGGTCGCCGGCAAGCCCCACCCAAGCGCCCTGCAACACCATTTTCACCACCGGCGCTTCCATCTATGAGCGCCAATTCCGGGCTTTAAGCCATCTAGGTGACCGGTTTCCTTGACAACGTCCATTCCGACCTGTCCACTGTGGATTGACCACTCCGCATTCCAAAGCGGTTTTTGGCATCCTAAAGAGTGATGTCAGCGCTTCCTGGGGATGAGCTACACGAGCTCTCTGAACGCCAAGATCCCCGACTCCTAAGAGCCCTCGACGTCGTCGCGCCCGGCAGCGCGCTGCGCGAGGGGCTCGACAACATCGTCCACTCCCGCACCGGCGGCTTGATCGTCGTCGGCGACCCCGGCGACATCTCCCACCTGCTCTCCGGTGGGATCAAGCTCGACATCGACTACACGCCGGCGATGCTCTACCAGGTGGCGAAGATGGACGGGGCGATCGTGCTCAACCCAGAGGCGACCAAAATCGCCTGGGCCAACGTGCAGCTAATGCCCGACCCGACGATCCTCTCCTCGGAGACCGGCACCCGCCACCGCACCGCCGAGCGCGTCTCCAAACAGACCGAGGCGCTGGTGATCGCGATCTCCCAGCGCCGCGACGTCGTCTCGCTCTACGTCGAGGGGACCAAGTACATCCTGCAGGACATCCCCGCCGTGCTCGCCAAGGCCAACCAGGGGTTGGCGACGCTCGACAAGTACCGCGCCCGCCTCGATCAGGTCTCCAATCGCCTCACCGTGCTCGAGTTCGAGGGCGGCGGCGTCCTCTACGACGCGCTCGCCGTGCTGCAGCGGGCCGAGCTGGTCACCCGCATGGCGGTCGAGGTCGAGCGCTACATCGTCGAGCTCGGCACCGAGGGCCGCCTGATCGAGATGCAGCTGGAGGAGACGATGGTCGGCGTCGCCGCCGACAAGACCGCGCTCGTACGCGACTACTCGGTCGAGGACTCCGAGCAGAACCTGGCCACGGTGCTGCAGTCGCTGGCCCGCCTGCCGCACGAGGACGTGCTCGACTTCGGCCGTCTCGCCGAGCTGCTCGGCTACGACCGCAAGCTCAACACCCTCGACTTCCCGGTCGCCCCGCGCGGCTACCGCGTGCTCGGCCGTGTGCCGCGCATCCCCAAGCTTGTCGTCCAGAAGATCATCCAGGAGCTGGGTGGGCTGGAGGAGGTTCTGGCTGCCTCCGACGCCGACCTGGAGGCCGTCGACGGTGTCGGCTCCACGCGAGCCAAGGACATCCGCGAGGGCCTGCGCAGGCTCCAGGAGGTCGACTTGGTCGACCGGTACCTACAAAGCTGAAACGGCGACTGGCGCCGTTGACGAGAGAAAGGAGCAGTCCGATTTCTGAGCTAGCAGAGGAGGCCATGGAGGCGGGCTTCGAAGCGGACGTCGATGTCCCTTACGTCTGCGACTTCGAAGAGGGGGACAAGGTCGTCTACCCCCATCACGGCGCTGGCCTCGTGCTGAAGAAGGAGACCCGGGAGCTGATGGGGGAGGAGCGTGAATACCTCACGATCAAGATCCTCCACAACGAGCTCACGGTAATGGTCCCCTGCGAGAACGCCGGCGTTGCTGGTCTGCGCCGCGTGATCGACGAGGAAGAAATCAAGAAGGTCACCGACGTTCTCACCGACGATGTCTCGGACATGCCGAAGAACTGGAACCGGCGCTTCAAGTACAACCGCGAGAAGATCAAGACCGGGGACGTTTTCGAGCTGGCCGAGGTCGTTCGTAACCTTGCCATCCGCGAGATGGAAAAGGGCCTCTCCACCGGTGAGAAGCAGATGTACACGCGGGCGAAGAAGATCCTCGCCTCGGAGTTCATGTACGCGCTCGACAAGGACGAGGAGGGCGCGGAGGAGTACCTCGACGGGCTGTTGGAGGAGCGCTTCGCCGCCACGGCGTAGCTCCGCCGTGTCCGTCACGGCCGTAATCGCGGCCGCCGGCTCCGGGCAGAGGCTCGGAGCCGGCGGCCCGAAGGCCGTCGTGCCGCTGGCCGGCAGGCCGCTGGTCGAGTGGTCGATCGCCGCCTTCCGGGCGGCCCCCTCGGTGCGCTCGATCGTCGTCGCCTGCCCGCCCGGGCACGTGCACGACCTGGCCGGCGGGGACCTCGGCGTCGTCGACGGCGGCGCCACGCGGGCCGAGTCGGTCGCCAACGCCCTGGCGGCGGTGGGGACGGAGCTGGTCGCAATCCACGACGCGGCCCGGCCGCTGGTCACGCCCGAGCTGATCGAGGGTGTCGTCGCGACGCTCGCGGCCGTCCCCGACGCCGCGGGCGCGATCGCCGCCACCCCGGTCACCGACACCATCAAGCGGGTCCGCGAACGCACCCGCCGCACCCTTTCCATGCCTGACATGGGAAATGTTCGTCGGGTGGATTCGACCATTGAGCGCGGGCGGCTCTGGGCGGCGCAGACGCCGCAGGTCTTTCGGACGGATCGGCTGCGCGAGGCGCTGGCGGCCGACCCGGAGGCGATCGCCGCCGCGACCGACGAGGCGATGATCGTGGAGGAGGCCGGCGGGACGGTGCTGATCCATCCCTCTCCGCCGGAGAACCTCAAGGTGACGACGCCGCTCGACCTGCGCTTGGCCGAGCTATTGCTGGCTGAGCAGGGCCCAGACCAGGACCGCGGCGAAGCAGACCTGGCCGACGCCGAGGGCGACGCCGAAGCTGACGGCGCCTAGGGCGGCGGCAACGAGCGTCCCGGCGAGAAAGGCGGCGAGGAGCAGCGCCAGCTGCGCCCCGCGGGAGAGGTCCCTAGGCACGGCGCGCTCCCTCCTCGCCGCCCCGCTCCGCCGTAGCGGTGGCGAGGCCGGCGACCGCGCGGCCTCCCTCGCTGAGGTGGCGCCGGCGCCGCCGTTCGAAGATGCGGCGCTGGAAGGCGAGCGTGGCGACGCCGGCCAGCACGATCCCGGTCAGGTTGACCGCGAGCTGGCCCATCGCGCCGCGCCATTCCGACCAGTCGGCGACTGCGGCGGCGACGCCGATGTTGGCCGCGGCCGGGATCGTCGTTACCGAGATCAGCACACCGACCAGGGCACCCGACTTGGCCGAGGTGAGCGAGAGCATGCCCGCTGCGCCGGCGAAGCAGGCGACGAGGAAGGAGAATTCGTCCGGCTTGGAGATGAACTGCGTCAGCGGGTGCATCGAGCCGCTGAAGTCGGTGGACAGCATCCCGGTCCCCTTCGCCAGCAGGGTGAAGAGGAAGGCGGCGGTGATGCCGCAGGGGAAGCCGACCGCGAGGGCGGTCAGGGAGCGCACCGCCACCTCGGGCCGGCGCTCGACCACGGCGACGCAGAAGCCCGCCAACGGCCCGAACTCGGGGCCGACCACCATCGCGCCGACGATCAGGATCGGCGAGCCGAGGAAGATGCCGACCGAGGCAATCAGGCAGGCCAGCACCATGAAGACGAGGAAGTTGCCGCCCAGCTCGGTGGTCTCCGAGGTGCGCGCCTCGACTTCCTCCCAGACGACCGCGTCCGAGGGCAGGCCGCCGGCGGCGCGCTCGGCCCGTTCCGCCGCCGCCGAGACCTGCGAGTCGATCTGCTCCAGCGCGATCGAGCCGTCGCGGCCGATGCCGAGCTCCTTCAGGTCGTCGATGATCACGCTTGCTTCCTCGCGGGCGACGTCGCAGAGGATCACGTCGCCGCGGGGCTGGCGGGCGGCGCCGGCGAGGAAGACCAGGTTCGAGGTTGAGGGCGCCTCTTCGAGCAGGTCGAGCGCCCGCTGGGAGCGCTCGGTGGGCACGACGATCCGCAGGTGGACCATGGCTCCAGCGTATCCGCGGCCCGGGTCGCCTAACCTCCCCGCTCCGCCGCGCTCTTCGGCCGCGCCGCGGAAAAGAGGATCGACGAAGATGCTGACCGACTACCACCTGCACCTCCGCCCCGACGAGCCCGACACCCCCGGCGAGCGCTTCTTCACCGGCGAGAACGTCGAGCGCTACCTGGCCGCCGCCGAGGCGGCCGGGATCGCCGAGCTCGGCGTCTCCGAGCACGTCTACCGCTTTACCCAGGCGCTCGACCTCTGGCGCCACCCGCTCTGGGAGCAGGAGGCGCGCGACGACCTCGATTCCTACTGCGAGTTCGTGCGCACGACGCCGCTGCGGCTCGGGGTCGAGTGCGACTACATCCCCGCCGCCGAGGACCGCACCGCGACGCTGCTCGAGGCGCGCGACTTCGACTACGTCGTCGGCTCGGTCCACTTCATCGGTGACGCCGCCGTCGACCACGCCGGCTGGGACGTTTGGGAGGACCGCAGCGACCCCGACGAGGTCTGGCGCCGTTATTTCGAGGCGCTTGCCGAGTGCGCCCGCTCCGGCCTCTTCGACATCCTCGCCCACCCCGACCTGGTCAAGGTCTGGGGCAGCTCGCGGCCCCTGCCCAACCGCGACCCGCGCTTCTTCTACGAGCCGGCGATCGAGGCGATCGCCGAGAGCGGCATCGCGGTCGAGGTCTCGACCGCCGGGCTGCGCAAGCCGGTCGGCGAGCTCTATCCGGCGCGGGCCTTCGCCGAGATGTGCGTCGAGGCGGGCGCGGCCTTTGCGCTTTCCTCCGACGCGCACCTGCCCGAGCAGGTCGGCTTCGGCTACGACAGGGCGATCGAGTTCCTCGCCGAGCTTGGGGTGGGGGAGATCTGTGTCTTCGATCGCCGCCAGCGCCAGCTCGAGCCGCTGCCGGCTCCGGTGCGTGAGGACTCCTAGGTGGCGGAGGGGACGGGCGTGAGCGTCGGCATCGGCTACGACAGCCACCGCTTCGAGGAGGGGCGACGGCTGGTCCTCGGCGGGGTCGAGATCGACCACCCGCGCGGCCTCGCCGGGCACTCCGACGCCGACGTGCTCGCCCACGCCGTGATCGACGCCCTGCTCGGCGCCGCCGGTGCGGGCGACATTGGCACGCACTTCCCCGACGACGACGAGACCTGGCGCGATGCCGATTCCGTCGACCTGCTGCGCACCGCGGTTGGCATCGTCGCCGGCCGGATCGTCAATATCGACGCCACCCTGATCTGCGAGGAGCCGCGCCTCGGTCCCCATCGCGCCGAGATGGAGCGCATCCTCGCCGAGGTGACCTCGGCCCGCGTCAGCGTCAAGGCGACCAGCAACGAGGGCATGGGCTGGATCGGGCGGGGCGAGGGAATCGCCTGCATAGCGGTCGCTTCGGTCGAGAGCGAATAATCTTCGCCGCGCGATGGGAATCCTCCACTCCATAGCCTCGCGCGCGCGCCAGTCGGCGGCTGACTCGATCTTCGAGGCGAAGGTCCTGCGCGAGGCCGGGATCGTCGGCCTGATGCGCCCTGACGTCGCCGCCAAGGTCGGCACCACCTTCCTGCGCTGGGGCGCCTCGCCGGCCACCGGCGTCGCTACGGCGGCGCTCGAGCACCCGCACGAGACGATGCTGATCGACGAACGCGGCTCGCTCAGCTTCGAGCGGGTGCACCGGCGCTCCAACGCCCTCGCCCGCTCCTTTGCCGCGATGGGCATCGGCCCCGGCGACGGGATCGGGATCATGTGCCGTAACCACCGCGGCTTCATCGAGGCGACCCTGGCGGCGGCCAAGCTCGGCGCCAGCGCGCTCTACCTCAACACGATGTTCGCCGGCCCGCAGCTGGTCGAGGTGACCAGGCGGGAGGCGCCGAAGGCGCTCGTCTACGACGAGGAGTTCGCCGGCCTGCTCGACGGGGTCGACGACGGGGTCAGCCGCGTGATCGCCTGGACCGACGGCGAGCCCGGGGCGGACACGCTCGAGGGCCTGATCGCCGCTGGCGAGGAGTCCGACCTGAAGCCGCCGGCGGAAAAGCCGCGCTTCGTCGTCCTCACCTCCGGTACCACGGGCACGCCGAAGGGCGCCCAGCGCTCCAGCCCCGACGGCCTGCTGGTGATGGCGGCGCTGATCGACAAGATCCCCTACCGGGCGCGCGAGACGATGGTGATCGCGGCGCCGCTCTTCCACTCCTGGGGCTTCCTGCATTTCGTGCTCAGCCTGCCGACGGCCTCGACGATGGTGCTGCGCCGCCGCTTCGACGAGGAGGACACGCTGAGGACCGTCCAGGACCACCGCGCCCAGGTGCTGGCGGTGGTGCCGGTGATGCTGCAGCGCATCCTGCGCCTGCCCGGCACGGTTCTCGACGCCTACGATCTTTCCTCGCTGCGGATCACGGCGGCCTCCGGTTCGGCCCTGCCGGGCGAGCTGGCGACCGAGTGGATGGACCGCTTCGGCGACACCATCTACAACCTCTACGGCTCGACCGAGGTCTCCTACGCGACCGTCGCCACCCCCGAGGACCTGCGGGCGGCGCCGGGCACGGCGGGCAAGCCGCCGCGCGGCACCGTCGTCCGCCTCTACGACGAGGCCGGGCGGGAGGTGCCGCAGGGCGAGGTGGGGCGGATCTTCGTCGGCAACGAAATGTCCTTCGAGGGCTATACCGGCGGTGGCGGCAAGGAGGCGATCGACGGCCTGCTCTCCAGCGGCGACGTCGGCCACTTCGACGCCGAGGGGCGGCTCTTCGTCGACGGCCGCGACGACGAGATGATCGTCTCCGGCGGCGAGAACGTCTTCCCGCGGGAGGTGGAGGACCTGCTCGCCGACCACGGCAGCGTCGTCGAGGTGGCGGTGGTCGGGGTCGAAGACGAGGAGTTCGGCCAGCGGCTCAAGGCCTTCGTCGTCACCAGCGGCGATGTCTCCGAGGAAGAGTTGAAGGAACACGTCAAGGCCAACCTCGCCGCCTACAAGGCGCCGCGGGAGATCGAGTTCCTCGAGGAGCTGCCGCGCAACGCCACCGGCAAGATCCTCAAGCGCGAGCTGCACGAGCGCGAGACCCAGGCCTAGCGCCTCCTCGAGCTCGCTAATTGCGGCTTTTGCCGGTGCCGAGCCGTTCAAACGGCTCCGACGCGCATAGTAGGTTGCGCGCAATGGCTGATCCTGCGGCGCAGCTGAAGGCGGTTGGTGCGGCGAACCAAGAGCTGCACGAGACGGCCAAGCAGGCCCTCGAGTGGGTGCGGGTCAGCGAGGAGCGCGTCGCCCGGGCCGAGGCCCGTAACGAGGAGCTGCGCGACGAGCTGAAGCAGCGCGCGATGGCGACGCTGAACAAGCTCAGCAAGGAGGGGCGCGAGCGCATCGTCGCCGAGCGCGAGAAGCGCCGGCAGGCCGAGGCCCGCGCCGTCCGCGCCGAGGCCGCCCGCGACCGCGCCGAGAAGAGTTTCGAGCAGGCCCAGCAGAGGGCGCAGGCGGATCGCGAGGCGATCGCGGCTGAGCTCAATGCGGCGCGCGGTGAGTCCAAGCGTGAGGTCGCCGCCGCCGTGAAGCAGGTCGAAGAGCGCGCCGCGCAGCAACACAAGGAGTCCCTCGACCGGGTCGAGCTGGAGGCAGACCAGCGTGTCGCTGCAGCCGAGCAGCGCGCGGTCGAAGCCGAGGCGGCGGCGGCCGAGGCCCACCAGCTGGCGGTCAAGCTCGAGACCGAGATCGAGGAGCGGGTGATGCAGGGCACCGAGGAGGTGCGCCGCGAGGCAGAGGAGCGGGTCCGCTCGCTGGTCGAGAAGGTCGAGGGCGAGGCTACGGAGAAGGCCCGGGCCCGTGCCGAGGAGGCGTTGAAGGCGGAGTCCGAGCGGATCCGCGCCCAGGCCGAGCAGCGCGAGGAGCGGATCAGGGAGGCTGCCGAGGAGGAGATCAAGGCCAGCGCCTCGCGGGCGCGGCGCGAGGCACTTGCCGCGGTCGATGAGACGGCGCCCTCCTGGTCCCGCCGCGAGGCGGCCCCCAGCGGCTCCAGCTACCGCACCTTCTAGCCGGCCGACTCCGCCCGGTTCTCTCTAGCATCCGCCCGATGCGAGAGGTGCGAATCAAGGACACCCTGTCGGGCGAGCTGGTTCGCCTCGATCCCGGGGCTGAGGTCGGCATCTACGCCTGCGGTCCGACCGTCTACAGCCGCATCCACATCGGCAATGCCCGCCCCTTCGTCATCTTTTCGCTGCTGCGCCGCTTCCTCATCGCCGAGGGATACCGGGCGAAGCTGGTCGTCAACGTCACCGACATCAACGACAAGATCTACGTTGCCGCCCGCGAGGCGGGGGTCGGTTCCGCCGAGTTCGCCGCGCGGATGACCCGGGCCTACTTCGAGGACACCGACCGCCTCGGCCTCGGCAGGCCCGACGCCGAGCCGCTTGCCACCGCGACGATCGAGGGGATCGTGGCCCTGATCGCCGAGCTGATCGAGTCCGGCCACGCCTACGAGTCCGGGGGCGACGTCTACTTCCGCGTGCGCAGCTTCGAGGACTACGGCAAGCTCTCCAACCGCCGCGCCGAGGACATGGATCAGGGCGAGGAGGCCGGCTCGGCCTCGCTCAAGGAGGACCCGCTCGACTTCGCCCTCTGGAAGGCCCACAAGTCCGATGAGGACACCTCCTGGGACTCGCCCTGGGGCGCCGGTCGTCCCGGCTGGCACATCGAGTGCTCAGCGATGGCGGAGGCCGAGCTCGGCCCCTCGTTCGCGATCCACGGTGGCGGCTCGGACCTGGTCTTCCCCCACCACGAGAACGAGATCGCCCAGTCCGAGGGAGCCGGCCGCCCGTTCGCCCGGGTCTGGATGCACAACGGGATGGTGCAGACCGACGCCGAGAAGATGTCGAAGTCGGAGGGGAACATCTTCCAATTGAGCGAGGCGATCGACCGGTACGGCGCGGAGGCGGTCGTGGCGTACCTGGTCTCCGGGCACTACAGGCAGCCATTGGCTTTCGGACCGCAGGAGATGGACGAAGCGGTGGCGCAGATCGAGAGGTTGAAGAACTTCTTTCGGGAGCACCGGGTGGGGGAGGCGTCGGGGGAGGGTCCGGCGGAGCCCGCCGGGAGAGACTCGGGGGAGGCACTGTCGGAGCAACAGCGGGGAGGCTCCGGCGGACCCTCC
>DASZSJ010000099.1:0-1607 GCA_035548675.1 Solirubrobacterales bacterium
TCGGACGCTTTGACTACGTGACGGACGCGCTCGCGGACGTTCGCCGCGCTCAAGGAACGTCGCCGCCGCCCGCTGCTCCGCCGCCCGTGTCCCCACCGGCCGGCGCACCGGCGCCCGTGTCGCCCGCGCCCTCGGCAGGAGCCGCGGCCGGCGTCTCGCCGGTCGACGGCGCGCCCTCGGGCGCCGCGCCGCCGCACTTGTTCGCGATCCGGACCCGGTAGTAGCCGAGCTCGTCGCGCCAGTACTCGCCGTTGAACGGCCAGATCACGTGCTCGTCGTCGGCGCGGATCTCGGTGCCGCGGTGGACGCCGCCGCCCTTGACGACCTGCTGCTCCTGCTTGACCTCTTCTTCCAGCTCGCCCTTCTGGCCGGCCAGGATTTCGTACTCGATCTTGATGACGCGCTTGATGAGCTGCGACAGCTCCTCCGTGAGGCGCTTGATGCGGCGCCGGGCCAGGTCACCGGCCTCGTTCACCGCCAGCGACCGCTGCAGCGTCAGGTCGGCGAAAACGTTCTGCGCGATGTTGGTCGACTTCCACGAGGCGTCGGCCTTGTCGTAGCGCTTGAGCTCGGCGTCGAGCTCCTTCACGTAGTCGAAGCGCCGGCTCAGCGTCTGGTCGCCGAGGACGCCGCGCGCCGCGCGCTCGACGATCTCGGGCAGGCCGGAGGTCTGCTTGCGGATCTTGACGGCGATCTCGTAGAGCTCGCCGTTGTCCTGCGTGCCGGTGATCAGCTTCTTCAGCTCCTGGAAGACGTCCGGGTAGACGGCGTTGAAGTCGTTGATCGCCTCCTCGGCGCGGTCGTACTGGCAGCTGTAGAAGTAGATCGTCGCCTTGACGGTCAGCCCCTCGGCGACCGACTCCGGCTTGATGTACTCGTCGAAGAACGGCGCCTGGATCGTGTGGATGTTCCCGAGCGCCTTCGAGTAGCCCTTGTCCTTGAGCATGAAGTTCGCCCAGGACGACTCGAACAGGCTGTTCGCCCAGTCGAATGCGTCCTCGGAGACGCGGTCGAAGTACTTCACGGCCAGGTCGTACTGGCCGGTCGAGTAGAACGTGCGCGCCAGCGACAGGTTGGCGATGTCCTCGTAAGGCTTGATGTGCGGGTCGTCGCTCTGCGCCGCCGTGCGGAGAACCTCTTTGAAGGCGTCCACGGCCGGCTTGGCCTGGTACTGGCGCACGTAGGTGGCGCCCTCGAACAGCTTGGCCTGGACGTAGAAGTCGCTGTTCGCCGGGACGGCCTGGAACAGCTCGACCGCCTCCTTGAACTGACCCTTCTGGTAGTAGAACTTCCCGAGCAGGAAGTAGAGCTCGTCGCGCACCTTCTCGAGCGCGGGCTGATCCAGCTCGGCGCGGTTGTACTTGCCGATCTTGTCGAGGATGCCGGTCGACTCGGGCAGCTGGCGGTTCAACGACGCCAACCACTTGAGGGTCGCGTTGTAGTACGCGTGCGAGGGCCCCTTCTGGACGATCTTGTCGAAGTACGAGAGCGAGGCCGAATAGAACTTCATGTTGTAGAGGGCCTTGCCCATCCAGAACTCGGCCTTCTGCTTGTTCGGCTCGCTGTCCCCCGACTCGCCCTCGATCACCTTGCTGAGCTCGATCGAC
>DASZSJ010000100.1:0-7885 GCA_035548675.1 Solirubrobacterales bacterium
GACCGCCTCCGCGAGCACGGCTGCGCCGGGCGATTCGGCTGCCGGCTCGAGCGCGCCGAGCGCGCCGAGCCGAGCGCGCACCTGCGGCGCCCGTTCGCGGATCTCCTCGCGCTGGCGCTCGAAGGCGTCGACGACGGCTTCCATCACCATGCGGAAGCTCGGCATGCCGCGCCCCTCGTCGGGCGGGAAGTAGGTGCCGCCGTAGAAGGGGACGCCCTCGGGGTCGAGGAAGACCGTCATCGGCCAGCCGCCCTGGCCGCTGATCTCCTGCACCGCCTCCATGTAAAGGGCGTCGACATCGGGGCGCTCCTCGCGGTCGACCTTGACGTTGACGAAGTGCTCGTTCATGTAGGCGGCGGTCTCGGTGTCCTCGAAGGACTCGCGCTCCATTACGTGGCACCAGTGGCAGGCCGAGTAGCCGACCGAGAGCAGGATCGGGCGGTCCCCCTCGCGGGCTCGCGCCAGCGCCTCCTCGCCCCAGGGATACCAGTCGACCGGGTTCTCGCTGTGCTGGAGCAGGTAGGGGCTGGTCTCCTTGGCGAGCCGGTTGGCCATCACGTCACACTACCCGCGGGCCGCGTTGGTCCGTTCGGCTGAGTAATGGCAAAAGCGGGTAGATGAAATTCGTACTGATTCGGGGTCTCCATGCGTGAGCCCCTATCCAGGTGACCGTCGGAAGCTCTAACTTCGGCTGGTTGACTGACCAGACTTCTCCGATCCTGGGCGATCCGGCGATCCAGGCCGTGCTCGCCAAGCTCGCCCCCGAAGACCGCAAGGTCATCGACGAGGCGCTCGCCAAAGCGGAGCGAACCGAGGTCGAGCTGCGCTATCTCGCCGACCACGACTCGCTCACCGGCTTGCTCGACCGGCGCCGCTTCCGCGCCGAGCTCGACACCTACGTCTCCTTCAGCGCCCGCTACGGCGGCCAGGGAGCGGTGATGATCATCGACATCGACGGCCTCAAGGCGATCAACGACAGGCTCGGCCATCACGCCGGCGACAACCTGATCCGCCACGTCGCCGCGATCATGCGCGAGCGGGTCCGCACCACCGACATCGTCGCTCGCCTCTCCGGTGACGAGTTCGCGGTGCTGATGCCGCAGACCGATACCGCGGGCGCGCTGCAGCTGGGCGAGGACCTGCGCGCGCAGGTCGCCGAGGACGCCGCCGCCGGGCTTGACACCGAGCAGGCGACGATCAGCGTTGGCATCACGATGTTCGGCGGTGAGCGCGGCATCGGCGCCGAGGCGATCCTGGTCGCCGCAGACCAGGCGATGTACGGGGCCAAGGAACAGGGTCGCAACCAGATCGCCCTCTTCCAGGACCCCGACGAACCCCGTCGCGATCAGCGTCGCCAGCAGACGACCAGCGCGCGGATCCGCGAAGCGCTGACCCAGGACCGGCTCAGCCTGCACACGCAGCCGATCCGCAGCCTTGCCTCGGGCGGGATCGAGCGCTACGAGCTGCTGTTGCGGATGACCGGTGAGAACGGCGAGTTGCTTCCGGCTGCCTCCTTCATCGAGGCCGCCGAGCGCTCGGGCATGGTGCAGGAGCTGGACCGCTGGGTCGTCGCCCAGGCGCTGGAGCTGCTCGCCCAGCGCGAGCAGGAGGGCGATCCGGTCTCGCTGCACGTCAACCTCTCCGGCGCCTCGGTCGCCGACCTCTCCGTGCTCGAATTCATCGAGCGCCGCCTCGACGAGGGCCAGGCCGACCCGGCCCGCTGCACCTTCGAGATCACCGAGACGGCGCGCGTTCGCAACTACGAAGCCGCGGCCGGCTTCGCCGACCGCATCACCGAGTTCGGCTGCCAGGTCGCGATCGACGACTACGGTGCCGGCTTCGGCCCCTTCCACTACCTGAAGAGCATCCCCTTCGACCTGATCAAGATCGACGGCTCCTTCGTCCGCGACATGCCCAACTCCGACGCCGACCAGCTCACCGTCCAGGCGATCGTGCAGATTGCCCGCGGCCTCGGCAAGACGACGATCGCCGAGTACGTGCAGGACGACGTCACAGCGCAGATGCTGCGCGAATACGGCGTCGACATGGCCCAGGGCTACCACCTCGGCCGCCCGGTCGACGTCGCCGAGGCGCTTTAGCTGCTCTGGCGCAAGGTGAGGACGGCGCGCGTCGCCGCCGATCTTCCCGCGCGGGTGCTCGGTGAGGAATTCGTGTGCCGCGGCGCGCCGGGCGAGGTCAGGCGCGCTGGTGGATCGCGTCGGCGAGGTGCGTCTTGATGTTGAGCGCGGCGGTCATCACGCGCTCGACCGGTGAGCCGGCGGGCGGCAGGGCGCCGAGCTGGCGGGCGAGGTCGGCCGCATTCATGTAGGCGTCGTTGCGCTGGATGCGGCCGTTGCGGACAGTGAGCACGTCGCAGCCCTGGATCTCGACCCGGGCACCGTTGGGGTCGAGGCCTTCGAAGCGGGTCGAGCCGCTGAAGGTGCCGTTGGCGCGCCAGCGCACCGCCGCCTTGTCCCCCGCGGCGATCACCTCGACGACCTCGAGCTCGAGGTCGGGAAAGGCGGCGAAGAGGTCACCGAACCAGGCTCGGTAGGAGGTGGGCACCTGCAGCTCGATGAGGCCGTGGATCTCGCCGGTCCCGCCCGGCTCGTAGAAGGCGGTCATCGCGTCGAGGTCGCGACGGCCGACCGCCTCGAAGTAAGCGTGGGCGACGGCCGCGGGGTCGCCTGACTGCTCGTCGGTCGCCATGCGGTCAGGTTACCCCGCTCGCAGCTCGGCCCGCTTGACCTTGCCGCTGCTCGTCTTCGGCAGCTCGGCGACGAACTCGACGATGCGGGGGAACTTGTAGGGGGCGGTCTCGCGCTTGCAGTGCTCCTGCAACTCGCGCGCCAGCTCCTCGCTCGGCTCGCGCTCGCGGGGGACGACGATCGCGCGCACGACGGCGCCGCGCTCGGGGTCGGGAGCGGCGACGGCGGCGGCTTCGGCGACGTCGGGGTGGGAGAGCAGCGCCGACTCGACCTCGAAGGGGCCGATCCGGTAGCCGGAGGAGAGGATGATGTCGTCGTCGCGCCCCTCGAAGTAGAGGTAGCCCTCCCCGTCTTCGCGGACCAGGTCGCCGGTCGGCCACCATTCGCCCGCGAAGCGCTCGCCGTCGAGGTAGTGGGAGAAGAAGGTGGGGGAGGAGGCGACGCGCAGCTGCAGTTCGCCGGCGGCTTGATCGGCCGGCCGGGCTTGCCCAACATCGCCCTGCTCCGGAGCCGCGCCCCCGACGGCGACGATGCGGACCGCCATCCCCGGCAGCGGTTTGCCCATCGAGCCCTGGCGCACCGGCTCGCCGGCAAGGTTGCCGCTGACGTGGCCGGTCTCGGTTTGGCCGTAGCCGTCGGCGGGCTCGAGCCCGGTCGCCTCGCGGAAGGCGGCGATCGTCTCAGCCTCCAGCGGCTCGCCGGCGGAGACCATGCGGCGCAGGGCGGGGAGGGGGCGCAGGGTCGTGCGCTTGGCCAGCATCCGGTACTCGGTGGGCGCCTGGCAGAGCACGTTGACGCCGAGCGCCTCGGCGATGTCAAGCCGTTTGGCCGGGTCGAAGCGGCCGTCGTGGATGACCGCCGCGGCGCCGGTCAGCCAGGGGGCGAGGAAGACGTTGCGCGCCGACTTCGACCACCCGGTCGCCGTCGTGCACCAGACCAGCTCGCCCTTGCGCGAGCCGAGCCAGTGCTCGGCCTGGACCCGCTGGCCCTCCAGGTAGCGGTAGGCGTGCACGACCCCGCGCGGGTTGCCGGTGGTGCCCGAGGTGAAGACGATCAGCGCTGGGTCATCGGGATCCATCGCCTCCAGCGGCGCCGGCGTCTCCTGCGGCAGATCCTCGTCCAGCACCCTGGCGACCTCGGTGAGGGTCAACTTCTCGAGTCCGTCGGGCAGCTCCGCCAGCAGCGCGTCCTCGCCCACGCAGAGCGTCGGAGCAGCCGCCCCGACCCGCACCGCCAGGTCGTGCCGGCGCAGCTGCGTATTGCAGGGCAGGGCCACCGCCCCCATCCGCCAGCACGCCAGCAGCGAGAGCACCCACTCGATCCGGTTGCCGACGAGGGTCATCACCACGTCCCCGCGTTCGACCCCCCGCGCGGCGAAGGCCCCCGAGAGGCCCGCCGAGCAGGCGATCAGTTCGCCGAAGTGCCAGTCGCGCCGGTCGCCCTCGGCGTCCACCGCGACGATCCCAAGCCGCGAAGCCGGCGACCCCTCCATGAGCTCGATGAAATTCACGCCCGGCAGTCTGCCTTACGAGGTCTTCTGTTGGACCGAGGGTTGAAAGGGGCCGGGTGCCCCTCCCCCAAAACACTCGAGCGCGGCTCTGCCGCGCGTTTTTGGGGAAGGGGCACCCGGCCCCTCATCACCTATCGCAGTTCAGAAGACGACTTGCCAAGCAGCTGCCTGGCGACAATGAGCAGCTGGATCTGCTGCGTCCCCTCGAAGATGTCGAGGATCTTGGCGTCGCGCGCCCACTTCTCCAGCAGGTCGTTCTCGCCGTACCCGACGGATCCGCAGAGCTCGACGCAGCCGAGGGCGATCTCGACGCAGCTGCGCCCCGCCTTGGCCTTGGCCATCGAGGCCTGCAGCGAGTTGGGCTTGCTGTTGTCGGCCATCCAGGCCGCCTGCAGCGTCAGCAGCAGCGCCGCCTCGTAATCGGACTCCATCTCGAGGAAGCGGGCCGCCGCTGCCGACTGCGAGAGCGCCGGCGCGTCGTAGTCGATCTCGATCCCGGCCTGCTCGAGCCGCACGCGCGTCTCCTCGAGCGAGGCGCGGGCGACGCCGACGGCCATCGCCGCGACCAGTGGCCGCGTGTTGTCGAAGGTCTGCATCGCCCCGCCGAAGCCCTGCTTGGGATCGGACTTGACCTCCGGATCGCCCAGCAGCGCCTCCTTCGGCACCCGGCAGTCCTGCAGGGTGAAGTTGGCGGTGTCCGACGCCCGGATCCCGAGCTTGTGCTCGAGCCGGTCCAGCTTCAGGCCCGGATTGTCGCGCTCGACGATGAACGATCTGATCGCCGCCCGTCCGACCTTGCGGTCGAGCGTCGCCCAGACGACGATCAGGTCGGCCCGGTCGCCCGAGGTGACGAAGATCTTCTCGCCGTTGAGCACGTACTCGTCGCCGTCGAGCTCGGCCGTGGTGCGGATCGCCGCCGAGTCCGAGCCCGCCTCGGGCTCGGTGATCGCCATCGCCGCCCACTTGCCGCCGTAGCGCTCGAGCTGCTCGTCGGTCGCCACCGAGGCGATCGCCGAGTTGCCGAGACCCTGGCGGGGCATCGAGAGCAGCAGGCCGACGTCGCCCCAGCAGAGCTCGATCACGCCGAGCACGGTGGAGAGGTTGGAGCCGTTGCGGTTGCCTTCGTCGCCGTTGTCGCTCGACTTGCTGCGGCGCACGCCGGTGGCCCCGGCGCCGCCGATGTCGGAGCCCTCGTTCATGCCGTCGATCAGCGAGGCAAGCATGTCGAGCTCCTTGGGGTAGGAGTGCTCGGCCTCGTCGTACTTGCGCGAGATCGGCCGGAAGACCTCGGTCGCGACCTGGTTCGCCTGGGTGGCGAGGGGCTTGAACTTCTTTGGTATCTCTAGGTTGATCATGGCTTGCTTTCGCTCGTGCCCAGCCGTGGCTAGACGAGCAGGGCGCCCTCCATCACGCCCGCTGCACGGAGGTCGCGGTACCAGCGCTCGACCGGGTGCTCCTTGACGAAGCCGTGGCCGCCGAGCAACTGCACCCCTTCGGAGCCGATCCGCATCCCCTTCTGGGCGCAGAGCCGGCGGGCCAGCGCCGCCTCGCGGGCGAAGTCCTGGCCCTGGTCGGCGCGGCTGGCCGCGCGGTAGGTGGCGAGCCGCATCCCTTCGGACTCGATGCCGACGTCGGAGACCGCGAAGGCGACGCCCTGGCGGTTGGAGATCGGCTCGCCGAAGGCGGTGCGCTCGTTGACGTAGTCCTTGACGTAGTCGAGCGTTGCCTGCGCCGTGCCGACGGCGAGCGAGCACCAGGCGACGCGGGCGCGCTGCACGCACTCGACGTAGTCCTCGCGCTTGCCCTCGCCGAGCAGCGCTGTGGCGGGCAGCTTCGCGTCCTTCAGTAGCAGGCGACCGGTCGCGGCGGGGCGCAGGCCCATCGCCGGCTCGTCCTCGATTTCGAGCCCGTCGCTGCCGGACTCGATCACGAAGAGCGCCGGGCCGAGGTCCTCCGCCTCGGCGGCGACGAGGAAGAGCTCGCACTCCCTGGGCCGGGCGAGCAGCGACTTGACGCCGTTCAGCACCCAATCGTCGCCCTCCCGGCGGGCGGTCGTCTCCAGCTTCAGCGGGTCGAACAGCGGCCGCGGCTCGAGGATCGCCAGTGCCGCCGCCGGCGTGTCCTCGCCGGTGAAGGAGGGCAGGTAGGTCGCCTCCTGCTCGGGCGTGCCCCAGTGGCCGATCGCGGTGGCGACCGCGCCGGGGGCGAGCGCCGCGTAGGCGACGCCCATGTCGCCGTGGGCGAGCGCCTCGCCGATCAGGACGCTGGTGACCGCGGCCTGCTCGTGCATGACGCCGCCGAGCTCCTCGGGTACGCCGAGCATGTTGACGCCGAGCTCGTTGGCCTGGGAGAGCACCTCGGCCGGCGTCTCGCGGTCGAAGTCGGCCTGCTTGGCGATCGGGCGCACCTTCGCCTCGGCGAAGTCGCGCACTCCTTCCTGCAGCATCTGCTGCTCGTCGTCGGGCGTGATGTCGAAGAGGCTGCGCGGCTTGCCGGTCGATTGCCGGGCCGGGCCGGTCAGCTTCTGGGCGGCCTTGAAGGTGCGCCCGGCGGCGGTCGCCGAGCGGAAGCCGTTCTTGGTGCCGCTGAACAGCGCCCGCTCGATCTGCTTGCGGATGCGGATGCGGTCGAGCAGGTCCGAGCCGGCCAGCTTGTTGAGCCAGCGCAGGCCGAGGCCCATGCTGCGCTCGGCCACGCCCTTCTCCTCCGTTGCGGTGGGCATCTCTACTTCCTCCCGTTCTTGGCTTTGGCCTCGAGCGGCTCGATGCGGCCGTCGAGGTGCGGTGTGCCGCGCTTGGCGTCGCGCACCGCGAATTGAATTGCGTCCCCCTCTGAAGCGCTGATGAACTCGACCCTGCCGGGGAGCAGGATCGGTTTGCGGAAGCGCACCCCGACCTCGAAGGCGTCGGGCAACCGGGATTGGAGCGCCGCCAGGCAGCGGGCCTTGGTCCACATCCCGTGCGCGATCGCCCGCGGGAAGCCGAGCGGCTTCGCGGTCAACGAGTGCATATGGATCGGGTTGCGATCCCCCGACACGGCCGCATACCGCCGCCCCAGGTCCCCCCCGAGCTTCCACTCAGCATTCGCCGTCGGCTCCTCCGGGGGCCGATGGGCCGAAATCGTGTCGATATGTCCAGGTTTCGTCCCGTCGGCGGCGGGGTTGCCGCCGCCGCGGCGGAGCATCGTGCTGGTCGACTCCCAGACGATGCGGTTGCCTGACTTGACCTTGGTCTGCAGGCTGAAGGTGCGGCCCTTGGGGTGGGGGGCAAGCTTGGTCGGCTTGACCCTGATCGTCAGCTCCTCGTCGAGGCCGATCGGCCGCTGCTGCGTGATCGTGTTCTCGACGTGGACCAGGCCGACTGCGCCGAAGGGGAAGCTGCCGTCGGCCATCACCGCCATCTGCAGCGGGAAGGCGAGCACGTGGGGGTAGGTCGGTGGCAGCGTGTCGCGCAGGGCGAAGCCGCAGACGCGCGAGTAGGCGGCGACCCGCTCGGCCTCGGCGAGAACGCTCGGCAGCTCCAGCTCGAGTGCGGGGATCTCCTTGCCGCGCCCCGGCACGAAGGGGAGCAGCGAGGCGCCGGGAACCATCGGCGCCGCCGCGCGCGCGTAGAGCGGCAGGATGCTGGGCGGGCTCTGCAGCGTGCGCGTCGCCATCAGGCCCCCAGCA
>DASZSJ010000101.1:0-17631 GCA_035548675.1 Solirubrobacterales bacterium
GCCCGCGGTGTCGAGTGTTGAGTTGACCCACGTATACGGTGGCAAACCAGACACTCGGCACCAAACATCGCGCGGTCGGCCCACCTGGAGCCGGAAGAGGTCGTGATTCCACGGCTGCCGCCGTGGAATCAGTCATCTAGTTACGTCCTGCAAGCGAGCGTGCAGGCGCAGGAGCGCCGGGCACGGGCGGGAAGCGAGGGGCGTGCGCGACCGCCTGCTCAACGACTCGCTGACCCGCCTTGCCTCCGAGGCGGCGATCGAGCTCAGCGCGCTCGTCGCCGGCGGCGAGGCGATCCCCTTCGACGTCGACGCCGAGAGCGGAGACGACTCGCTCTTCTACAGCTACCGGCCGCTGACCTCGCGCTACGTGCGCGAACGCGACGGCCGCCTGCGTGAGCTGGAGGCCTTCGCGCCGGCCCGTGACGCGGTCGCCGCCGCCGACATCGCCGCCACCTACCTGGAAGCGCGCGGCGAGCAGGTCCCCGGCGACCCGGGCGAGCGCGCCGCCCAGATGCTGACCGCCTTCCTCGCCTCGCTCTGGGACGGCTGCACCGAGCTCTCGCTCGACCACGAGCGCCTGCGCAACGCGCTGGCCGTGCTCGAGGCGGAGACGCGCGGCGCCGAGGAGGCCGACGTCCTGATCGCGCCGCTGGTCGGCCTGCGCATGCCACTGCCGCGCCTGCAGCTTCCCCACGGCGTGCAGATCGTCCGCGCCGACACGATCGAGGCCCCGATCGAGGCGATGCGCAGCGAGGGGATGGCGCGCGCCGCCTGGCAGCCGCAGTTCCTCGCCCTCGCCGAGCAGGCCGACGGCCCCGACAGCGCCGATTCCGCGCTGCACCAGCTGCGCGAGCTGATCAGCGTCATGCACCTCTTCAAGCCCGGCAGCATCGGGCTCGGCCCCTACGCCTTCGCGCCGACCGGCGAGGAGCGCTGGGCCCGGCTCGCGACCGGGGCGCCCGCCACCCGCGCCGGCCATTACGAGCTGAGCGAGGAGGAAGCGATCGCGCTTGCCCAGTTCGCCGCCGAGCTGGAGGCTCGCCCCGACCCCGACGGCGCCCTGGCCTGGGCCGTCAACCGCTTCGAGATGGGTTGCGGCCGCGAGTCGGCCCTCGAGGGCCTCAGCGACCACCTGCTCTCGCTGCGCGCCGTGCTTGACGGCCACGGCCCGGTCGGCGCCTCGCTGCCGATGCGCGCCGCGGCGCTGATCGCCGACGAGAGCGTCGAGCGGATCGAGGCGCGCGAGCGGATCGAGGGCGCGCTGGAGCTGGAGCGCTCGCTGATGAACGGCAGCCCCTCGCTGCCCGGCCTCGCGATCGCCGCTTGGATCGAGGAGGGCGTGCGCCGCATCCTGCGCGAAACCGCCCTCGGCGAGCTCAGCAAGGACCTGAACAAAGCCGCCGACGAGACCCTGATCGCCAGCGGGCTCGAAGGGGGAGACGTCGAGATCGCGGTCTCCGAGGAGATCCCGGTTGCCGGCGCGGAGGGGATCGTCGTCTCGCGCGAAGCCCCCGCCGCCGAGCAGATCCCCGCCCCCAGCTTCCAACCGCAGACCCCAGAGCCCGAGCACGAACCGCCCGAGGAGGAGCACTCAGACATGAACCAGGAGACCCGCATCCTCGAGCCGATCCCGGCCGAGGGCGAGATTCGCATCACCGCAACGCCCTGGCTGGACGAGGTCGACGCGCCGGAGCACAGCACGCTCGACTTCCCGGCGATCGACGGCGACGTGCAGCACCGCGAGCGCATCGACACCCCCCGCGTCCGTCACCTCTTTCCGGTGCCCGAGGACGCGGACTGGCAGGTCCGCGAGCTGAAGTACGACCGCCGCCGTCAGGCGGGCTGACCGGCGCATATCGGCGTCCTCGGTCGCTTGCGTGCCGGGCGCGCGGCGCCCCCCGCGTCCTTGATCTGCTCGATCAGCCCGCCTGGCCGGAGGCGAGTGCGATTCTTTCCTCTGAGGTTGCGAAGAGGTAGCGGTTGATCTCGGCCAGGCCGGCGAGGTCGTGGACGTCCTCGTCGAGGAACGGCACCCGGATCACGCCCCGGGTCCGCAGCTCGCGCGAGAGGCGCTCGATGTTGCGGGCATCGCGCTCGGCCAGCGCCTGGTAGTCGGCGAAGTTCTCGCTCACCCGCGCCGCCAGGTCGGCGTCGCCGAGCTTCTCGCTCAGCGCGGCCTCGAGCTCGGCGCCGTCGCCGCGCAGCTCCTCGGCGGGGTAGTGGACCTTGTTGACGATGACGCCGCCGAAGGGCAGCTTCGCCTCGACCAGCTTGCGGTGGAAGTAGACGGCCTCGTCGACCGGCTCGCCCTGCGGGCCGCAGACGACGAGGAAGCAGGTGTGGGGGTCGGCGAGCAGGCTGTTGACCCGCTTGGCGCGCGCCTGGAAGCCGTCGACCATGCCGCTGAAGGCGTTGAAGAACTCGGCCAGGTCGGCGATCAGGTCGAAGCCGACGATGCGCTTGAAGACGCTGAGCGCGACCGAGGCGCCACGCCCGGCGACCTTGGCCGCCAGCCCGGTCGGCTTCATGAAGACGCGCAGCGAGCGGCCCTCGATGAACTGGGTGAGCCGTTTGGGCGCGTCGAGGAAGTCGAGCGCGTTGCGGGTCGGCGGCGTGTCGAGGACGAGCAGGTCGAACTGGCCCTCGCTGTGCAGCTCGAAGAGCTTCTCCATCGCCATGTACTCCTGCGAGCCGGCGAGGGCGCTGGAGATCTGCTGGTAGATGCGGTTGCCGAGGACGCGGTCACGCGCCTCCTCATCGGGCGCCTGGCGCGCGACCAGCTCGTCGAAGGTCGCCTTGGCGTCGAGCATCATCGCCCAGAGCTCGCCCTCGATCTCGACCCCGTGTGCGGCGAAGAGCGCCGGGTCGACCCGTTTGGCCTCGTTGCCGAGCTCCCTCAGCCCGAGCGAGTCGGCGAGCCGCTTTGCCGGGTCGATCGTCAGCACGCAGACCTTGAGCCCGCGCGCCGCCATCCCGGCGGCGATCGCGGCCGAGGTCGTCGTCTTGCCGACGCCGCCCGAGCCGGCGCAGATGCAGACGTCCTTGCCCTCGAGGATCTCGCCGACGTTGGACATCAGCCGAGCCTCCGCGCCAGCTGCCGGGCGCCCTCGGTGCCGAGCTCGGGCTCGAAGAGGAAGGGGAGGGTCCTGACCGGCGCCCCCACGCGGCGCCGCAGCCGCGCCAGCTGCGCCCGCTGGGAGCGCGCCCGGTTGTGCTCGGAGAGCCCGGCTCGCGCCGCCGCCCGCACGGCGCCGTTCCCGGCCGTCGCGAGCTCCGCCAGCCGCTCCGCCTCGGCGCCCGAGAAGCGCTCCGGGTAGAGCCCGTTCATGTAGACGCGGTCGACCGCGACGCCGACCTCGTCGCGCAGGTCGGCCTCCAGCGCCGCCGACTCGTTGACCGGCATCTCCTCCGGCAGGGAGACGATCGCCACCCCGGTGTGCTCGTGGTCGGTGATCAGGCGGTCGAGCTGCTGGGCCTGGGAGTGGATCGGGCCGACGCGGGCGATGTTGGCGAAGGTGCGCGGCGTCTGCAGGAAGCCGATGCCGTGGCCGGTCGCCGGCGCGTCGACGATCACCAGGTCGTACTTGCGCCCCTTCTTGACCTTGCGGTCGAGCTGCGCCAGCTCCCAGATCTTGCCGATCGTGACCAGCTCCTTCAGGCCCGGCGTCGCCGCGGCGAGGTAGCCGAAAATACGGCTGCGGAAGAGCATGTCGCGCATCGCCCGCACCTTCAGCTGCAGCAGCACGTACTCGCGCATCGACTCGTCGGGGTCGATCGAGATCGACCAGAGGTTCTCCTCCATCTCGACCTCGTGGAAGCCGACCTCGGTGTGCTCGAACATGCGCGAGGCGTTCTCCTGCGCGGCGACCTCGCAGACGATCGTCCGCTTGCCCGCGGCGGCGGCGCGCAGGCCAAGCGCCACGGCGACCGTGGTCTTGCCGACGCCGCCCTTGCCGGTGACGAAGACCAGGCGCTTGTCGAGGAGATCGGTTACCGGGCAATTCCTAGCAATTTCTGGGTCCGGCAGGAAAAGCGGGCGGGTATGCGAATACCCGCGCAATGGGATTCCTGAGCCGTAAGAACAAGTTCAAGGAGAACTCTTCCGTCGTGGAGGAGGCGCATCCGATCGTGGAGGAGCTCGAGGAGATGGAGGAGGCCGTTCCCGAGCGGCCTCGGCCCGCGGGTCCTGTCACTGCAGACGACCGCGAGACGCCTCGGCCCGCGGGTCCTGTCACTGCAGGGGACCCCCCACCCCCTGCGGTCGCTAAAGCGTCCTCGGGGGTGGGCCCCCCTACAGTGCCACCCGCGGGAGAGGCGGTTGAGGTCGAAGCTTCCGCGGGACCGGACGCGCAGGCAGCTGATGCTGAGCAGTCCGGGGCCGAGCCCGAGCGGTTTATGCCGAAGGATTTGCTCGCGCCTAGTCGGCACGAGGTCGTGGTCGAGCGGGCCGCGCCGGAGGCGGAGGTGCCGGCCAAGCACGCTGAGGTGATTGCGTTTGCGAATCAGAAGGGTGGGGTTGCCAAGACGACTACGACGCTCAACCTCGCCGTGGCGTTTGCCGAGTCCGGGCATCGGGTGCTGTGCGTCGACCTCGATCCGCAGGGCAACCTGACGATGAGCCAGGGGATCGACCCGGACAAGGTCGAGAAGAGCCTCTATGACGTGCTCGTCCACGACATGCCGATCGCCGAGATCATCCAGAAAAGGGAGATCGACATCGCCGTCGCCTCGATCGACCTGGCTGGGGCCGAGATCGCGATGAGCACCAAGATCGGCCGCGAGCGCTCGCTGGAGAAGTCGCTGAAGGAAGTCTCCGGCGAATACGACTTCGTCTGCATCGACACGCCGCCCAGCCTCGGGCTGCTGACGATCAACGCCCTGACCGCCGCCAACAAGGTGATCGTCCCGGTCCAGTGCGAGTACCTCTCGATGCGCGGTCTGGTTCAACTGCAGAACACGCTGAAGATGATCCAGGAGAACCTCAACCCCGACGTGCGGATCGAGGGCATCCTGCCGACCATGCTCGACTCGCGCACGGTCCACGCCAAGGAGGCGGTGGAAATCCTCGAGGAGAACTTCGGCGACCTCGTCTTCAAGTCGCGCATCCGCAAGGCGATCAAGTTCGCCGAGGCGCCGGTCAAAGGCGCCAGTGTGCTCAAGTACGATCCCCAGGGCAACGCGGCGGGGTACTACCGCGACTTGGCGAAGGAGGTCTTGGCACATGAGTCGGCGTGACAAGCGAGCCAGCATGCGAGAGGGCCCCCTCTCCGATCTCTTCCGGTCGACCTCCGACGACGCTCCGGCCGATCCGCCCGAGCTGGAGAAGTCGCAGGACGAAGAGCCACCCGCGCCGACGGAGCCGGTTGCCGAGGAGACTCCTCCCGAGCGGCTGAAGCGGGTCTTCTCCGAGGAGCCCGCTCCCCAGCGCAGAGAACTCGAGCCGATCGTCGAAACGCCTCGCTATGGGCGCGAGGAGCCGGAGTACGAGCCACCGGGAAGCGGCGAGCCGCACCAGCCGGTGATCCGCGTGGTCGGCGTCGGTGGCGGCGGGGTCAACGCGGTCAACCGCATGGTCGAGGCGCGGATCCCCGGGGTCGAGTTCATGGCCGTCAACCCCGACCTGCAGTCGCGGCAGCTCTGCGTCGCCGACGTCACCGTCCACATCGGCGACGAGGCGACGCGCGGCCTCGGGGCCGGTGCCGACCCCGAGCTCGGCCACCGCTCCGCCTTCGAGGAACAGGACAAGATCAAGCGCCTGCTCAAGGGTTCCGACATGGTCTTCGTCGCCGCCGGCGCCGGCGGTGGCACGGGCACCGGCGCGGCGCCGGTGATCGCCCGCCTCGCCCGCGAGGTCGGCGCGCTCACCGTCGGCATCGTCACCAAGCCGTTCAGCTTCGAGGGCAGCCGCCGCGGCAGCCAGGCCCAGAAGGGCATCGAGGAACTGGCGGCCGAGGTCGACACGCTGATCGTCGTCCCCAACGACCGCCTGCTCGAGGTGCTCGACCAGCAGACCTCGATGGTCGAGGCCTTCCAGGTCGACGACGACGTCCTGCGCCAGGGCGTGCAGGGCATCTCCGACCTGGTCACGCTGCCCGCGGTGATCAACCTCGACTTCGCCGACGTCCGCACGATCATGTCCGAGGCCGGCCGGGCGCTGCTCGGCATCGGCATGGGCCACGGCAATGAGCGGGCGATCCTGGCGGCCGAAAAAGCGATCTCCTCGCCGCTGCTCGAGACCTCGATGGAGGGCGCCCGCGCGATCCTGCTCTCGATCACCGGTGGCGCTGACCTCTCGCTGGTCGAGGTCAGCGAGGCGGCCAAGCTGGTCGGTGAGGCCGCGCACCCCGACGCCAACATCATCTTCGGCGCCAACGTCGACGAGGAGCTGGGCGACCAAGTCTGGGTGACCGTCGTCGCCACCCGCTTCGATGGCCGCCCGGCGCCGCCGCGCCGCGTCGCCGAGCCGACGATCCGCCGCACCAAAGAGGCGTCGCGGGGCTCCCAGCCCGGCCGGGGCGGCAAGCCCGGCGAGCTCGACGCGCTCGACGTGCCGGAGTTCCTGCCCGGGTAGCCGGCTCCGCCGGGTGGTTCTTTGAGCGGGGTAGTCGCCGCCGGCCACCCACTCTCCGCCGAGGCGGGGGCGAAGGCGCTGCGCGAAGGCGGCAACGCGGTCGACGCCGCGGTCTGCGCCGTCCTCGCTTCCTTCGCGGTCGAGAGTCCGCTGACCGGCTTCGGCGCCGGCGGCTTCATGATGGTGCACGAGCCGGGCGCCGGGCCCGGCCCGGCGACGACCCTGGTCGACTTCTTCGTCTCCGCTCCCGGACGCGACGGCATCGAGCGCGGCGCGGAGCTGGCCCCGGTGCCCGTCCACTTCGACGCCGAGACCGTGCAGACGTTCTACGTCGGTCCCGCCTCCTGCGGTGTCCCAGGCACCGCGGCCGGACTCGAGCAGGCGCTGCGTCGCTTCGGATCGATGCCGCTCTCCGAGTTGGTCAGGCCCGGGGTCCGGCTCGCCCGCGAGGGCGCGCCGGTCAACGCTGAGCAGGCCTACATCCTCGACATCCTCGAACCGATCCACGCCCGCCTCGCGGGCACCCGCGAGCTCTACGCCCCCGCCGGCCGTACGCTGCGGGAGGGGGAGACCTTCCGCTTTCCCGAACTGGCCGAGGCGCTGGAACGCTACGCCGCCGAAGGCGCCGAGCCCTTTTGTCGCGGCGAGGTCGCAGCGGCGCTGAGCGCGCACGTGTCCGAGCGCGGCGGCACGCTCGGCCCCGAGGACCTCGCCGCCTACGAGCCGGTCGAGCGCGAGCCGATCCGGGTTCCCTTCCGCGGCGCGGAGGTGCTGACCAATCCGCCGCCTTCCTCCGGGGGGATCCTGGTCGCCTACTGCCTCGCGTTGCTCGAGCGGCTGGGGGAGGAGAGCGGACCGGAGCAACTCGTCGCCGCGATGGGGGCCGCCAACCGGGCCCGCGGCGAGGCCTTCGCCGAGGCCCTCTACGGCGCCGAGCTGACGAGCACCCTGCTCGACCCGGCTTCCCTCGATGCCACCGCCGGCGACCTGCTCGGCTCGACCACCCACATCTCCGTCCTCGACGCCGACGGGATGTGCGCCAACGTCACCTGCTCCAACGGCTCGGGCTCGGGCGTGCTCGTCCCCGGCACCGGGGTGATCCTCAACAACATGCTCGGCGAGGAGGACCTCAATCCGCTCGGCTTCCACGCGATCGCGCCGGGTCGCCGGGTGCCTTCGATGATGGCCCCAACCGTGGTCCTGCGCGGGGGCGAGATCGAGCTTGGCCTCGGCAGCGCCGGCTCCAACCGGATTCGCTCGGCGATCCTGCAGACGATCGTACGGGCGGTCGAGGCGGGGATGGGCGCCGATGAGGCGGTGCGGGCCCCCCGCCTGCACTTCGAGGGCGGCGTCGTCCAGGCCGAGCCCGGCATCGACGAGGGGGCGCTGGCGCGGATCGAGGCGCGCGGCATTCCGGTCCTGCGCCGCCCCGCGATCAACCTCTTCTTCGGCGGCGTGCAGGCGGTCGCGCGCGACCGTGTTACGGGTCGATTTAGCGGCGGCGGCGATCCCCGTCGTGGCGGTAGCGTGGCGCTCGCATGATCGACTTCGAGGCAGAGGGCCTGCTCGACGGGCTCGAGGGCGATGCCCGCAGCGACCGCCTCGCCCTGCTCGAACAGCTGGCGGGCGAAGGCGTCTCGCTCGAGGAGCTGCGCGAGGCGGTGGGTGCCGGCCGGCTGACCCTGCTGCCGGTCGAGCGCAGCATCGCCGGCGACGGCCCGCGCTACTCGCCGCGGGAAATAGCGGAGCTCTCGGGCGCCGACCTCGACCTGCTGCAGCGCGCCTCCGCCGCCCTCGGCCTGCCCTACCCGGACCCCGACGAGCGCATCCTCACCGACACCGACCTGGAGGCGGCGCGGCGGACCAAGGCCTTCTACGACGCTGGCCTGCCCGAGGACGGCATCCTGCAGGTGGCGCGCACGATCGGCATGGCGACGGCGCGGATCGCCGAGGGCAACCGCGAGCTGATGATCCGCACCCTGATGCAGCCCGGCGACACCGAGCGCGACCTCGCCCTGCGCTTCGCCGACGCCGCCGAGCAGATGCTGCCGATCTTCGAGCCGACCCTGCTCTACGCGCTGCGCGCGCACACGCTGGAGCAGATCCGCCGCGACGTGATCGGTGTCGCCGACCTCGCCTCGGGCGAGATCCGCGGCGCGGTCGAGCTCGGCGTCTGCTTCGCCGACCTGGTCGAGTTCACCCGCCTCGGCGAGGAGATCGCGCCCGAGGAGCTGGGCGCGGTCGCCGGCCGCTTCGAGGAGATGGCCACCGCCGTGGCCGAACCGCCGGTGCGCCTGGTGAAGATGATCGGCGACGCGGCGATGCTCGTCTCCGCCGAGCCCGAGCCGCTGCTGAACGCGGCGCTGGAGCTGATCGAGGTCGGCGAAGGCGAAGGCGAGGAGTTCCCCTTCCTGCGCGCCGGCCTCGCCTTCGGGCCGACGATCGGCCAGTCGGGCGACTACTACGGCCGCGCCGTCAACCTTGCCAGCCGCATCACCGCCATCGCCAGGCCGGGCAGCGTGCTCGTCGACGAGGCGACGAAGGAACGCGTCAGCGATTCCTTCGCCTACTCCTTCGCCGGCGAGCGCCGCCTCAAGGGCATCGATTCCCGCATCAAGCTCTTCCGCGCCCGCAGGTAGTTGCGGACGCCGAGCCCGCGCATCCGAGATTGACCCACCCCGGGGTGTGGTCAATCTCGGATGCGCGATCAGATGGGCTTGCGGGCGGAGACGAGCAGGTTGTAGAAGAGCTCGGCGGGGAGGCGCGGCTCGAGCAAGGTGCTGTCGACCTTCTGCAGGGCCATGTAGCTGCGAAAGGCGAAGCTGCGCCAGGCCCAGGAGATCGATTCGGGCTCGGCGCTCGACTCGACCGTGCGCAGGCCCCAGCCCCAGGCGTTGGCGAGCAACTCCTCACCGCCGACGTGGCGATCCTCGAAGCCGGCGTCGCGCAGCAGGCGGCGCAGGTCGGCGGGGGCGAAGGCGTGCACGTCGACCTCGCCCTCGAGCGCGTGGCCGTCGGACTGCTCGGCCTCGGCGATCGCCCGCGGCTGGGCGCGCACGAGCCGGCGCCAGAGCGGCGCGGCCAGCAGGCCGGCGCGCTTGGGCAGCGCCGCCAGGCGGTCGCCGTAGCGCGAGGGCTCGCCGGCGAAGGCGATCGCGCCGCCCGGCCGCAGCACGCGGCGGAATTCGGCGAAGGCCCGGTCGAGGTCGGGGATGTGGTGGAGGACGGCGTGGCCGAAGACGAGGTCGAAGCTCTCGTCGGCGAAGGGCAGCACCTCGGCCTCTGTGCGCACCGTCTTCACCCCGAGCCCGAGCCCCTCGGCGGTGGTGGCGAGCCGCCGCAGCATCCCCGGCGAGATGTCGGTCGCGGTCAACTGCTCGATCACCCCCAACTGCACCAGGTTGAGCGAGAAGTAGCCGGTGCCGGAGCCGATCTCGAGCGCTTGGCCGAAGCTGGCGCGCTTCTGCCCACCCAGTGCCTTGACCAGCTTGGCCCTGACCTGCTCCTGGCCGGTGGCGCCGAAGTCGATGCCCCACTTGGCGTCGTATTCGTCGGCGGCCGCGTCGTGGTAGCGCGTGTTGACGTCCTTGATGTGCTCTGGCGTGGCGGTGGGGGAGGCTGGCATGGCGCGGAACTCTACGCGGATCGGCGCAATCTTCGCCGACCGTCCCGCCGGATGTCGCATTTGTTCCCTGCGATCGATTTGCCACCGTATAGGTGGGTCAATCGATCGCAGGGCAGCGCGGGCTCCTCCAGGGTGCGGCTCAGGCGCCACAGAGCTCGCAATCTCGCTCGCCTTTGCTCGCGGAGTTCCGTTGAATTGACCGGCCAGGGGCGATTCAAACTGAGTCACTACCCGGGGTGCGACATCAAATACGGTGGCGGGTCCGTTGCTCGAATACCTCCAGGAAAACCAGCCCGAGGGGGTGCCGCCGCTGCCGCTGACGGGCGAGCGCACGCTGCCAGACGTGCCCGCGGAGAATTACTGGTATCGCCGTCACCTCGTTGTCTACGAGTGGATCGCGGCGCGGGTCGGCGGCGCGCGGGTCGTCGACATGGCCTGCGGCGAGGGCTACGGCTCCAACGTCCTCGCCGGCAGCGCCGCCGCGGTGGTCGGCGTCGACGCCAACCCGGAGGCCCACGAGCACGCCCGGCTGCGCTACGTCCGCCCCAACCTGCGCTTCGAGCGCGATCTGGTCGAGAGCTTCGCCGAGCCCTGCGACGCGGTCGTCTTCCTGCAGACGATCGAGCACGTGCAGGACGCGGGGGCGATCCTCGAGCACTTCAAGTCGATGCTGGCCCCCGGCGGCACCGCCTACGTCTCGACCCCCAACTTGCTCACCCTCGCCCCGCCGGGCGCCGAGAAGTCCGACAACCCCTGGCATGTGCGCGAGTACCGGGCGGCCGAGTTCCGCGATCTTTGCGCGGCGCACTTCCCGCGCGTGGAGACGTTGGGCCTCTTCCACGCCGGCAAGCTGCGTGCGCACGAGGTCGCGATCAAGCTCGGCTGGGACAGCGTCCACAAAGCGCTGCACCTGACCAAGCCCTTCTACGACCGCTTCACCCCGGCGATCGCCGCCTCCGACTTCAGGCTGGGCCAGGGCGACCTCGACCGCGCGCTCGACTTCCTCGCGGTCTGCCACGTCTGACCGGATGGCCGACTCCAGAACCCGCGGGGGGGAGGCCGGGGTCGGCGACCTCGCCATCGTCCTGCACTCCCACATGCCCTACGTCGAGGGCTTCGGCACCTACCCGTTCGGCGAGGAGTGGCTGTTCGACGCGGTGATCCGCTCCTACCTGCCGGTGCTGGAGGTGGCGGAGCGGCTGACGATGACGATCACGCCGGTGCTCGCCGACCAGCTCGAGGACGCCGGCGTGCGCGAGCGCCTGCGCCGCTTCCTGCTCGAGTGGCGGATCGGCGCGGCGGAAGCCGACGTCGAGGAGGTCGACCCCGAGTGCCGCGAGGCCTGCCGGGCGGAGCTGCGGCGTTACCGCCGCGCGCTGGAGCTGCTCGACGAGGCCGGCGGCGACCCGCTGCGCCCGTTCCAGCGCGCCCATGTCGAGGGTCGCGTCGCCCTCGCGGCCTCGGCCGCGACGCACGCCGTGCTGCCGCTGCTGGCGACCCGCGAGGGGGTGCGGCTGCAGTTGGAGACCGGCCTGCGCTCGCACCGCCGTCGCTTTGGCTGGGACGGCGGCTTCTGGCTGCCGGAGTGCGCGTATGAGCCGGGCCTGGAGTGGCGCCTGGCCGAGCAGGGCGCGCGCTGGTTCTGCGTCGACCAGAGCCGCCACATGGGGCCGCTCGAGGCGCTGGCGCCGATCGCCACCGGGGCCGGCCCGGTCGCCCTGCCGATCGATTGGGAGGCGATCCAGTGGCTCTGGTCGCTTGGCGGCTATCCCTCCGACCCGGCCCACGCCCAGTTCGCCGGCGAGTCGCTGCGCGGGGTGCGGATCTGGAAGGTCGGCGGCGGCGGCTACGACCCGGCGGCGGCGACGGCGGTCGCGCGCCGCCAGGCGGGCGAGTTCCTCGCCGCGACCGCGGCGCGCCTGCGCGAGTACGGCGCCAGCCACGGTGGCCGCCGCGGACTGCTCGTCTTCGCGATCGACACCGAGCTGCTCGGCCACTGGTGGTCGGAGGGAGCGATCTGGCTGCGCGAGGTGCTCGCCGGCGCCGAGGCAGCCGGCGTGCGCCTGCTCACCGTGCCCGAGGCGCTCGCTGAGCACGAGCCGGTCGAGCGGCCGCTGCGCGCCTCGACCTGGGGCGAGGAGAAGGACCTGCGCACCTGGGACTCGCGCGCGGTCGAAGACCTCGCCTGGGGGGCGCGGCGACTGGAGCTGCGGCTGCTGCGGGCGCTCTCGGCCGGCCTCCGCGGCGACGCCGCCGAGCGGGCGACGCGCGAGCTGCTCGCCGCCCAGTCGAGCGACTGGGCCTTCCTCGACCAGCGCGGCCAGGCCGGCGACTACGCCTTCCTGCGGGCGATTTCCCACTCCCATGCCGCTCTGGAGGCCATAGACTCCCCGGCCATCGCCGATCCGCGCATGCGTGCCCTAGCCCCTGATCTGAGCCTCTCGTCGCTGCTGTGAGCGTCCCGATCGACACGGTGATCTCCGGGTGCTCGAATCCGTGGCGATCGGGACGCGAACGCGTGGCTGTGAGCGTCCCGATCGACACGGTGATCTCCGGGTGCACGAATCCGTGGCGATCGGGACGCGAACGCGTGGTTGTCCCGTGACTCGCGTGCTGATCCTCTCCTGGGAGTACCCGCCGCTGATCGAGGGCGGCCTCGCCCGCCACGTGCGCAAGCTCTCCGAGGCGCTGGTCGAGCGCGAGGTCGAGGTCCACGTGCTGACCCGCGGTGGCGAGGAGTCGCCGGCCGAGGAGCGCCGCGGCGGCGTCACGATCCACCGCATCCGCGAGCCCAAGCGACCGACCGACCTCGGCGAGTTCGTCGCCTGGGTCGAGCGGATGAACTCCGACATGCTCGCCGCCGGGGTCGAGCTCGGCGACCGTTACCGCTTCGACCTCGTCCACGGCCACGACTGGCTCGTCGCCAACGCCTGCGACCACCTGGCCAAACGCTTCGACGCGCCGCTGGTGACGACGATCCACGCCACCGAGCACGGCCGCCACCAAGGCTGGGTCGACAAGCACCCGCAGTCCTACATCCACGGGGTCGAGCGCTGGATCGCCAACCGCTCCGACCGCGTGATCGCCTGCTCGCACTACATGCGCGAGCAGATCGCCGACATCTTCGGCGTCGAGGAGGGTCGCGTCGCGGTCATCCCCAACGGCATCGACCCCGACGACCTGCAGCCCCAGGATCCCGAGGAGCTGACCCGGCTGCGGGCCGAGTTCGCCGCGCCGGAGGAGAAGCTGGTGCTGCTGATCGGCCGCCTCGTTTACGAGAAGGGCTTCCAGCTGGCGCTCGAGGCGATGCCGCGGCTGATCGAAGAGGTGCCCGGCACTCGCTTCCTGATCGCCGGCTCCGGCACCCACGAGGCCGAGCTGCACAAGCAGGCCGAGGAGCTGGGCCTGATGGAACACGGCACCTTCCTCGGCTGGATCGGCGATGACGTCCTGCACTCGCTCTACCGGATCGCCGACCTCACGGTCGTGCCCTCGATCTACGAGCCCTTCGGCCTCGTCGCCCTGGAGGCGATGGCCTCCGGCTGCCCTTGCATCGTCGCCGACACCGGCGGGCTGCGCGAGGTCGTCCCCCACGAGGACGTCGGCCTGCGCTTCCGCGCCCACGACCCCGAAGCCCTGGCCGAGGTGGCGATCCGCGTCCTCTCCGACGACGAGCTCGGCCGCAGTCTCGTCGCCGAAGCCTACGAGCATCTGCGCCAGTTCGACTGGGGCGACGTCGCCGGGCAGACCGCCGCGGTCTACGCCGAGCTCAGCGGCGCCGAGCTCAGCCCGCCGCGGACCTGACCGCAGACAAAACGATTCGGTCGCTATCGTGGCGGGAAATCCGAGCGGCGGCGATCCTCCCGATACCTGGCTTCCGCGCCCATGCTGTGGACTTCTGCTCTGAGGAGGAAAGAATGCCGCCAATGCCGCCCGTGGAGATCGCCGCACTGTTTGGAGAGAATCTCGCCCACTGCAGGGAACGAGCGGAGCTGTCGCAGGAGGAGCTCGGCATCCGCGCCGAGCTGCACCGCACCGAGATCAGCCAGCTCGAGCGCGGCCTGCGGGTCGCCCGCATCGACACCCTGGTCAAGCTGGCGGGCGCACTGGGCATCGATCCCGCCGAGCTGATCGAGGGCATCCGCTGGACGCCGGGGAAGATGACCCGCGGCGGCTTCGCCCTCAACCGCTCAAGCGGCGCCTGAGGGCGGCTGCAGGGTGGTGTGGGCCGCCGGGTCCGGCTCGACCGGATCGGGCCAGCGCAGCTGCTCGGGCGCCTCGCGCATGCGGATGATGCGGGCGGGGATGCCGGCGACGACGGCGTTGGCCGGGACGTCCTTTGTGACGACCGAGTTGGTGCCGACGATCGCGTTGTCGCCGACGCTGACGCCGCGCAGGATGCAGGCGCCGTAGCCGATCCAGACGTTGGAGCCGACGACGACGTCGCGCTTGTAGATGCCCTGCAGGCGGATCGGGCGCTCGACCTCGACGACGCCGTGGTCGAAGTCGATGAACATCGCGCGGTCGGCGATCACGCACTGCTCGCCGATCCGCACCCGCTGGTAGGCGGAGATAGTGCACTCCTGGCCCATCACCGTCTTGGCCCCGATCTCGACCCGGCCCTCGTGGCAGCGCACCTTGGTCCGGTCGCCGAGCCAGACGAAGCGGCCGAAATCGACTTGCCCACGGGGCGAGATCTCCAGTTCGAGCTTCGGCCCAAAGAAAACCGGGCCGTCGGTGCGCCAGCGCCGGCCGGCGCGGGTGAAGAAGCGCCGCCACAGGTAGCGGCCGAGCAGTCGCCCATATTTCAGGTTCAGCATTCCGTTGCGGGCGAGAAAGCGGATCGTGCGGATCACGGCGGCGGGAACTCTAGACTCACCGTCCCATGGCTGACGCAGCCAAGACAACCTCCCTCGCCGAGCGCCTCGTCGCCGGCGACAAGCGCGCCCTGGCGCGGGCGATCACGCTGATCGAGTCCGACGACCCGGCCGGCTGGGAGCTGGTGCGCGAGGTCTACCCGCGCACGGGCAGGGCGCGGATCGTCGGCTTCACCGGACCGCCCGGGGTCGGCAAGAGCACGCTGATCGGGGCCTTGACGGCGGAGCTGCGCAAGGCCGAGCGCCAGGTCGCGGTGCTCTCGATCGACCCCTCCAGCCCCTTCACCCAGGGCGCCCTTCTCGGCGACCGCATCCGCCTCTCCGACCACTTCCTCGACCCCGGCGTCTTCATCCGCTCGATGGCCTCGCGCGGCGCCCTCGGCGGCCTCTCCGAGGCGGCGCTGCAGGTGGCGCTGGCGATGGACGCCGCCGGCAAGGACGACGTCCTGATCGAGACCGTCGGCGTCGGCCAGGCCGAGATCGACATCGTCGACCACGCCGACACGATCGTGCTGGCGCTGATGCCTGGCTCGGGCGACTCGATCCAGGCGCTGAAGGCGGGCGTGATGGAGATCCCCGACGTGATCGTCGTCAACAAGGCCGACCACCCGATGACCGACACGATGGTGCGCGAGGTGCGCGGCGTGCTCGCCCTCTCCCACAACCCCGAAGGTTGGCGGGTGCCGATCCTGCGCACCGAGGCGGCGCGCGGGGAGGGGGTGGCCGAGCTGGCCGAGGCGATCCGCGAGCACCGCGCCCACATCGAGGCCGAGGGCACGCTGGAGCAGCGCCGCGCCCGCAACCTGCGCAGCGAGGTGCTCGGCATCGCCACCTCGCGCATGCGCCGCCGCATGGAGGCGACGGCGGCCAGCGACCCGGAGACCGCAGCGCTGCTGGAGCGCGTCGTGCGGCGCGAGCTCGACCCCGCCAGCGCCGCCTCGGAGCTGCTCGCGAGGCAGGCCGATGGCTGAGTCGCCCGCCGCCGCGCCGCCCTCGCTCGATGACGTGAGGGGCTGGCGGGGCTGGAGCGTCGACGAGGCCGGCGGCGGCAACGTCGGCCAGGTCCACGGCTGCTTCGTCGACGCCGAGGTCGGCCAGCCGAGCTGGCTGATCGCCAGGCTGGGCCGCTTCAAGGGCTCGCTGGTCGCGGTCCCGATCGCCGAGTGCGCCGGCGCCGCCGGCCGCGTCTGGGTCGCCCAGGGGCGCGAGCGGATCCGCAGCGCGCCGGTGGTCGACCCGACCAGGCCGCTGCTGCGCGAGCACGAGCTGACGATCTGCTCCCACTACGGAGTCGGCGAGCGCCTCGGTCGGGCGGCGGCGGTCGCGGGCCGCGGCGAGGGCGCGGTCACCTCGCAGCCGGGCTGACGTTCTCTCCTCGTCACATTTGCCGCCTAGCGTGGCGCGCTCCAACCCCTACGAAGGAGCGAACGATGCGTGCGAAGAACCCACTCCCTGCCCTGCTGGCCGCGGCCGTCGTCGGCCTCGGTGCCCTCGGCTTCGCCGGCTGCGGTGGCGGCAGCGACGACCCGACGACGACCGGCGCCGCCGAAAACGCCGCCGCGACGAGCACGAGCGACGACGCGATGAAGGGGCAGAACGACGACGCGATGAAGGGCGAGGACGACGCGATGAAGGGCGATCGCAATGGCGCGATGAAGGGCGACGACGACCACGGCGCCGCGGTGAAGGGCGATCACGATGGCGCGATGAAGGGCGACGACAGCGATGCGATGAAGGGCGAAGGCTGATCGTCACCTCCGCGTAATCTCGGGCTGGCAAGGTTGGGTCGATGGCGCTGCTGATGCTCTTCGGCTTCGTCGCGGGCGCGGGCACCGCGCTCTCGCCCTGCGTGCTGCCGGTGCTGCCGATCGCGCTCTCCGCCGGGGCGACCGGGGGCCGCAGGCGGCCGCTGGGGATCGTCGTCGGCCTGGCCCTCTCCTTCACCTTCGCCACCGTCGCCCTGGTCTACGTGATCTCGGCCCTGGGCCTGCCCGGCGACCTGCTGCGCAAGCTGGCGATCGCCGTCCTGCTCGCCTTCGGGATCACGCTGATGGTGCCGCCGCTGGCCGCCCGGGTCGAGGCGGCGATGAGCCGCTTCGCCGGTCGGGCCGGTGTCGCCGGCGGCGGCGGGGAGGGCTTCTGGTCCGGGATCGCGGTCGGCGCCAGCCTCGGGCTCGTCTACGCCCCCTGCGCCGGGCCGATCCTCGCCGGGGTGATCACCGTCTCGGCTTCCCAGCCCTTCACCGCCGGTCGCCTCGCGGTCGCCCTCAGCTACGGGATCGGCTCGGCGGTCGTCCTCTACTTCCTCATGCTCGGCGGGCGCAAGCTGACGGCGCCGCTGGCGCGCCGGGGCGCCGGCCTGCAGATCGCGATGGGAGCGGTGATGGTCGTCGTCGCCCTGGCGATGGCGCGCGACTACGACGTGCGCTTCCAGAACGAGATCGCCAGCTCGCTGCCGAGCTTCCTCGTCAACCCGACCGAAGGGCTGGAGGACACCGCGGCGGCGAGGAACGCGCTCGGCGACGTGCGGGGCGAAGCCGCGCACGGGGTGGGCGCCC
>DASZSJ010000102.1:0-7786 GCA_035548675.1 Solirubrobacterales bacterium
AAAATGTGACGATATGACACGTTTTCGGCCCGTCGGGCCCCCCGAGAGGGGGCATCCGGACCGGGCGGTGGCGCACGACGGGACCTCCGAGGGCGCTTCGCGCGTATCTCAGGTGTGAGCAGCCGAAGCACAACGGCGAGCGGGCTCCGCCGGGCCCTTCTCCTCCTCTGCCTCCTGCTGGGGATCGGCCTTGCCGCGGCGGCGCCCGCGGCGGCCAAGGAGTTCGGGACCGTCGGTGCCGCGCAGGGCGTGATCGAACGCCGCGACGGCGCCTCCTATCGCTACGTGACGGTCAATCCCCGCACGAAGCCGGCGCTAACGATCGTCGAGCGGATCGACATGGACGGTGGCAGCGTCGATCGCTGGTGGTACCTGCGGGGGAACTACCTGATTCCGGCGGTCGCCTTCGACGGCAGCCCAGGTGGACTCTCAGCCAACGGCAACGCGCTCGTCCTGATCGAGTTCACCCGCGCCTATCCGCCGCGGCCGACGAGGCTGGCGATCCTCGATACCGACGTCTACCTCCGCCACCCGGTCCGGCCGGGCCAGCAGCGGCCCGAGCACGCGATCTGCCGCCTCAGTCTGCCGGGCTACTTCGCCTTCCAGGCTCTCTCCCCCAACGGCTCGAAGCTCTACCTACGGCGCTACCGCCCACGCGGCCGCGGCTCCGACGACTTCGGGCTGCGGCTCCTCGACGCTCGCAGCGGCAGGCTTACGCGACAGCCCCTGGCGGTCAGCAATGACCAGCGGGTGCTCTCCGGACTGCCGGCCAGCGGGACGACGAGCCCGGACGGACGCTGGACCTATGCGCTCTACGACGGCGACAAGCACCAGCCCTTCCTGCTCGCCCTCGACACCGTCACGGGGCGCCTCATCCGGGTCGACCTGCCGGGCCTCGAGCGCCTGGTCGATTCTCGCCTTCCAGGTCGCAGGCAGAGGCAGCTGTCCTTCCCCTACCTACTGAAGCTGCGCCTCGACGCATCGGGCAGCAACCTCGCCGCCTATCTGCGCTCTCCGCGATCGGGTCGCGTCGCCCCGCACACCGATCCGCTGCTATCGGTGGATGTCGCGCGGCTGACCCGATGGCGCGGGCCGGTGGTCGCGACGGCATCGGACTTCCTCGCCTTCACACGCACGCCGCGGCATCCGGGCAATCTGCTCGAGCGGGTCGGGGTCGTCGGCCACTCGGGGGGCGGGGCGCCGATCCGCCTGCGCCAGGTGGGGGACCCCTCGATCGAGGGCAGGCTGCTGGTCTTCGGCTGCATTCACGGCGACGAGTGCGCCGCTCGCGGGCTCGTGCCGCGGGCGGGCGGCTGCCCCGACCCGCGCGCGAACGTCTTCATCGTCCCCGACCTCAACCCCGACGGCCGACGGCTGGAAACTCGGGTCAACGGCCGCGGCGTTGACCTCAACCGCAACTTCCCCGCCGCCTGGCGACCGATCGGCCGCCGCGGCGACCCCCAGTACGCCGGTCCGCGCCCCTTCTCGGAGCCCGAAACGAGGCTGGCGGCGCGGCTGGTGCGGACGATCCGGCCGCAGGTGACGGTCTGGTTCCATCAGTACCGCGCGCCGCGACCCCTGGTCCGCGCCTGGGGCGACAGCGTCCCCGCGGCGCGGCGCCTGGCCCAGCTGGCGCAACTGCCCTTCAAACGCCTGCCCTGGCCCGACGGCACCGCGCCCAACTGGCAGAACCATCGCTTCCCTGGCACGAGCTCATTCGTGGTCGAGCTACCGCCGGGACGCCTGGCACCGAACCTCGAGACCCGCCTCGCCACCGGCCTCGATCGGCTCGCCCGCGAGGTCGGCGAAGATTGAGATGTCAGCGGAAAGGGTCGATGGGTGGGCACTGAGCGCAGGCTCGTTCAAAAGGCACAGCGGGGCTCGCAGGCGGCGCTGGCCGAGCTCTACGAACGGCATTGGGAGCGCGCCCACCGTGCCGCCTACCTCGTCGTCCACGACGCCGCCGCTGCCGAGGACATTGCCCAGGATGCATTCCTCGCCGCCGTCGACGCGCTCGACAACTTCGACCGGCGGCGACCGTTTGCGCCCTGGCTGCACAGGATCGTCATCAATCGGGCGATCGACTGGGGGCGCCGCGAGGCGCTGCGCCGCGGTGCCGGCGATCCCGAGGCGCTGGTCGGGCCCGCGCCGGCGGGCGAGCAGCTCGGCGGCGAGCTGATGCCGGCCCTGGCCCAGCTCCCCGCCGAGCAGCGAGCGGTCGTCGTCCTGCGCTACCTGCTCGAGTACACGCCAGGCGAGATCGCCCGCATGCTGGACCTGCCGCGCGGCACCGTCAACTCGCGCCTGCGCCGCGGTCTCGACCGGCTGCGCGCCCTGATCGAGGTGGAGGCATGAGACTCCGATGCGCCCTTTCTCCCCCATGCGGGGATAAAGCGCACCGGAAGGGGGAGGCTCGCCCATGAGCGAGCAGAGCCTGCGCGAGCTGGTGCGCGCCGAGCCCGTGCCGGGGACGGACGAGGCGCGCGAGCGAGGGCTCGTCCTCGTCAACCAGGCGTACGCCGAAAGGCGGGCACCACGGCGGACGGCGCTGCCGCGGCTGGCGATCGCCCTCGTCGCCGCGACCCTGCTCGCCGCGCTGCTGCTGTCCCCGGCCGGCGCGGCGGTGCGCGACTGGATCGACGACGTCTTCACCGCCGGCGTGCGTCACGCCGAGCCGGCGCTCACGGAGCTGCCGGGCGGTGGCCGCTTGCTGGTCGAGTCGCCCCGGGGGCCCTGGGTGGTCCAGCCCGACGGCGCCCGCCGCCTGCTTGGCCACTACGACGAAGCGACCTGGTCCCCGCACGGCCTGTTCGTCGCCGCGGCAGGCGGGCGCACCCTGAGCGCAATCGAGCCCGACGGGACGCCGCGCTGGTCGATTACCGCCCCCGGCCAGGTCAGCGAACCGCGCTGGTCGCCGTCGGGCTTCCGCATCGCCTACCGAGCGGGGCGCTCGCTGCGCGTGGAGCGGGCCGACGGTACCGGAGGCGCTCTCGTCGCGGCCGCGAGCGCCGCCGTGGCGCCGGCTTGGTACCCGCCGGGGCCGCACCTGCTGGCCTACGTCGACGCGGGCGCCAAGCTGCGCATCGCCAACGCCGACAGCGGCGCGACCCTCTCCTCTGTCCCCGCCCGACCGCATGTGAGCGCGCTGAGCTGGAGGACCAACGGCGGGCAGCTCCTGCAGGTCTCCCCCCGGGCCCTCTGGCTGCGCTCGGTGCGCACGAACAAGCTCGAGCAGAGCCTCGCGCTCGGCCCCCAGCGGCGCCTCGCTCTGCCGCGGGGGGCGACGGTGCGGGCGGCCGCCTTCGCGCCGCGTGCCAAGGCGATCGCCGCCCTGCTCCACCGCCGCATCGGGCGCGAGGGGCGCGACGAAGTGATCGTGCTCGGCCTGGACGGAGGACCACCGCGGCGACTCTTCGCGATCTCGGGTCGCCTCTCCGGCCTCACCTGGTCGCCCGACGGCAGCCGCCTCCTGGTCGGCTGGCCCGCCGCGGACCAATGGCTCTTCCTCTCCGTCGGCCGCGGCCGCATCAAGGCGGTGGACGGCATCGGCGCCACCTTCGCCCCCGGCAATCGAGGCTCGCGGCGCTTGCCCCGCGTCGAGGGCTGGTGCTGTTGACCCCAAGCCGGGCGCCTGACCAAGCAGATCAAGGACGAGGGAGGGAGTGTGCTCTGCACATGACCGACCGAGGACGCCGAGATGCGCCGCGTCAGCCGCCCGGCTCGCGCAACTGCTCCGCTGCAGTGAAAAAGTTGCGGTAAGCAAGCAAGGTAGCTACTAGCGCGGCGATCGAGACGCTGCCGAGCAGGGTGTAGAGGAGGATCAGCTGCAGGCGCACGGCGTCGGTCGGTTCGGCGCCGGCGAGCAGCATGCCGACCATCGTGCCGGGAAAGAAGATCAGGCCGGTGGTCTTGGTCGAGTCGACCAGCGTGATCATGCCCGAGCGCAGGGCGCGGCGCACGGTCGGCTGCGCCGCTTCCTCGGCGCTGGCGCCGAGCGCCAGGGTCGCCTCGATCCGCGCCCGCGAGTCGGCCATCTCGTCGCCGAGCCGGTTGAGCGCCACCGCTGAGGCGGTCATCGCGTTGCCGATCACCATGCCGCCGACGGGGACCAGGTAGCGGGCGGTCGCTTCGAAGATGCCGAGGGCGACGACGAGGCCGAGCGTGCTGGCACCGGCGAGGGCGAGGGCGATCAGCAGCGGCCAGAAGGAACCGGGGACCCGCTTGGCGCGGCTGCGGGCGGTGAGCGCACCGAAGAGCACCATCACCGCGAGCAGGGCAAAGACGAGCCAGAGCGTGTCGGCCTCGAAGATCAGCTTGATCGCGTAGCCGATCGCGGTCAGCTGGACGAAGGAGCGCACGGTGGCGATGCCGATGTCGCGCTCGAGGTCGGCGCGGCGCCAGCGGGAGATCGCCGCGGCGAGGGCGACCAGGGCGAGCGAGGCGGCGACCTCGCCCGGGGTGACGTGGATCGAGCTCACGGCGCCGTCCCGGTCACGCGAGCACCTCCGCGGCGGGGCCGGCCTCGATCGCGCGGCCGCCCTCGAGCCGCACCGCCCACTCGCCCAGCCGGCGCGCCTGCCCGGGGTCGTGACTGACCAGGACGAGCGAGATCTCGAGCTCGCGCCGCAGCTCGGCCAGCGCCCCCTCGACCGCGTCGCGGCTGGCGTGGTCGAGCGCCGCGGTCGGCTCATCGAGCAGCAGCACGGTCGGCTCCTGGGCCAGCGCCCGTCCCAGCATCGCCCGCTGCTGCTCGCCGACCGAGAGCTCGTCGACGCGGCGGTCGGCGAAGTCGGCGGCGAGCCCGGCCAGGCGCAGGGAGCGCGCGCAGTCGAACGGCCTGCCGGCCAGGTGCGCGGCAAAGGCGAGGTTGTCCCGCACGGTGCCGTCGAGCAGTGCCGGCAGCTGGGGGACGAGGCCGACCTCGCGTCGCAGGCGCCGTGGATCGCGCTCGTCCAGCGGCTCGCCGCGAAAGGAGATCGCGCCAGAGTCGGGGTCGGCGAGACGGTTGAGCAGTCGCAGCAGCGTCGACTTGCCCGCCCCCGAGGGTCCGACGATCGCGGTCGCGCCGGCGGGCACGTCCGCGCTCAGCGAGTCGAGCACCGTGCGCCCACCGCGGCTGAGGCTGACGTCCCGCAACTCGAAGAGCACCGCCGCATCGTGACCGATTTCAGGACACCTCACCCGGGCGCAAGATGGCTCCCGGCGGCGGGCGGCGCCTGGACCCGCCGTGGGGTGGCTGGAAGAATCGGGTAAGTGAACGCCGATGGCTAGAGCGATATGGAGCGGCTCGATCAGCTTCGGGCTGCTCAACGTGCCGGTCAAGCTGTACAGCGCGGTCGCCCGCCGCAGCATCGGCCTGCGCGAGATCCGCGAGTCCGACGGCGTGCGCATCCGCCACCGCCGCGTCGCCGAAGGGACCGACGAAGAGGTCCCCTACGACAAGATCGTCAAGGCCTTCGAGATCACCAAGGACCAGTACGTCCCCCTCGCCAAGCAGGAGCTGGAGGCGCTGGCGCCCGAGAAGAGCCGCGCGATCGAGGTGCAGGACTTCGTCGACCTCGAGGAGATCGACCCGATCTACTACGACAGCCCCTACTACCTGGGACCGGCCGACGGCGCCGAGCGCGCCTACTCGCTGCTCGCCCGGGCGATGGAGGGCTCGGGCAAGATCGCCGTCGCCCGCTTCGTCTTCCGCAACAAGGAGCACCTGGCGGCGATCCGCCCCGCCGACGGCGTGCTGACGCTGACCACGATGCGCTTCGCCGACGAGGTCGTGCCGCCCTCCGAGCTCGACGACGTGCTGCCGGCCGAGCAGCCGAAGGTCGAGAAACGCGAGCTCGAGATGGCCGAGCAGCTGATCGACTCGCTCACCCGCCGCTTCGACCCGGGCGCCTACCGCGACGAGTACCGCGAGCAGCTGCTGGCGCTGATCGAACGCAAGGCCGAAGGCAAGGACGTGCTCGCCGCGCGGGAGACGGCTGAGCCGGAGCCGACCAAGGCGCCGGACCTGATGGCGGCGCTGGAGCAGAGCATCGCCGCCGTGGCGGAGAAACGCGATGGCAGGACCGCGAAGAAACCGGCGTCGAAAAAGAAACCGGCGTCGAAACGCGCGGCCAAGCCCAAGGCGAAAGCGAAGAAACCGGCCGCGAAGAAAAAGTCCGCTGCGCGATCCTCGAAATAGCCGGTGGCCGCCAGCCAGCAGGTAGAGGTCGACGGGCGTGAGCTGAAGCTCACCAACCTCGACAAGGTCCTCTACCCCGAGACCGGCTTCACGAAGGGCGAGATGGTCGACTACTACGCCAAGGTGGCGCCGGCGATCGTGCCCCACCTGCGGGGGCGCGCCCTAACCCTGCGCCGCTTTCCCGAGGGGGTCGACGACAGCGACGCCGCCTTCTTCGAGAAGCGCTGCCCCAAGCACCGGCCGGAGTGGGTCGCGACCGCCGCCGTGGAAGCTGGCCCCCACGCCGGAGTCATCGACTTCTGCGTCTGCGAAGACCGCGCCACCCTGGTCTGGATGGCGCAGTTGGCGGCGATCGAGCTGCATCCCTCGCTCTCGCTGGCCGAGACGCCGGACCAGCCCAGCGTGCTCGCCTTCGACCTCGACCCGGGCGCGCCCGCCAACGTGGTCGACTGCTGCCGGGTGGCGCTGCGGCTGCGCGAGCTCTTCGACCATTTCGACTTGCAGAGCTTCCCCAAGACCTCGGGCTCGAAGGGCCTGCAGGTCTACGCGCCGCTCAACAACGAGGCGGTCACCTACGAGGCCGACGGCGAGGACGGCCAGGGCACCAAACCGCTGGCGCGGGCGATCGCCCAGCTGCTCGAGAAGCAGACGCCAAAGGAGGTCGTCTCGAAAATGAAAAAGGTCGAGCGCAAGGGCAAGGTCTTCGTCGACTGGTCACAGAACCACCGCCGCAAGACGACGATCGCCGTCTACTCGCTGCGCGCCCGCGAACGCCCCACCGTCTCGACGCCCGTGACCTGGGACGAGGTCGAGCACGCGGTGAAGCGCGACGACCCCGACTCGCTCGCCTTCGAAGCGAAGGACGTGCTGAAGCGGATCGAGCGCCACGGCGACCTCTTCGGGCCAGTGCTGAAGCTGAAGCAAGAGCTGCCGCGGCTCTAGCGGCTGCAGCCAGCGGCGTAACTAGAGCGGCTGACGGACGACCGGGCGGCGGGTCGCCTTGACCTCGTCGAGGCGACGCACCGGGGTTGTATAGGGAGCCTGCTTGGCGACCTCGGGGTTGTCCTCGGCCTCGGCGAGGATCGCCTCGATCGCCTCGGCGAAGCCGTCGAGGCTCTCCTTGGTCTCGGTCTCGGTCGGCTCGATCATCAGCGCCTCCTCGACCAGCAGCGGGAAGTAGACGGTCGGCGGGTGGAAGCCGAAGTCGAGCAGGCGCTTGGCGAGGTCGAGGGTCGCCAGGCCGAGCTCCTTCTTCATCGGCTTGCCGGAGAGGACGAACTCGTGCATGCAGTGGCGCTCGAAGGCGACCGGCAGGCGCTCGCCGGCGCGGCCCTCCGCCAGGCGCGCCTTGAGGTAGTTGGCGTTCAGCACCGCCGTCTCCGAGGCCTCGGCGAGGCCGTCGGCACCGAGGCTGAGGATGTAGGCGTAGGAGCGGACGAAGACGCCGAAGTTGCCCTGGAAGCCGCGCAGCCGACCGATCGACTTGGGCCGCTCGTGGTCGAGGTCGAAGAAATAATGGCCTTCGCCTTGTTCCGCTCGCGAATTCGTCAATTCGTGACGCTCGCTCCACGGCGGCTCGGCGTCCTGCTTGAACCGTCTGACTAC
>DASZSJ010000103.1:0-46440 GCA_035548675.1 Solirubrobacterales bacterium
CCGGGGGGGGGGGGGGTAGCGGCTGGCAGGCGTCACCCTCGCAGGCGATCGGCGCGACGGGGAGCGGGAAGCCGCCGCCGGCGCGGGCGTCGTAGAGGTCGGCCGAGCCGGGGTCCGAGGGGACCAGCGACTCGGAGGTGAGGAAGAAGGCGTCGGTGCCGTCGGCCGAGGCGTCGAGGAAGGAGGAGGGCTCGGCGCTGCGGCCGCTGGAGATCAGGCCGAGACAGCCGGCCGGGCGCGAGCAACCGCCGACGCCCGGCGCCTCCCACTCGTAGACGTCGGTGGTCGCGTTCGAGTCCTGCGGCAGCAGCGAGTCGCCGGAGTCGAAGAAGAGGCGCCGCCCGTCGGCGGAGAGAGCGCGGGGCCGGTAGGAGGCGGCGGCCTCGCCCGAGCCGGTGGCGATCGAGCCGGGGATCGCGGCGGGGCCGCGGGGGCGTTCCCCGGTCGGGTTGCAGGAGGCGCAGAGAAGCTCCCCCGAGCCTGCGTCGTAGAGGAAGACCTCGCTGTCGGGCTGACCGCTCGCCTGGTCGATGTTGTCGTAGCCGCTCAGCGGGGCGCGGGAGAGGAAGGCGAGGCGGGTGCCGTCGGCGCTGGTGCGGGCGGTGGCGGTGGCGGGCGGATAGTCGCTCGGCGCCGCGGCCCCAGCGCCGGAGGCGACCGTCCGCGTCGCGCCGGCGTGCCAGAGGAAGAGGCCCGAGCCGGTGGCGTAGTAGAGGTGGGAGCCGTTCTCGGAGGCGGCCAGAACCCCAACCACCCCGCCCGCCGGGGTGAGGTCGGCGCTGGAGCCGGCCCCGGCGGCTTTGTAGCGGTGCAGGTGCCCGTCGGGGGTGGTGTAGAAGGCGACCGAGCCGTCGGTCGCGGCGACCTGGAAGCTCCCCCCCGCCGCCACCAGCTTGGTCGCGCCCGCTTCGCGCAGGTAGAGGTCGCCGGCCAGGGTGAAGTAGACGCGGAAGCCGTCGCCGGAGACCGCGCCCGGCCCGGCGGCCAGGGAGGCCCCCGGGGTGCCGGTGGCCTGGCTGGGCAGGAGGTTGAGGAGGAGAAGCGCCCCCGCCCCGGGCGACCACCCGTAGAGGTTGGGGAGGGCCGTGTCGCAACCCTCGGCGCCCGGGGCTTCGGTGGCCCATGGGGTGAGCGCGGCACAGGTGGAGAGGACGGCGTGGCGAAGATCCGCGCTGGCGCCGGCGAGGCGCAGGTCGGGCGCTTCGGGGGAAGCGGTGAGGACGCCGCTGGCGCCGTCGCGCAGCGAGTAGCCGCGCGGGCAGCTCTCTCCCGCTTCGCAGCGGCCCCCGTTTGCCACCAGGGCACGGGCGAGGTCGGTGGAGAAGAGCTGGTAGGGAACGCTGCCGGGCTGCTCGCCGAAGGAGCCGGAGAGCGTCGGCTGGGTGATGTTCTGGGTCGCCCAGCCGGCGCCGCCGCGGCGGGAGACGTACTGGCTCGTCCAGGGCGCCCCAGCGGCGTCAGGGCCGAAGGAGGCGGTGGAGCCGTAGGCGATCGCGCCGCCGGCCGTGGCGGCCTGGACGAGGCCGGCGGCGGCTTGGCCGGGGGCCTCGACTTCACCGCCGTTCTTGTCCGAGGGGGAGACCATCTCCCAGCCACGAGCGTCCAGGAGCGGGGCGGGCGGCGGGGACTGCTCGGTGACGAGGGTGAGGGCTTCGGTGACGCTGCTGGCGGCGGAGTTGACGGCCAGGAGGCGGTAACGGTAGGCGCTGCCCGGGGCGAGGCCGGCGACGTGCTGCTGTCCTTCCACGATGCCGCTGCCCGCGCCGAGGCTCGCCCCCGCCCCGCCCGGCGCCTGCTGGGCGCCGCTGAAGGGGTCGCGGGAGGCGGCCAGGTTGGCTTCGTAGGCGGGCGCGCTCAGGTACTGGAAGCGGTAGGTGGTGGTCAGCCCATTGGGGTTGACGGCGGCGTGCAGCTCAGCCGACCTGGCGGTGACTCCGCTCGACCAGGCCGCCCCGACCAGCGGTGGCCCAGCCGCGGCGGCCGGGCCGGGCGCGACGATGGCGACGGCACAGAGGGCTGGCAGGACTGGGAGGCAGGCGAGGCGAGGCGCTCTACTGGCCACCATGGCGGTGGCGCCCCGCGCTCTTCTTGTGGTGCCCCCTGTGCTTCTTGCGCTGCTTGTGCTTGCACTTTGCCCTGAGCGGGGGCCGGAAGTCGTGGGCCTTGCCGTTCTGACCGTCCATCTTCACCGTGGCGCGATGGGTGGCCCGGCAGATACCGGTCGAGTTGACCAGAAGGCCCTTCTTGCCCCCCTGCATGGTGAGGATGAACTTGGTGACGGGCTGGTCGGGGACGGTTTCGAAGGTGCTCCTGAGCCCGCCGTGGATCGAGTCGATGCGGCCGGCGACCTCGACCTCGATCGGCTGGGAGTCGGGGCCCCGCAGCGCCGCCACCAGGTCGGGCAGCTTGTTGCTGGAAGAGCGCAGGTAGACCGGCCCTTCCAGGGGATGGTCAAGCAGCGGGCTCAAGGCCCGGGCGCGGCCGTAGATCGAGTCGGCCGGGCACTGGTTGGCCGCGAACTGGACCCTGGTGCAGATGGTGTGGATGTGGCCCTGGTCGAGGAACTCGGAGTGCGGCAGCGCGACCGATACCGAGGCGATGTTGGCGTCGCCCGGACGCGGGGTGAGGATCGCCCGGAACCTCGGGTGGGCGCCGCGGTTGGTGCCACCGAAGAGGCGCATCTGCAGTCTCGGCTTGAAGCCGAGCGCAGCGCAGCCGCCGACCTGGAAGCGGGTCGAGAGGCTGGCCGTCTGGCCGAGGGCGGAGAGCGCCTCAGCGCCGATCTCCATCGGGTCGCAACTGGTCGGGTTGAGGGTGAAGCGGTCGCGGTCGATCCGCACGGCGATCGAGCGGATGTCGAGCGGGATGCCGGCCAGGGCGGTCGGGATCGGATCGCTCTTGACCGTGATCCGGGCCGTCGACGGGTCGACGAAGAGCGGGTTGCGGACGACCACTGTGCCGAGGTCGAAGGGCCCGGCGACGGCGGGCGTGACCACCGCCAGGCTGAGCGGGGCGCCCTTGTAGGGGCCGGCCAGGTAGGCGTGGCCCTGGGCGTAGACGGGGTTGGGGCCGGCGCCGGCGCCGACGTTGACCGTCCCCACCTCGGAGGCCGCCGGGCAGCTCGGGCTGGCCTTCTCGAGGGCGCCTTCGCCGGGGTGGCTGCGGGCCGCGGCGGCGGCGATCGCCGCCTCGGGGCAGTAGGGGATGCCGGCGAGGCGGCCGGAGAGGCCGGGCGGCAGGGTCTCGTTGATTGCGGTCAGCTCCTGGGAGCCGTCGGGGCGGGTGAACTTGAGCAGGAAGGGGCTGAAGGCGCCAGCCGCCGGGCTTTCGGTGCCGGCGCTGAAGGCCGGGCTGTGGGGGGCGGTGGCGGCGCTCGTCAGGCAGGGCCCGCCGCCGGGACCGGTGGCGATCGCAAAGGAATCGGAGGGGGTTGCCGGCGGCCCCGATTCGGGCGCCGACCAGGGGGTCAGCGAGGAGCTGGTCTTGAACTGCCCGCAGGTGAGCGGCGTGCGCAGCGTGCCGCGGGCACCGCCGAAGAAGTGCAGCCGGAAGTCCCCGAAGGGCTGCTGCGCGTTTTCGGCGAAGCTGGTGGTGAGGCGGCCGGTCTTGGGGTCGAGCTCGACCCGGCCGGCGAGCTTGATCAGGATCCCGGTCTCGGGGTCGTCGATCACGGCGTAGATCGCGACCAGCGAGCCAAATGGGTTGCGTTCCTGGCTGGCCAGGTAGACCGAGCCTGCCAGCGGGTGTTCGATCAGCGGCGAGTCGAGCCGCAGCGAGCCGATCTTGGAGGCGTCCGGGCAGTTAGGCCGGGTGCCGTTGAAGCGGACCGGGGTCTGTCCGACCGCGGTGACGAGGCCGATCTGGGCGGGGGTGCAGGCGGCGAGGCCGTCGGCGGCGCCGGGGTTCAGGGCCATCCCCTCGGGCAGGGTGACGACCGCGTCCCTCAGCTCGGCCTCAGCCAGCCCTTCGGGATCTTCGTTCTGGGGGATGTGGAGGTGGAAGTCGAGGCCCGAGGGGGCATCGGCGACGTTGGTGGTCGGCCGCGCTTCGATCGTCGGGGAGAAGTCGAGCTGGTTGCAGCCGCTCATCGCCGGGCCTTCTTCGGTGTAGGTCTTCCAGTTGGGGTCGGCGAGGTCGGGTTCGCCTTCGGCGTCGAGAGCGCCCTGTTCCTGCCACGAGTCGACCGAGATCGTCGTCTTCACCGGCCCCTCGCAGGAGGTCGGGTCGATCAGGAAGGGCTTGGGGGGCTGGGCGTCGCTGGGGCAGAGGCCTGTGGAGCTGGGGGCGCCGTCGATGTTGAACCCCGGGGGCGTGTCGTCGAGACAGCCGTTGTTTGAGGCCGAGATGTAGGGCGCGCCGCTGCTGCCGCGCCACGGGTCGTGGACGGGGTCGGCGGGCACCCCCCAGACGGCGAGGTTGCTGGAGTAGGCGGTGCCGGCCGTACTGACGTTGGAGATGGTGGCGGTGAGGGCGTAGTTTCGCTGCGGGTCGAGGTGGAAGTGGAGGAGGACGAGGATCTGGGGGAAGGGGATCAGGAAGCCGAGCAGGGCCGGTTCGCCGTAGACGGGTTCCATGTTGTGGACCGGAAGGTTGAAGATGAGGTTGGGGCCCGAGGTGCCGCTGGGGTTGGGGCTGCTGCTGGCTGCGACCGGAACGTGGACAACCCCGACCGCAGTGTCGAGTGGGCAGCCGCTGGTCTCGAGCGCGCTCAGGGAGCAGCGGGGCTTGCCCGGGCCCGGGGTGGCCAGCGGGTTGCCGGTGAAGCCGGCGGGCAGCTTGACGACCACGTCCTTGAGGTTGCCGGAGGGGAAGGTGCCGCCGGCGGGCGGGACGATGGTGGTGAAGTCGAAGTTGGTCTGCTGCAGGAAGGGGTGCCCGCCGGCGCGGGTGTCGGCGGTGGCGCCGTTGCCGAAGATCGCGTGGATTCCGGTGCCATCGCCGTTCAGGAAGCCGGCGCTAAACGATTCGAGGCCGAATTCGGTCCCCTCCGCCTGCGCCGCGGGGGCGAGGGCGAGCAGGGCGAGGGCCGAGCAGGCGGCCAGGGTGGCGAGGCGTCTCATCGTGCGGTCCTCCGGTCGGCGTCGGCTCGGCGCGGGTGGCGCTGCTTGCTTTTGTGGCTCTTCTTCTTGCGATGACTCTTCTTCTTGTGCCCGTGTTTCCTCTTCTGCTTCTTGGCCTTCTTCTTGTGGGCGGGTTCGGGGTTGGAGGGACCGCTGAAGGTCGCCGTCGGGGGGCTCGGTTCGCCGGGCGGGGCGCTCGCCGCGGGGCGGCAGGCTTCGGCTTCGCAGGGAACCCCGGGTTCGGGTTCGGTGAAGCCGCCGACCTTGGCCGCGTAGAGGTCGCGGGCGGCATCGCCATCGCCATGGGCGAGGCGCGACTCGGTGAGGAAGACCGCCTCGCCGCCGTCGGCCGAAAGGCCGACAGACCAGTCCGAGCGGGGGCTCTGGCCGGTGGAGAGCAGCGAGAGGTGGCCGCTGTGCCAGGCGTAGACGTTGAAGACGACATCTGTGGCGCTGCTGGTCGGGACGGCATTGGAGGCGGCAGGTAGCAGTGGATCGTTGGAGCTGAAGAGAACGGTGGAGCCGTCATTGCTGAGGCCGCTGATCTGGGAGCGGCTGGCGACGTCCATGGTCGCCTTGAACATCGAGCCGAGCGTGTTCCCGAAGAAGAAAGTGCCGGGTTCCGGATAGGGCGGGGTGCCGTCAGGGGCACAGGAGACGCAGTCAATACGGGCCGTGGGGGCGTAGTAGCGGAAGAGCTCCTCCTTTTTCCCGTTGTTGGGATAGCCGGTGAGCTGGCTGCGCGAGGCGAAGACGAGGGCGGCGCCGTCGGGGGTGACGGCGGAGAGCGGCGAGTAGAAGGGAGAAGTACTGTCCCCTGTTGCGCTCAGCACGGTCGCCAGGTAGGACAGGCCCTGGCCCGCCGACCAGCGATAGAGGTTGCTGGTGTCCTGGCTGCTGGCGGGCGGAGAGGTGTTCTCGGCGCAGGTCGCGCCCTGGTCGGGGATCAGCTTGCCGCAGGCGAGGAAGTAGGCGACCTGACCGCCGTCGGCGCCGATCGCGGCCCGGAAGCCGCTGGTCGTCCCGCCGGGGCTGCTCACTTTTGCCTGCTCGCCACCGGGCTGCGGCGCCGAGAGGCGGATGAGCGGCCCACCGACTTGGTCGGGGGCAACGGTGGCGGTGGCGCCACCGTTGCCAGCTGCCCCGATCAGCGCCTGGCTGGTGCCGGCGAGCGGGCCGCCGTCGAAGGCGATCGAGTAAATGGCGCCGTCGGGATCGGTGGGAGCGCCGCTCGAGCTGACGCTGACCGAGCCGCCCCCGGCGACGATCGCGGGCAGGGCGTCGAGGGCGTCCTCGAGCTCTGAGGCGGAGGTGTCGGTGGGGAGCGAGGGCGTGGTGTCGGTGGCGATCAGCCTGCGGTTGGCGCCAGCCGAGGTGGCGTTCTGGGAGAGGGTGAGGGTGCCCGCCCCCTGGTCGATCTGGGCGATCGTGGTGCCGGCGGCGATACCGGTGCCCGTTATCGCGTCGCCGATGTGGAAGGCGCCGGAGGCGAGGCGGAGGTTGGTGACGAGGTTGGCCGGCGGGTTGGGGCCGACGCCGTCGTTGGTGGTGCCGTAGCCGCTGGCGCCTGGGTAGGTGACGGTGAAGCTGCCGGCAGCCCCCTTGACGTTCAGCTTCTGCACCTCGTCTACGTGGCGCGAGCCGTCCCAGCGGTAGAGGTCGGTCTGACCGGGGCCCTCGCCGGGGTCGTCGGAGGTGAGCCGCGACTGGGAGACAAAGAAGGCGACTGTGCCGTCGGCGCTGGCGCCGACGAATTCGGCGCCGAAGTCGGGGTTGGCGCCGAGCGGACGGGAGATGTCGAGGGTCTCGTCGTCACCGGGGTCCTCGGTGCCGGCGTCGTTTCTCAGGTAGAGGTCGGAGACGGTGGTCGCCGAGGCCGCTGCGGCGCCGCCGAACTGGCACGCCGCGACCCCGGGGGTGCCCGCGGGGCTGGTGAAGTGGACGGTGCGCGAGCCGTCCGCGGCGGGCCTCTGCAGGGGAACGGGGTCGTTCACGTGCGCCACCAGGGCGCCGCAGGGGCTGTTCGGGCTGAGGTCGGCGAGGCGCAGGCCGGCCGCCGTCGTCCACTCATACAGGGAGCTGGTGCCGGCGGTGGCGGTGTCCCCGGGCAGCAGGCGGGCCGTGGTCGAGAAGTAGACGTGGCTGCCGTCGGCTGAGAGGCGGATGTTCGAGACGTTCGTCCCCGGGGGCGCGATCTGCTCGCTGGAGCCGTCGGCGCGCAGGTAGACGAGCCCGTCGGAGGAGGTACCCACCTGGGTGGCGAGGTCGGCCGAGCCGGCGAGGAATTTGACGGGGCGGCCGTCGTCTGCCAGCACCCGCACCTCCCAGCCGTGCTCGGGGTCGCGGCTGGAGACATACCAGTTGCCGCCGCCCTGGAGGGGCAGCGGGTTGGGGGAGGTGGCGATATCGGTCCACACCACCCGGCCGCCGGAAGGGGAGATCAGCGCGGCCGATCCGAACGAGCCCGGTATCTGCATCGCGTCGACGCCACGCTTGTCCGCGCTGGTGACCATCTCGTAGGTACGCGAACCGAGCGGCCTGTCGGGATCGGTCCTAAAGGACTTCCCCTCCCCTTCACCCGAGCTGGGCAGCTCATTCTCGGCGACCAGCCGGTAGCAGTAGGAGGTGTCGGGCTCGAGCTCGAGCTCGGCCGAGACCTGCTGGGTGGCCGGGCCCGAGACGGTGCCGGGGTCGGTCTGCGCAGCCCCGCCGAAGTCCGCCCCGGCGCAGTCGTCGGTCTCGACGTACTGGAAGCGGTAGGTGGTCTCGGTGTTGTTGGGGTTGAGCTGACCGCGCAGGACGGCGGAGTCGTCGCGCACCGGCCAGGGCGCCAGAGTGGCGAGGTCGGCGATCGGCGCGGTCTGGGTCTGGAAGCTCTTTTCGGGGGAGGTAAGCGAGGCCGAGCCGAGCTGGCGGTTGACCACCACTCGGAAGCGGTAGGCCTGATTAGCGTCGAGGCCGGTGAGGGTCTGGGAGTAGGTGCCGGCGGCGGGCACCGCAGTATCGGTCGCGGGCAGCCTGACGAAGGGGGCACCGGCTTCTTCCTTTCGGTACTCGAAGTGGTAACCGACGGTGTCAAAGGCGGTGGCGCCCGCCAGCGGGTCGATCTCGGCTTCCAGGGTCGCCCCGTGGGGGCCGAGGCCGCTCGCGTCATCGAGGGTGACGCCGGGGGTGGCGGCGCCGGTCGAGTCGAGCCGGTAGACGCGCTGTTCGGGCTGGGTCGAGGAGACGTAGAGGATCCCCCCCGGTCCGGCGGCGATGCCGTTGACCGAGTTGATGCCGCTTTCGGCTCCAACCGAGGTCCAGGTGCAGCTCATCCCGGTTTCGATCAGCCCGCCGGAGGAGGAGGTGACGACGATGCGCTTCTCGTTCGCCGATTTCGTCCCGTGGGAGCAGAGTGGGGTGGCGCCGGCGGCAAAGCCCTTGGCGACCTCGACGTTGCCCGTCGCCGGGTCGACGGCGACGGCGAGGGGGGTGGTGGTCGAGCTGGTGCCCGAAAGGTCGGTGGGGTCGAAGACCGAGGGGGTGAGGCCGGCGCCGCTGAACTTCTGCACGCGGGAGTGATTGGCCGAGCCGGCGCTCTCCACCGCGTAGACGCTGCCGGAGGCATCGGTGGCGAGCGCGGTGGGCTGGTTGGCGGCGAAGGCGCCCGCGCCCGCCACTTCGACCCCGGCCTTGCAGCTGGCGGCGACGGTGCAGACCTCGAAGGCAGGCGCACCGTTGGTGGTAGTGGCGACGGAGGCCTGCGGCGCGCCGGAGAGGGTGGCGGTGGCGGTGGGGATCGAGGGCGAGATCGCGGCGGCTGTGGGGCTGATCGCAACCGAGGAGCCGCTCGGGGTGGTGGCGGTGATCCGGCACTGGACCTGGGTATCGGCGTCGGCGCTCGTGAGGGAGTAGGTGCCGTTGCCGGTTGTCGGCCCGCTGGCAGAACCGGCGATGGCGGCGCCGTTGCGCAGCCAGGCGTAGGTGTATTCGATGCCGGTGTTGTTGGTCCAGGTGCCGTGGGCGCAGGTCAGGTTGGCGCCCACGGTGCGGTTGCCGGTGACCGAGATCGCCGTCGTCGGACGCACCGGCGGCAGCGGGCTGGGCGGGGTCTGGGCGACGAGGTTGGCGCTCGCCGCGCTCGCCTTGCCCTGGCCGTTCTCGGCGCTGACCTGGCACTGGAGGGCCTTGGCGGCGTCGGCGGCGACGACCGTGTAGCTCGAGGTCTGGGCGCCCGAGCCGGTTGCGGGGGCGCCGCCGGAGAGCCACTGGTAGGCGAAGGCGGTGGCGCCGGTCCAAGTGCCGTTGGCGCAGGAGAGGACATCACCGGCCACGGGCGGGGTCGCGGTCTGGGTGGTGTCGGTGACGGTCGGCGCGGTGGCGGGCAGGCCGGTGTTGGCTGGCGCGACGGCGAGGGCAATCGTGGCGGTGGAGTCGGCTACCGCGACCCCTCCCCCGGCGCCGAGGTTGGAGCCGCTGACCTCGCACTGCAGCGAGGTGCCGAGGTCGGCGCTCTGGACTTCGTATTCGTTGGTCTGGGCGCCGTTGGCGGCGCCTAGCGAGGCGCCGTTTCGCAGCCACTGGAAGCTGAAGGTGGGGCTGGCGGTCCAGCTACCCGGGGCGCAGGTCAGCTTTTTGCCGGCTTCGGCGGCGCCGCTGATCGTCGGCGTGCCTGGAGTGGGCGGGGCGATCGCCGGGTAGGGGGAGGCGACGATCGGGGCGCCGGTTGAGACCTTGGCGGTGGCGCCTTCGGCGCTCGCGGCGCTCGCCCGGCACTGGATCGCTTTGCCGGCGTCGGCAGCGGCGACGGTGTAGGTGGAGGAGGTGGCGCCGGCGATCACCTGGCCGTTGCGGAGCCACTGGAAGGTGAGGGTGGCGTTGGCCGGCCCGCCCGCACAGGTGAGCAGGGAGCCAAGCGGGGAGCTGAGGCCCGCCGAGCTGGCGGTCATCTGGGCGACGTTTTCGCCCAGCAGCGAGCCACCGAAGGTGACTTCGTAGGGGTGGGAGCCGCTCGCGTCGCCCGGGCCGCCGCTGACGGCGACGCTGCCGCCGGCGCCGCCGATCGTGGAGAGCGCATTGAGGGCGGCTTCGACCTGCGCGGCGGTGGCGGTTGCCGCGAGGGGGCCGGTCGTCTGTCCGGAGAAGGTGAGCGTGAACGTGCCCCCATCGGAGGGGACGGTGACGGTCTGCAGCTCGGCGGTGCCGGCGTTGCCCGCGCCCGAGACGAGGGTGTCGAAGCCGAAGGCGCGCAGGAAGGACCCCGCGGAGCTGAACTCCTGGACGCGTTTGTTGGCCGGGTCGGTGACGTAGAGGTTGCCGGCGGGGTCGACCGCGAGCTGGCCGGCGAAGGTGGAGGCGAACTCGCCGCCGAGGGCTCCCGAGGCACCCGCCTGACAGTCCGCAGCCACGGTGCAGACCTCAAAGCCCGTCCCGGTGTCGCCCGGTTTGCCGCTCTGGATCACGTTCTTGCCGAAGGCGCGCAGGAAGTCGCCGGTGGCGCTGAACTTCTGCACCCGCAGGTTGGCGGCGTCGAGGACGTAGACCGATCCGTCGGCCTGGTCGACGGCGACGCTCGCCGGCAGGTTCATCTCGCCGCCCCCGGTGCCCGCCTGGCCGGCGAGGCAGGCGGAGGCAACGGTGCAGACCCCGAACTCAGGGGGATTGAGGATCGGGCCACCGTTCTGGGTGGTGGTGACGCTCGACTGACAAAGCAGGGTGCAGCCGGTGAGCGAAGCGGCACTGGTCATCTGGGCCACGTCGGTGCCGGCGAGGGCACCGAGGAACTCCACGTCCCAGGGGGTGCCGGGGCCCGGGCCGCCGGTCACCTCGACGTCGCCGGGGGCGATGTTGGAGAGCCCCTCGAGGGCCGCGTCGACCGCGGCGGCGGCGGCGTTCCACTGGATGGCGGCCGTGGTCTGTCCCGAGAAGGTGAGGGTGAAGGTGCCGCCGCTGACCGCCCCCAACCCCCCGAGGGCCGAGAGGCTGACCCGCTGCTTCTCGTTCTGGGCCCCAGAGCCGGTACCGGGGAAGGCGCCCCAGGCGCGGACGAAGTTGCCGGCGGAGTTGAACTGCTGGATGCGATGGTTGGCGCGGTCGGCGACGTAGACGGTCCCGGCCGGGACGCCGCCGGCGCCCGCCTGGTTGACCGCCACCCCGCCCACCCCGCTGGAGGCGGAGGCGAACTGGCCTCCCTGGGTGCCGGTGGAGCCGAAGGAGGAGGCGATGCGCTTGGGGGCGGCATCGGCGGCGGGGGCGAGGAAGAAGAGGGCGGAGAGGACGAGGAGGGCGGAGACGGCGGCGGGGCCGCCTCGACCCTGGATCGATTCCGCGGTCGATGCTCTCGCGTGGCGTCTCACGTAGCTCTCTCCTTGTCCCGTGAGCCCCTCTGCCGGCCGCTTCCCTTGGCGGCTTCCGCGAGGCTCGGTATTTGTCCCTGTGGTGCTTGCAGCCGCCTCTTCAGAGACGACGATCGACACCGTAAACGAGGACTTTCATAAAGTCAAGAAGAGATTTTTGAAAGAAAGGGATCTGTTTTAGAGCGCCTCCGCGATCGCTTGCAGCTCGGCGGGGTCGGCGGCGCGGCCTTCGCTTGCTCTCCTCGCCACGAGCGAGGTCATCGCGGCGACCGCGGCCCAGGCGCCCTCGCCGCCCAGCCGGGCGGCGAGGCGGTCGAGCGCTTCGTGCTGGGCCCGCACGCCCTCCGGGCCGGCGGCGAGGACCTCGAGGCTGAGCAGGCGGGTCGCTGGCGGGTCGCTGGCCAGCAGCGCCGCGGCGGCGGCCGCACCCGCGCAAGCCCTCTCCGCCGCGGCCCCCCCGGCGGGACAGGACCGTTCTATGCCCTCCAGCAGCCGCGCGAAGAGCTCCTCGAAGCTCGCCAGCATGCACTCGCGCTTGTCCCTGAACTGGCGGTAGAAGCTCGCGGTCGAGACGCCGGCCCGCTTCGCCACCTCCGCCACCGAGGTCTCGCCGTAGCCCCGCTCGCCGCAGACCTCCGCCATCGCCGCGATCAGCCGTTCGCGCTGGTTGCGCTCGACGAGCTCCGGCGGCAACCCGTGCGGCCCCGGGGGCAATCGTCGCGCCGGCTCACGGCTGCTCTCGCTCACCGCTCCAGGATAGATGCCGTTCCCGAAGATCGCCGGACGTACCGCGGCGTCAGCCCAGACGCCGCTCGAGCGCATGGCGCTGCCGAGCGTGGCGCGCAGCGGCGCCGCGTCGCAGTAGTCGATGATCGCCCTGGTCTCCAGCCTCACCCACTCGTCGGTAGTGGGTCAGTTTTGACAACTATCGACCAGCAGCTTCGTGATCGTGTTCTTGGCTGCGCCGCTCAGAGCAAGGCGATGCTGCGAGTGGGTCGCCCGCGCGGCGCCGCACGATCGATTTGCCACCGTATACGTGGGTCAATCGATCGCACGACAGCGCGGGCTCGTCCAAGGTGCGGCTCAGGCGCCACAGGGCTCGCAACCTCGGTCGCCCTTTGCTCGCGGAGCTCTGTTGAATCGACCCTCTGGGGTCGATTCAAACTGAGCCACAACCCGCTCGTCGCGGTCGCGCTCGACCAGGCGGACAGCGTCGCGCATCGCCCGCTGGCGCATCAGAGTCGCGGCACGGTTGAGCATGACGACATCGATCTCGTCGAGGGCGGGGTCGTGTCAGACGGCGACGGCGACGTCGGAGAGCGGGCCGGCCTCGGCCCGCGCCTGCGAGCCGATCAGCATGGCCGCGACCACGCCGTCGCCAGATGGGGAGGCGCTACCGGCTCACCCGGCAGCTGCGCGTCAGCGTGCTGGAGAGGTGGCGACCGTCAGCGAAGCGCATCGAGGCGCGGGCAAAGGGGAAAGAGGCGACGCCGAAGCCAGCCGGCGCCGCGCAGGCGGCGCTGATGTAGCTGCGCTGCTGCCCGTGGAAGACGTAGCGACGGAAGAGCTTCAGGTAGATGCCGACCACGTAGCCGTAGTGGTTGAGGGAGTCGGGGAGGCGACCGGTGAGGATCGTGCCGAAGGTGCCGTTCGTCTTGCGGATGTGGAAAACGATGATGCGGGTGATCGGCACCGGCTCACCCCCGTATATATGGGCGAGGATCGCTTCACGCCCTTCGTAGGTCCCGTTGAAGGCGAGGATGTGGCCTCGAGAGGGGAACGTCTCCTGTTCGGGGAACGCCGTCCGCGCGGCGTAGGCGCCTTCCCCCACCAGCCCCCGCCCGCATGCATCGAGTGCCTGGTCGGGCGAAGCGGCGACCAGGTCCCTGTAGTGGCAGTCGGGCAGCCCACGCGAATTCAGCACCCCGCCTTTGTTCAATTCGATCCGGATCACCCGCAGCGCCGGCGGTCGCTGCCCGGAGAGCGTTTTGACCGTGCCGGCGACGCTGACCGCGATCGGCGCCAGTTTCGTCCGCGGCAGCGCGTTCGGGTCGATCCCCCCCTTGAAGCGCACGAAGAGGTCGCCGCGCTCGGTTAGCTCAGCGTGGGCGGCGGGGACGAGCAGCATGGCCGCGATCAGGGCAACCGTTACTGCGATCGATCTCTTTCCCCCGGTTCGCCACATTACCCCGATCAAGGTTAGCGGCGGCTTGCTCCCGATCCCCTACTCCCCCACCCCCACGAAGGAGAGCGCCCCCACCGCTTCCCCCGCGGCAAAGACAGGCCCCTGGCCCTGGGCGAAGGCTTCGTTAAAGCTCTGCGCCGCCTGGGCGGAGAGCGTCAGCGTCCCCGTAACCGAGATCGTCCGCGCCTTGGGTTCAGAGGAGAGGGAGGTAGGCACGTAGTCGAGCACCCCGACCCGGCCGAGCTTGCCGGGGAAGGCGGGGGTGGGCTCGAGGTCGAGCTCGGCGCTGTCGGAGCGGGCGCCGAGGTCGAGCCACAGTTCCGAGAAGAAGACCTGGCCGGCGTGCAGCTGGAGGAATTCGAGGGCACCGCCGGTGCGCAGGGTGCCTTCCGTGCCCTGGGGGGATATGGCCCCGCCGGCGGCGATCGGGAAGCTGAAGCTGGCTCCCACGTGTTCGGCGGGGAAGATCGGGTTGAGCGAGACGAAGCGCGATTCGAGCTTGGCGAGGAAGGCTGGGTCGAAGGCGATCGTGGCGCGGCCGACATCTTCGATCGTGACCAGGCGCGGTTGGGGAGAGCTGATCAGCTTGCCGAGTGGCTGATTGGGCTCGAAGGGCGTCTTTGGCCGCAGCTTCTTGTTGAGGCGGGTGGCGGCCTTGGCGGTGAGGGTGAGCTGCGTGGCGGCGAACTGCGCGCCAAAGCCAGAGCGCTGCGAGGAGATCCGCTTGGCCCGGGCGACCTTGAGCTGGGAGCCGCCGACCTTGGCGAGGAGGGGCTGGTGCTTGGTCTTGACCGTGATCGCGCGCAGGGGGACCCGCTTGCGCTTGGCCTCGAAGGTGAGCGTGCCCTGGTGCTCGACCTCGCCCTTGCCGGTGGTGGGGTCGATGCGGCCGCCCGAGACCGGCAGGGCGATCGTCCTTGCCTTGCGCCTTGCCCCCTGGGAGGCGATGAGCTTCAGCTCGTTCTTGGCGAGGAAGGAGGCAAAGCGCTTGTCGAGGCTGAGCTTGGTGGTGCCGCCACCCAAGGGGTCATAGGCAGCCCGGGCGGGAGAGAGGAGCGCCAGGCAGAGCAGCAAGGTTGCGATCGCGATCCTCTGGCTCATTCCCTCACCCCGCAGGTCTTGGGGACGGTGAGCCCGAGCGGGCGTTGCCCGGCGAAGTCGAACTCGGCGTAGGCGAGGGCAAAGGAGGCGCGCTTGGCTTTGCCGGGGGCCGGGCAGGCGGCGTTGAAGTAGGAGAGGTGGCGGCCCCGGTAGGTGTATTTGCGCCTCAGGGTGAGCTTGATCCGGTCCAGGTAGCCCCAGTCGCCGAGCGCCTGGGGCAGGGAGGCGGATAGCTCGGTGCCGTAGGGGCCCTTGGATATGCGCTTCATCGCGAAGGGGATGACGAAGGAGGAGTTGAAGGGATGGGAGGTGAAGATGTGGGCCAAGATCAGCGGCTTCTTGCCTGCTTTGCCGTTGAAGATGAGCAGGCGGCCCTGGGTGCGGTAGGCGCCCTGGTCGGGGAGGACGATGTTGCCCCAGAACTGGCCCGAGCCGATCAGCGCGTCGGCGCATTGGGAGAGGGCGCGGGAGGTGGTGGCGGGCTGGATCTCGGGGATGCGGCAGACCGCAAGGCCCTTGGATTGGAGCAGGCCGCGGCGGTTGACCTCGATCTTGAGGGCGCGCAGTTGCGGGGGGATGCCGCCGCTCGGGCTCTGCAGGTGACCGGCGAGGAAGACGGCGATCGGGGCGGGGGTGTGGCGGGGGAGCTTGTAGGGCTTCAGCTGGGCCAGGGCGGTGATCCTGAGGCCTTCGGATTGGATCGTCGCGGCGAGGGCCGCGCCGGTGAGGCAGAGCGCCAGGGCCACGGCGCCGGCCGCGGCCCTGGCCCGGGTTCCCACCGCCTAGAGGGCCGCGCGCATCAGCGCGCCGCCCTCTTGTGCTTTGCCTGCTTCTTGTGCTTTGCCTTGCACTTGACCTTGACCGCCGGGCGGTAGTCATAGGCCTTGCCGTTTTGGCCGTCGAAGGAGACCTCGGCGCGGTTGGGCTTGCGACAGAGGTTGGTGGAGTTGACGAAGAGGCCCTTCTTGGCACCCTTGAAGTTGAAGGAGGCCCAGTCCACGGGGGCGTCGGGGACGGTTTCGAAGGTGTTGCGCAGCTGTCCCTTGACCGAGTCGACGCGGCCGATGAGGTGGACGTCGATCTGCTGGCCTCTGAGCGAGGCGACGACGTCGGGCAGCTCGTGTTCAGAGGAGCGCAGGAAGATCGGGCCTTCGAGCGGCTCGTCGAGCAGCGGCGTCTTGGCCCGGGCGAAGCCGTAGATCGATCCCGCCGGGCAGGCTTCGCCGTTGCCGCCCAGGAGCTTGAACTGGGCGCGGGTGCAGATCGTGTCGAAGTGGGCGTTCTCGATGAACTCCGATCGGGGCAGGGTGACCTGGGCGCGGGCGATGCCCGCTTCGCCGATCCCGTTCATGCGCAGGAAGGCCTTGAGGGCGGGATGGGCTCCTCGCCTCGTGCCTCCCTTGAGGGAGAGGGTGAGCTTGGGCTTGAAGGGCAGGGCGGCGCAGTCGGCGGCTTGGAAGCGGGTCGAGACGGTCACCGGTTCGTCGTCGAGCGGGCTCGAGAAGTCGAGGCCGCTTCCGAGCACGGTGGAGGCGGTGGAGGTCGGCTTGCAGGAGCTCGGGTTGATCGTGAACTCCGGCCGGTCGACGTAGACGCGGATGTCCCTTAGCTTCGTCGGGATGCCCTTGATGATGTGGGGCAGGGGGTCCGATCCCGTCGGGTCGATGAAGACTTCGCCGGTCTCGGGGTTGACTCTGAGCGCTTGGCGGATCACCACGGTGCCGAGGTCGAAGGGGCCGGCCACGGCCGAGGTGATCGCGATCACCGAGAGCGAGGAGCCGTTATAGGGGCCGGCTAGGTAGACCTTGCCCGGCACGTAGGTCTGGATCGAGCCGACTCCGGCGCCGACCAGAGTATGGCCCACCTCTGAGGCAGCTGGGCAGGATGGATTGGCCAGCTCCTCGGTGCCGGTCTTTGCCTTGGCGACCTCGATCGCCGAGTCGGGGCAGTAGGGGACCCCGGCGAGCTTGCCGGAGAGGCCCGGGGGCAGCTTGATCGAGAAGTTGGTGAACTGCTGTTCGCCGTCGTTCCTGGTGAGGCGGGCGTTGAAGGGGCTGAAGCGCCCGGCGGCGTTGTTGATCGTGCCGGCGATCAGGCCCGGTTTGAAGGGCGGGATGCCGCCGCTGGGGCAGGGGCCGCCGCCGACGCCGCGGGTGACCTTGAACTGGGAGGGCGCGTGGGCGATCTCGGCCGAGGTCGGGTTGTCTGGGTCAGCCGCGGACCAGGGGACGAAATCGGCCTGGGTGATATAGGTGCCGCAGGCCTGGGGGCTGACCAACGACGCTCTGGCGCCTTCCCGAAAATGCAGGGTGAACTTGCTGAAAGGGAGCTGGGGCAGGTCGTCAAAGGTGGTGGTGATCCTTCCGTCTTTCTGGTCTGGTTCAACCTTGCCAGCGAGCTTGACTATTACTCCACGCTTCGGATTCTTGATCACCATATAGAGAGCCAGGAGACTGTCAAAGGGGTTCTCGACTCCGTGCTGGGGGGTCGACGGGTCGTCTTGCTCGGCGAGGTAGAGCGAGCCGGTGAGATGTTCCTGGAGCAACGGGGTTTCGACATCAACGGTGCCGATCTTCGACCGATTGGGGCAACCAGCTCCCGGTCGGGAGTCGAGCGTCTCATTAGCGTAATCAATCGGAGTGCAGACGCCCAGGCCCTCGGCGGACGAGGGATTGATCGTCACTCCAGCTGGCAGTGCGACAACAGCTCGCTTGACATGAGACTGGGCGTTGCCGTCAGCGTTGAGCAGACCGGTTTCTGGTATGTTCAGCTCAAAGTCGAGACCTGATGAGGTTTCGGTCAGATCGGTAGTTGTCCGTGCGTTAACGGTAGGATCGAAGGGGACCGAATCACAATCTGCCACCGCGGTCGGGTTGCCGTTGGTATCCACCGTGAATGACGCAGTATCAATGTTGCCAACATCCTGCCAAGAATTGGCCTGAAGTCTCCAGGGAGTCGCGCCAGCCACGCAGTCCATTTGGTTGGTGAGATTCGCCATCGGACTATAACCGGCGGCGTTTGCGCACGGCAACCCATTGGCTGCAGCCACACTGCACGGCGTTCCTGCTCCAAACGGATGGCCTGGTTGTGTGAGTCCTCGTTCCCCATCGTGCGATTTTTCAGCTGGAACACCCCAAAAGGTCACAGACACTTTCGATGTAGCGAAAGCCTGCGAAATGTTACGCGACGCCACAGTCAATCCATAGTCGCTATTGGACCTAACACTCGGATACAGAATAATGTTCGCACCGGCTACCTTAAAGCCGAACGCGGTAGGAAAGCCATGAGGGGCAACCATCTCATAGAGATTGGCCTTTTGGACATTGAACCCCGTATTGACGGTGAGGCTGACCGTGCCGACCTGAGAGGCTATTGGGCAGTCATCAGCCCCAGGATTGATCGTAGGAGTGATCAACTCAACGAACTTACACTTCGCCGGCACTGACTCCGGATTGCCAATGAATCCCGCAGGAACATCCACGCTAGCGTCCTTGACCTGCCCATCCGGAGTGAAAGGGAGTGGGAGTGGAAATTCCAGGGTCGTGGTCACCGAATAAGGATGACCACCCGCCTGATTGAATGAGTCCCCCCCTCTGTCGCCGGTCAGGCCACTGAACCCGACAATGTGGAAGGCAGCACTAGCGCTCGACGCCATCACAACTAGCACACTTAGCGCGATCACTATTACCACGACGCACATGCGGAGACGAGGGAATCGCCGCAGAGCTGTGTGTCCCTCAGTCATTGTTGTCTTCTCCTTGCTCATTGCCGCCTCAGCCACGTCGAGGGGTCAGGTGCTTGCCCCGCCTGTGGTTTCGCGTCTGACTCTCTCGTACCTTGTTCCGAGGTGACCCTCCTTGATGGCTGCCACCGCGGCGTATTTTGTGGCGCTGACCACGCTTCTTTTTATGGTGTCTACCGCGCTTTTTATGGTGTCTACCGCGACCTTTTGTCCTCGTCAGGCGTTGGCTCTCAGGCCCTACGAAACTGGCGCTGCTGGGTGTCGGATCGTTGGGAACGATCGGTGGTGGCTGACAGGCATCGCCTTCACATGGGGGCGAGCCGGGCGGGGGCTCGGGAAAGCCTCCGCCGCTGCGGGCGTCGTAGAGATCGGCTTCGGCGTCCCCGTCGCTGCTTACGAGACTGTCTCGAGTCGTAAAGAAGACATCGCCTCCAGACGGAGTCGCATCTGCGAAGAAGCTGTCCGCATTACCGGAACCCGCCGAAATTAGATGCGTCTGACCATCCTCCCACTCATACACGTCCTGTTTACCATTCGAGTCGGTCCGGACCAGAGGATCATAGGTCTGAAAGAAGACTCTATTTCCATCTTCACTAAGGTTGAATGGCAAGGGTGTGATACCCGTGCAGCAATAGGCATGCCTACCAAGGCTTGCATCTCCACTTGGTAGGCTCCCAAGCGAAGCGCAGGAAATGCAGGTAATGGTGCCCTCTCCTTCGTCCGCTTCGGCGTCATACAGATAAACCTCAGCACAGCGACCATTTGGATTGGACAATGCTCCAAATGGTGGACATTTCGTACTGTTGGTGTTGTTGTAGAGAGTGAGCGGTTCGCGAGAAGTAAAAGCAAGATACCTTCCGTCCGCAGTAATGCGGGTGGACTGGAACGCGTCACCAGCAGAGTTGCTCCAATTGTAGTAGTCAATAGGCTGGCCACTACCACCTTCTGCATCCTGGCCGTTCAGCGTCGCGATGTAGCTAATGCTCCCACTATCCCAGAGGTAGAGATTAGGTCGGCCGACGATGGCCGCCGAGCCCGGATCGAGAAGGCCACCTGCGACAAAATAGACTTTTGTGAGATCGTCGCTAGCACCGACCAGGCCGAAGAAATCACCACCTGACGGATCTGCGCTCGTGAGATCGATGAGATCACCGGAATCGAGGTCATAGCGATACAGCTCGCGTCCCGGCCTGGGTTCGGTGGAAAGCAGGTGTTCGCCGTTGCTGCAACCTGGTCCTCCACCTGCTGTGGAATCATTGGTGAGCTGCTCGCAGCTTGCAAAGAGGACCTTGGAGCCGTGTTCAGGTTCAGCGTCGAGGAAAATCGCCGGAAGTGGTCCGGCGGGATCCGTTCCGCCAGGTCCGGTGCCGTTGTTTTTCTGTGAGGCGCTGACAAAAGTAGTGATGTCGTCGGAGGTGATAGAGGTGCCTTGATCGTCACGGACGTAGAGCTTGCCCGCCTCGGAGAAGCTCTGCTGAGCACTCGATTCAATAACGTGAAAAAGGATGCGCGATCCGTCACGGGACAGGGAATGATTGATCATCCGCCCCGCAGCAGCCGTCGCCCCGGCCCCAGGACGGGTACCAGATGACGGTATGACACACGTAGGGCCACCATCACCACAGCTGGACTCCCCGGATGGAGGAATGAAACTAACCAGGCGAACGGTGCCGCCCACGGAACTGTTATCCGCAACCCACTCGTACGTATAGAGCTTTTCCGGCGCAACCGGATCGGTGGTCTGAGGGGTTCCGTCTTCGAACACAAACTTTTCGAGATTGGAGCTTGTGGCAGCTGGGACAACAGGGAGGCTCTGCTGTACTCCAAACGGTATGCAGAGTCCCGTAGTCGGCGGCTCCTGCGGTGTCACGAGTTGATAGGAACCAGTGGAATTGTCCCGTAGGTAAATATGCTCGCGGCAGATGGAGGTGCCAGGGGTCAGCGCAGAGCCTGAATATACGAAGGTTTTGGCAGCGTCGGGCCTAGAGAAGACACTGCCAAAGGTTCCCCAAAGCACACCTGGTGGCTGGGGTGGGTCCTGGGGCTGAGCCGACCAGCCGAGCACCGGATTCCGGCTCGCGAGCAGCAGCGTTGGGGCGCCGGCCGCCGCGCCCGGCGCAGCACCTCCGCTGGTGTTGTAGGTCGCGTGATTCGCGCTCGAGACAGGCAGCCCGGACTCGATGACATCGAGTCCATTGGTATCGCCTGATGAAACCAGCTCCCAGCCTCGATTGTCGGGGAGGAGCCCTTGCCCTGGGATCTCGTTTGTCGCGAGCGCGGGGCTGGCCAGGGTGAGGAGACCGGCGAAACCGAGGAATGAGATGAGGCCAAGGGAGACGGCGTCGCGGCCTGACCGGGCGACTCGATGCTTTCGACTGCCGACGCTGCCTACTAGGGTCGATCCCGCGGACGATGCCTTCGCGTGGCTTCTCACGTAGCTCTCTCCTTGTCCCGTGAGCCCTCTGCCGGCCGCTTCCCTTGGCGGCCCCGTGGGCTCGGTTATGTCCCTGTGTCGCGAACCGGCATGCACGGTTGTCGGACAATCGTGTTTACCAAGTTCGCGGACAGAGTAGACAAACGGTTCTATAGATGTCAAGGACAAATTTGTTTCTAGAGCGCAAACGGCTCTAGAAAGGGCGATTCAGGAGGAGATACCGAGGGCGTTCAGCCGCCGAGCTCGGCGCGCAATGAGGCAAGCTCGGAACGAAGCTCCGCCATTTCGCGCTCGAGGCGGGTGAGGCGATCCTCGGCCGGCTTCAGCTCGGCGGGCGGCTCCCCCGGGACCGCCGCGGGCGCATCCGCGGCGGCGATCGCGGGCGCCGAGGAATCCGTCGACGCCCCGCCGAGCAGCTGCTCGTAGCGGTCCTCCTTCTGCCCGGGACGGCGCTCGTGGCGCGCCACGATGCCGCGCTCGACCAGGCGCTCGAGTGCCTCCTGGACCTCCCCGAGCGAGCCGAAGTCGTGCAGCCGCTGGCCGCGCTGCTTCAGCTCGCCAGGTGTCTGCGGGCCGCGCAGCATCAGCACCCCGAGCAGCGAGACCTCGGCGTCGTCGAGACCGAAGGCGTCGGCGAGCATGTGGCGGTACTTGCGGGCGCGGCTGCCGGCGCCGCTGGCGAGCCGGGTCCAGCCGCGCAGGGCGAGGCGGCGCAGCGCCTCGACCACGGTCTGCTCGTCGTAGTCGACAACCGGCTCGCGGTTGGTCGACTGGTTGCAGGCAAGGCGCAGCGAGTTGAGCGAGAGCGGGTAGACGTCGGGCGTCGTACGCTGCTTCTCGATCAGGCAGCCGAGCACGCGGATCTCTACGGCGTCGGGCTCCACTTCAGTCGCGGTCCGGGCGGTTGGGGTAGATCTCGTCAATCGTGATCAGGGCCCGATAGGGAGCCGCGGCGGCAGCTTCGATCCTCTCCCCCCCGCCGGCGAGCCGGTCGACGACGGCAACCACCCCGGCCACCTCCAGCCCCTGCTCGACGATGCGCTCGACCGCCTTGGCGGTCGAGCCACCCGTCGTCACCGTGTCCTCGACTACCAGGCAGCGGGCACCGTCCTCAACCGGGCCCTCGACCCAGCGCTGCAGGCCGTGTTGCTTGCGCTCGCCGCGGACGAAGAAGCCGACGAGGTCCGCGCCCGCCGGGACGGCGAGCGCCGCGCAGGCGGGCGGGATCGCCGCGGTCGCCGGGCCGCCGACCGCGGTCGCGCCCAGCTCATGGGCCGCGGAAGCGATTAGCTCGCCAGCGGCGAGGAAGCCGGCGGGTCGCAGCAGCGCCCGGCGCGCGTCGACGTAGTACTGGGCAGTCGCCCCGCTGGCCAGCGTCACTTCCCCGATCACCAGCGAGTGCTCACGCAGCTCAGCGAGCAGCGTCTCCTTGGCGGCGCCCAGGTCAGTCATGCCGGGCGCATCCTATGAGCCGTCGGCCGCGGGGCGCTCGACGATCGATTCCACGGAATTCCATGAGCAAGGGAAAAGCCAGGAAAGAGGGCGAGGGCGACAGACAGGCGTTTTTGGGCGAGCCCGCGATGTCGAGTGTTGAGTTGACCCACGTATACGGTGGCAAACCAGACACTCGGCACCAAACATCGCGCGGGCGGCCCAGCTGGAGCCGGAAGAGGTCGCGATTCCACGGCTGCCGCCGTGGAACAGTCATCTTCTAGCCGCGCGCAGCCGGATCGGCGAAGCCCTGACGCCAGCTGGCGTAGCGCGGCTGCCAGGCGAGCTCGACCCGCGCCTTCGCGTTGGAGGCGCCGCGCATCTCAACCGCCGAGGCGGCCGCCGCGCCGGCAATCAGGCGAGCGAGCCAGAGCGGCACCCGCCGCGGCTTCTTCGTCCCCACTGCGGCGCAGAACTCGGGCACCCACTCGCGCATCGGCGCCGGCTCGTCGTCGACGACGTTGTAGGTGCCGGGCGAGCCGCGCTCGACCGCGGCCACGGTGGCGCCGGCGGCGTCCTCGACGTGGACGAAGGAGAAGACCCCGGTTCCCTTGCCGACGATCGGCAAGCGGCGCTTCCGCGCGTCCTCCGTCGAGGAGCCCTCGCGGGCGAAGTACGTGCCCGGCCCGTAGAGCCAGCCATAGCGAAGGACGACTCCCTCGATTCCCTCGGCAGCGGTCACCTGGCGCTCGAGGTCGGCGAGGGCCTCGACCGCGCCGCCGAACGGACCGGGCGCGGCGTGGAAGAGCGGCGCCTCCTCGTCCTTCACCCAGTCGCCCTCCGGCGCGTAGAGAAAGGCGACGCTCTCGGCGACCAGGCGCCGGGCCCCAGCCGCCCGCGCGGCGGCGAGCAGGTTGCGCGTCCCCTCGGTCCGCAAGCGGTTGGTCGGCGCCAGCGGGTCATCCTTCGCCCTGTAGTCGAGGCGGGCCGGCAGCGAGGTCAGCTCATGGACGACCACCTCCGGCGCCGCCGCGCGCACGGCCTCCCCGAGCGCCGCGGCGTCGAAGACGTCGCAGACGACCGCCTTCGCGCCGGCCGCCCGGATCTCCCCAGCCCGCTCCTCGCGCCGCGTCATCCCAGTTACCTCGTGCCCGGCAGCGAGCAGCTGGCGCACCAGCGGCCTGCCGATTGCCCCGCTCGCTCCCGCGACGAAGACCTTCATCTCGCACCTCCATCGTTGCCAGCTGCGTTCAAACGTTCCGATACCCGCGCCAGCCAGGCCGATGCGGCCGCGCCGAAGGCGATCAGCAGCGTGTCGCCCCAGCCGCGCCCCTCGCTCTTCGCCTCGCCCGTGTCGAAGGCGTGGTTGATCGCGTGGAAGCCGTACCAGAGCGCCCCCAGCCAGAGGATCGGCGCCCGCCACGACGGCCGCGCAGCGGCGATCCCCACCGCCACCCCGAAGGCGAGCATGAATGCCCCCACGTCCCCCACGTAGTGCGAGTTCTCGACTCCGTAATGCCCGATCTGCTCGAAGAACGTGTCGGGCGCGATCAACGCAAGCAGCCCGGTGACGACGTGCCAGGCGGCGATCGCGAGGAGAACCGCCTTCAGGGCTCTCTCGCTGATCATCGGCGCTCCTTAGAAAACGAAGATCGACTCGCCGAATTTGATCCGGTTGTAGATCTCCGGCTGGTCGGCGATAAAGGTGCGGAGACAGCCGTGGCTGGCGGGGTAGTCGGGCACCGATTCGTAGCCGTGCACGGCGTAGCCGCCGTAGAAGTAGAACGAGTAGTACATGCCGTGCGAGTTGTAGCCCGGTTCCTGGCGGATGAAGGTGAAGTGGCCGGTGACGGTCGGGGTCGAGCTCTTGCCGGAGGAGATCGGGTAGACCGCGAAGGGCTCATCGCCCTTGGCGAAGACGAGCACCTGCTTGGAGAGCGGTGCCTCGACGTGTTCGCCGGCGCCGGGGTGGACCACGTGGTATTCGCCCCTGCCGGAGAAGACGCTCTTGACCAGACCCGAGCCGGCGCGATAGCTGCGGCTCAGCCCGTTGACTTTGCGATAGGCGAGCACGCCGCGCGCCGTCTTGCCGCCGAAGCAGCGGCCGCTGTTGGCGATGTAGCCCATCTTCCGCATCGCCTTCTTGAAGCCGAGGACGACGTTGCCGCACTGGCCCTGGTGCAGGGCCGGGTAGCTGACCGTCCAGCTCTTGCGCACGGTGCTGTCGCCGCCCAGCTCCGGCGTCGCCACGTGCTTGGCCGAGGCCGCGTACCTGCCGCCCTTGCGGATCAGGATCGCGGCGCGGAATTTGCCGCTGCCCCTTTTGCCCTTCTGCAGCGCGACCTCGCGGCTGAGCAGCTTGTGGCCGTCGAGGTAGAAGGTGACGTCGACGGTCTGTCCCGGCACGAAGGGGGTGACGGTGCCGACCACCGCCGCCTTGCTGTAGATCCGCGCCTTGCCGCCGCGCAGGTCCGGCTTGATCTTCACCGTCGCCGGCGGCGGGCCGGCTTCCTTCGCGGCGCTCGGGGCGGCGGCGCCCGCGCCGGGAGCGGCGAGCAGCAGTGCGGAGACGACGAGGACGGGGGCGAGACGGCGGGCCAAGGACCAGGGATTCTTGCGGATCGCACGGTCGAGTGACGAAAGCGTCAACGCACTGTCAGGAGAGATGCATGCCCCTTGAATTGCCGGATGCGGTCAATACGTTCCGGCGCAGCGGAGGGTGATGCCGATAGGTATCGGCAACCGATTGACACTCGGGAGTCCGGACGCTTGTCGTTCGGATGGGGTTCGAGTCCCCCGCCCTCCGCTTGCTACCGAGTTGGTAGCCTCAATCTCACGAGTGTCAGTCGGTAAGGGGTCACGCCCCTTTCGCCCTGAAACGGCCCGCCCAAGCGGGCCGTTTCTTTGCCCACTACTGGCCGAGCAAGGCCACCGAGTTGTTCAGCATGTGCAGCAGGATGCCCGGCACGATCGAGCCCGTCTTCTCGTAGAGCAGGGCGAGGATGAAGCCGAAGGCGATCAGTACCGGCACGGCGCTGAGGCCGGTGAGGGCGTGCAGGCCGCCGAAGACGAGGCCGCTGAGCAGGGCGGCGGCGATGCGCGGCCAGCGCTCGCGCAGGCCGCCGAAGAGCATGCCTCGGAAGCAGACCTCCTCGCTGAGCGGCGCCGCGATCACGATCAGCAGGACCTGCACCGGCACCGTGCCGAAGTCTTCGGCGATGTCCTTCTGCTCGGGCTGACCGAAGACCGCCGTGTAGACGATCGCGAAGAGCAGGTAGGCGCCGACCGCGGCCAGCATCCACTTGATCGCCCCCGGGCGGAAGCGGCGCAGGCCGAGGCGGGCGGCGGCCTCACGCACCGTCGCGCCGCGGCCCGCCGCGATCGCGAACGGCACGAGCAGGAAGCCGAGTGCCGTCGCCAGCTGCACGAGCGCGTTGGCGGCGTCGCTGAAATCGCCGCCCTCGGGCGGCTTGTCGACGATCGCGATCGGCACCGAGAGCACGATCCCCGTGCCGATCGCCAGCAGCACACCCAGCACCGCCGCCAGCGCGCCCCAGTTGGAATAGGGGAAACCGGCGGCGGGCTTTGCGGTTACCGTGCTCTCCATGGCCCGGGCAGTCTCACAGGTATCGCGGTCCACCAAGACGCGGCTGCGCTTCCTGCGCCGCCTGCTGATCCTCGTCGTCTTCCTCGTCCTGGTTGCGATCGCGCTCAGCCAATTCACCGAGCTGAAGCGGCTGGCAACCGGCATCCTCGCCTCGACCGCGGTGCTGGCGGCGATCGTCGGCTTCGCCGCCCAGCACACGATCGCCAACATGATCGCCGGCGTCCAGCTCGCCGTCTCGCAGCCGATCAAGATCGGCGATCGCATCTCCTTCGAGCAGGTCGAAGGGCGGGTCACCGACATGACGCTCTCCTATACCTACGTCAGCCCCGGCGACGGGACGATGGTGGCGATCCCCAACCAGATGCTCGTCGACGGCATCGTCCACAACCTCTCGACCGAAGACACCCAGGCCTGAGCCCCGAATCGACGTCGCATTTGGTCCCGCGGCCTGCCACCAAATGCGACATCCACCGCGAAGTACGCTTTCCGCATGGGGCAGCGCAGTAGGCGACGCCAGAGGCGGCGCGGCGGAATCGGAGGCAAGATCGCGCTCGTCGGCGGCGCCCTCTTCGTCGCGATCGTGCTGGCGGTGGCGGCGATTGCCTCCTGGGTGCTCGACGTCGCTGCTGAGGCGCCGTCGCTGTCGAGCTGCAAGAAGCCCGAGCGCCGCGGCAACTCGGTTGTCTACGCGGCCGATGGCAGCAAGCTGGGGCTGATCTCCTCGGCGCAGGCGCGGGCGCCGGTCGCGATCGAGCGCATCCCCAAGCGGCTGCAGCTGGCGACCGTCGCGATCGAGGACCAGCGCTTCTACGAACACGGCGGCATCGACCCCGAGGGCATCGCCCGCGCCGCGCTGAAGAACCTGGAAGCGGGCAAGACGGTCGAGGGCGGCTCGACGATCACCCAGCAGCTCGTCCGCAACCTCTGCATCCGCAACCCCGAGCGCGACCTCGAACGCAAGATCATCGAGGCGAAGCTGGCGATCGAGTACGCCGAACGCCACTCGCGCCGGCAGATCCTCGACCAGTACCTCAACACGGCGTCCTACGGGACGGTCGAAGGGGCGACCGCGATCGGCGTCGGAGCCGCCGCCCGCATCTACTTCTCCAAGCCGGTTTGGAAGCTCAACCTGCAGCAGTCGGCGCTGCTCGCCGGCCTGCCGCAGGCGCCGACGGACTACAACCCGATCCTCCACCCCGCGGCGGCGCGCGAGCGCCGCAACACCGTGCTGGCCAAGATGGCCCACCTCGGCTACCTGACCCCGCAGCGCGCCGCCCGCGCCGAAGCCAGCGGGCTCGGGCTGGATGCCACGGGCTCCTACTTCGCCCACCGCGAGCCCTTCTTCTTCGACTACGTCGAACACGAGCTGATCGAGCGCTACGGAGCGGAGCGCGTGCGCGACGGCGGCATCCGCGTCTACACGACGCTCGAGCCGCGCCTGCAGCAAGTCGGCCTGGAAGCGATGCGCTCGGCGCTTCCCTACTCGACCGATCCATCCTCGGCGCTGGTCTCGATCGACCCCCGCAACGGTGAGATCGAGGCGATGGTCTCGAGCGACAGCTTCGACGAGAGCCAGTTCAACCTCGCCGCCCAGGGCCACCGCCAGCCCGGCTCGACCTTCAAGACCTTCGTGCTGACGACGGCGCTCAAGCAGGGCATCGACCCCTACTCGACTTACTACACCTCAAAACCGCTCAGCCTCGACCTGCCCAAGTGGGGCCACTGGGACGTGCATACCGCCGACGAGGGCTACCTCGGCAAAGTCAACCTGCAGCAGGCGACGGTTGCCTCCGACAACACCGTCTTCGCCCAGCTCGACCTCGACGTCGGCCCGGAACAGGTGGCCGAAACGGCTCACTCGCTGGGGATCGTCAGTCCGCTCGACGGCATCCCCGCCGAGGGCATCGGCGGCCTGCGCGTCGGCGTCTCGCCGCTGGAAATGTCGACTGCCTACGCGACGCTCGCCAACGGCGGCGTGCGCCACCGGCCGGTCGCGATCGAGCGCGTCGTCTTCCCCGGCGGGCGGGTCGAGCGGCCCGACCGCGAGCCGCCGCGGCGCGTCGTCTCCGAAGCCGTCGCCTACGAGGTGACCCGCCTGCTGCACGACAACATCACCGAAGGGACCGGCACCGCCGCCTACACCGGCTGTCCGGGGCAGGCGGGCAAGACCGGGACGACCGACCGCGAGACCGATGCCTGGTTCGCCGGCTATCAGCCCAACCTGGCAACAGTGGTCTGGGTCGGCTATCCGCAGTCAAACGCGATCGAAATGACCAGTGTGCACGGGATCACCGTTTTCGGCGGCACCTTCCCGGCGGAAATCTGGCACTCGCTTTACTCGGGAGCGGAAGTCCCCTGCGAGGAGTTCTCCAAGCCGGAGCACCGGATCAGCTGGGCTCCCTTCTTCGGGCACTACACCGCCGCCGCCCCGCGCAGCCACGGTGCCGCGAGGCACGCGGGTGACGAAACGCCCGAAGAACGGCGCACCCGTGAAATCGGCGAAGAAGTCACCGGCGGCTACAACCCCGACGCCTACGCGCCCGGCGCCGGCCAAAAGCCGACGCCGGTTCCCTCAGCCCCACCCGCGGCGGGGGTTGGCGGCGGCGGTGCCGCGGCGGAAACCGGGAGCAAATAGCTGAGCCTCGCGCCCGGCGTCGCCTTTGCCTCGATCTGGGTGGGCTTCCTGGCCTACCTGGCTGTGCTCGTCTGGACGCCGCAGTTGGGCAGGCGGACGGTCTGGATCGCGATTGTCCTCTTCCTCGCCGCCTTCGCGACCCTGCCGCCGATCCTCTCCCACGACGTCTACAGCTACGTCGATTACGCCCGGCTCGGCGTCCTGCACGGCCTCGACCCCTACGTCCACCCGCCCTCGAGCGTCCCCGGCGACGCCGCCTTCGCCCACGTCACCTGGACGGAGGCGACCAGTGCCTACGGCCCCCTCTTCACGCTGGCGACCTATCCGCTCGCCTGGCTCCCGCTCGACGCCGCCGTTCACGTCCTCAAGGTGGCCTCAGCCGCAGCGGTGCTTGGAACCGCCCTGCTCGTGGCGCGACTCGCCCCTGGCCGCGGCGTCAACCCCACCCGCGCCGCCGCCTTCGTCGGCCTCAACCCGCTGGTCCTGGTCCACGTGGTCGGCGGCCCTCACAACGACTCGATCGCGGTCCTCCTCACGACCCTGGGCATCGCCGCCCTCCTCACCACCCGCCCCCTCGCCGCCGGCGCAACCCTCGCCGCCGCCGCAGCCACCAAGGCCTCCGCCGCCATCACCCTCCCCTTCGCCCTCCTCGCCACCTGGGGGCCGACGGGCCTCAAACGTGACATATCGACACGCTTTCGGCCCGTCGGCGGGCTGTTGTTGGGGGGCGCGGGGGCGGTGGTGGTAATTGGGGGGGCGGCGTGGGTTGGGTTTGGCTGGGACTGGCTGCACGCCTTCAGGCTCGCCGGTGAGAACCAGGGGCGCACGAGCTACATGAGCATCCCGATCACCGTGGCCCGGCTCACCGGGCTCGACCCCGGCATGACCCGCTTCGCCTTCGGCGTCCTCTACGCCGCCCTCGTCGCCCATCTCCTCCTCTGGACCGCCCGCGGTGGCGACTGGCTCCGCGCCTCAGCCTGGGCAACGACCGGGCTCCTGCTGGCCACCGCCTGGCTCCTCCCCTGGTACCTGCTCTGGGCCCTCCCCCAAGCTGCGCTATCGAGGGATCGCCTTCTACAGCTGCTGGTACTGGGCCTGACCGCATACCAGCTTGGTGCCCGCATCCCTCTTTGAGCGCTTCGGGGTCGAGGAAGGGCGCCCCTCGAGCGGGCGGATACTCAAGGCCGTCGTGCTAATTAGCGCGACGGCTTGTCCGGGCGAGGGGCGCCCCTTCCTCGACCGCCGCTTCCTCTTCGGGTGATGCGTGCAAGACGCCGGTATGAACCGACCATCCCTCCCTGCGACCCATCGCCGTGACGATCCCGACGTAGGCGATCTCAACCACGGTCATCACACCCCGCACCACGATCGCGATCAGCGAGCCGACCGCGAAGCTGCCGCCGGGGGCGACCACCTTGACCGCCCAGGCGAAGGCGGCGTCGCGGATGCCGAGGCCGGCCGGCGCGACGAGCGTCGCCAGCGCGGCGACGTAGCCAAAGGCCTGGGCCGAGCCGACCGCGGGAATGTCGCTGGGCGACACGTCGCTGACCGAGCGGGCAACGCACCAGAGCCCCACCGCCACGACGCCCCAGTTGACGGCGTAGAAGGCCACTGTGACAAGGACGCCGCCAAGCGACATCACCTCCGGCAGCGGCTCGCGACCGAAAGCCCGCAGGACCCGGTTCGCGACCGGGCCGAAGACCCGCGGATGGAGGAAGCCGATTGCGAGCGGGATCAGCGCCAATACCGCCCAGCGCCAGGACTGACCCTGCAGGTCCGGGTGATCGATGATGAAGTAGGCGGAGACGATGATCGCCGAGGTCGCCTGCGTCGCCTGTTCGTAGACGATGCTGGCGACGGTCAGGCGGCGCGGAACGCCGGCTCGTTCGGAAAGCAGTACCCGGCCGAGCACGTAGAGGATGCTCCCGGGCACGTAGCGCGCGAGCAGCGGCTGCCCCCAGGCAACCTGGGCGCGGCGAGGGCCGAGCCTGGAGCCGAGGAAGTGGAGGATCAGGTCCCAGCCGAGCGCGTTGAGCGCGTAGAAGAGCAGGAGGACGACGAAGGCGGGGATCAACCAGGCGACGTGGAAATGCACGCCCTTGTCCTGGATCTCCGACCACTGGTCGACCACGGTGAGGACGAGGAAGCCGAAGATGAGGACGGCGATGCCGAGCTGGACCGCCAACCGCACCCGCTTGCTGCGCGGCGGTTTGGTCCCGATCTTCGCACCGGCCTCGCCGATGCGATGGAGAAGAGGCTGGCGACGCTCCACGTCCATCGCACCTTAGTGACGCCGCCCGCCGCTAGCTCGTGACCGCCTGCAGTCGTCTCCCGACCGCTGAGTTCGCGGTTATGACTCCGTATGCCCCCATAACCACGAACTCAGCAGGGAGAATTGGGCCATGGGCGAGTTCGAGCTGTTGGCACGGATACGGGAGCGGATACCCGCCGGCGGGGCGCGGATCGTGCTCGGCAGCGGCGACGACGCCGCGGTCACAGTGCCGGAGGGGGCGACCGCAACCTCGGTCGACGCCGTCGTCGACGGCGTCCACTTCCACCGTGACCAGGCAACCCCCGCGCAGATCGGCCACAAGGCGCTCGCCACGGCGCTCTCGGACCTCGCCGCGATGGGGGCGGAGCCCGGCGAGGCCTACGTCACGCTCGGCCTGCCGCCGGACTTCGGCGAGGACGAGTGCATCGAGTTGCTCGACGGCCTGCTGGCGCTCGCCGCCGCCACCGGGACCAGCCTCGCCGGCGGCGACCTGACCCGCTCCGCGACGCTGTTCCTCGCGATCGCGGTGGTGGGACACGCCCCGACAGCGGCGGCGCTCGTCAGCCGCGGCGGCGCTCGCCCCGGCGACGCCCTCATCCTCACCGGCGAGCTTGGCGGAGCCGCCGCGGGCCTGGCCCTGCTCGACGCCGACACGAGCGTCGACCCACCCAGAGTGGGGTCAACTCTCGCTTCGGCGCTCATCAAGCGCCAGCTGGAGCCGCAGCCGCGCCTGGCGGCGGGGCGGGCACTCGCCCGCGCCGGGGTGACGGCGATGATCGACATCAGCGACGGACTGGGCGGCGACGCCGGGCATCTCGCCGCCGCGAGCGGAGTCGGCCTTCACATTGACGCCGGGACCCTTCCCCGGCCCACCGGCCTCGACGAGCTAGCCGGGGAGCTCGGCCGCGACCCCTGGCAGCTCCTCCTCAGCGGCGGTGAAGACTACGAGTTGCTGGCGAGCGTCCCGACGGAGCGGTTGGAGCAAGCGATCGAAGCGGTGCGCAAGGCCGAAGGCATCGCGCTGACGCGGATCGGCGAGGTCGTCGCCGGCTCCGGAATCGAGATCAGGCTGCCCGATGGCGGACTTGCGGACCCCGGGGGATTCGACCAGCTCGCATAAGGCTCTCGCTGGTGAGCAGCTCGCGCACTCCGCGACGCTGCAGCATCGCGTCGGCGATCAGCGACGGCTCGGGCTTGTAATGACCCGACTCGACCAGGCTCTTCAGCTGTCGTGGCTGCATCCTGCGCTTCATATCGGCTCCCTATTCTGCAACCTTAGTACTTGGTACTCGCACATACGTCCAAGAGTGGCGCGGCACCCAGCTCTCCCATACTGAGTTTGCAGGGAATACCCTTTACCTGTGGCCAACGGATCCACGCGCATTCTCCTCGTAGACGACGAGCAGTCGATCCAGACCCTGCTCTCATACCCGCTGCGCAAAGACGGCTATCACGTCACTTCCGCTCAGGACGGACGCGAGGCCCTGCAGCGCTTCGAGGAGGCCCGTTTCGACCTCGTCATCCTCGATCTGATGATGCCCAAGCTCAACGGCGTCGAAGTCTGCCGCGAGCTGCGCTCGCGCAGCCAGGTCCCGATCATCATCCTGACCGCCAAGGGCTCGGAGACCGACAAGGTCGCCGGGCTCGAGGTCGGAGCCGACGACTACATCACCAAGCCCTTCTCGATGCGCGAGTTCCGCAGCAGGGTGAAGGCGGCGCTGCGGCGCTCGCGCATGGCCGGCGAGCGCCCCGAGGAGGAGACGATCGACCACGGCGACCTGGTGATCGACTTCTCCCGGCGCATGGTCACGCTGCGCGGCGAGGAGATCCAGGTCACCTACGTCGAGTTCGAGATCCTCGGCGCGCTGGCGCGCTCCCCCGGCCGGGTACTCAGCCGCGAGACGCTGCTCGAGCACGTCTGGGGGGACTCCGAGTACCGCGACCCACGCACCGTCGACGTCCACATCCGCCACCTGCGCGAGAAGCTCGAGAAGGACCCCAAAGAGCCCGAGTTCCTCTTCACCGTGCGCGGCGTCGGCTACCGCTTCCGGGAGTAGGGCCTTTGCTGCGCGGAACGAGGCGCTGATGCCACGGCGGTTCAGGCCCACTCGGCTCGGCAACCGGATCGCGCTGATCTGCGTCGGCATCGCGACCGGCACGGCATTCCTGATCTACGTCTACACGGTCGCGATCGGCGGCGCCGCCAGTGGCCTCGACTCGGTCAAGGGTCAGATCCTGGTCGGCGGCCTGCTGGCGATCCTGATCGCGGCCGGCATCGGCACTTACTACGCCCGGGTGGCGAGCGCCAACATCCGCCGTCTCCAGGACGCCGCCCGCAAGGTCGCCGACGGCAACTTCGAAACGCCGATCCCGATCTCCTCCGCCGGCCAGCTCGGCCAGCTCGCCCGCACCTTCAACGAGATGCAGCGGCGCCTGGCCGAGCTCGACAGCGCCCGCAAGCAGTTCATCGCCAACGCCTCGCACGAGCTGCGCACGCCGATCTTCAGCCTCGGTGGCTTCGTCGAACTGCTCGAGGAGGAGGACCCGAGCCCCGAGGAGCGGGCCGAGTTCGTGCACACGATGCGCGAGCAGATCGCCCGCCTGACCAAGCTCACCGCTGACCTGCTCGACCTCTCCCAGCTCGATGCCGGAGCGGTGGCGATGAAGAGCAGCAACGTCGACCTCGGATCGCTCGCCCGCGAAGTGGCCCGCGAGTTCGGGCCGCGCGCCGACCAGCACGGCTCGCGGCTGGAGCTGCGCACGCCGGACCAGCCGGTAATCGCCAGCGCTGACCCCGACCGGGTACGGCAGGTCATCCGTATCCTCCTCGACAACGCCCTCACCCACACCCCCGAGGGAACCAAGGTGACCGTGACTACCTATTCGATCAACCGCCGCGCCGAGCTGACCGTCTCCGACGACGGACCCGGCATCCCGCGCCGCGTGCACAGTCGCATCTTCGAGCGCTTCTACACGGCGGACTCCGCCGGCGGCTCGGGGCTCGGGCTGGCAATCGCCCGCGAGCTCGCCCAGCGCATGAACGGCCGGGTCGCGATCGCCTCGAGCAAGCGCTTCACCGCCTTCACCCTCGACCTCCCCGCCTCGCGCGCGGGGGTGGGCGAGCGCGCGGCGGCGGCCCGGGCGGCGGCGTGATCGCCCGCGCCCTCGCCTGCTGCGCGGTGGCGCTGGCGCTCGGGCTGGCGGGTTGTGGTGGTGGTGACGGGGACGGCGCCACCCGCGTTACCACCGTGACCGAGGCGACTACCCCTCCCCGGGTCGCCGTGCAGACGGCCGCGCGCGGCTTCGACGCCGCCGAGGTCTACCGCGAGGCCTCGCCCGGGGTCGTCACGATCCGCTCCGTCTTCCGCGGCAGCGGTGGCTCGGCGGAGGGCTCGGGCTTCGTGCTCGACGAGAGCGGCAAGATCGTCACCAACGCCCACGTGGTGACCGACGGATCGAGCGGCGGCCGCAAGCCCGCCAAGGAAGTCTTCGTCGAGTTCCCCGACCGCAACACGGTGCCGGCGAAAATCGTCGGCTTCGACCCCTTCGCCGACGTCGCCCTGCTCAAGGTCAACCCCGACGGCTTCGAGCTGCACCCACTGCAGCTCGGCGACGACCAGGACCTCGTCGTCGGCCAACCGGTGGCGGCGATCGGCAGCCCCTTCGGCGAGCAGCAGTCGCTCTCGGTCGGGGTCGTCTCGGCGACTGACCGCTCGGTCGAATCGCTGACCAAGTTCCAGATCGCGGGCGCGATCCAGACCGACGCCTCGATCAACCCCGGAAATTCCGGCGGCCCGCTGCTCGACGCAGGCGCACGCGTGCTCGGAATCAACGAGCAGATCGAGACCAACTCCGGCTCCAACTCCGGCGTCGGCTTCGCCGTGCCGGTCTCGGCGATCAAGCGCTCGGTCGCCCAGCTCGAAGAAGACGGCAAAGCCGAGTACGCCTACATCGGCGTCTCCACCCAGATGGTCTACCCGCAGCTCGCCGAGAAGCTCGGCCTCGACACCGACCACGGCGGCCTGCTCTCCGAAGTCATCGCCGACGGTCCGGCCGACAAGGCGGGACTCGAGGGGGGCAACCGGCGCCTCACCTTCCAGGCGGTCCCCTACGAAGTCGGCGGCGACGTGATCCTCTCCGTCGACGGCCACCCAGTGGTCCAGGCCGACGACCTCGCCAACTTCATCGCGGCCCGGCGACCCGGGGAGACGGTCGACCTGGAGGTGCTCCACGACGGCAAGCGGGAACAGGTCGACGTGACCCTGGGCAAGCGCCCGGGGGGCTAAAGGTCGAGCGACCGCCGGGCGATGTAGAACTCCCCGATGCTCCAGGAAGTCGCCCTAGGCCAGAAGTCCCTCGCCGACTACACCCACATCGCCGGCAAGGAGACGATCGAACGGATCCGCGAGCTGGCAGAGCCGATGAAGGGACACCGCGTCCTCCACGTCAGCGCGACGGCATTCGGCGGTGGCGTCTCGGAGATCCTCTACACGATCGTGCCGCTGATGCGCGACGTCGGCCTCGACGCCCACTGGCACGTGATCTTCGGCAAAGAGGAGTTCTTCAACGCGACCAAGCTGCTGCATAACTCGCTGCAGGGCGCCGAGGAGACGCTGAGCGCCGAGCAGTGGCAGATCTTCGACGAGATCAACGCGATCAACGCCGAGGGCCTGCAGGGCGAGTGGGACACGATCATCGTCCACGACCCGCAGCCGATCGGCCTGCGCCGCGGCGCCGGCGCCAAGAGCCGCAACTGGATCTGGCGCTGCCACATCGACCTCTCCGAGCCCAATCCGGAGCCGATCGCCCGCCTGCTGCCGCTGATCGAGGAGTACGACGCGACCGTCTGGCACATGCCCGCCTACGTGCCGAAGGGGGTCGACGGCGACAACGGGGTGAAGATCATCCCGCCGGCGATCGACCCGCTCTCGCCGAAGAACATGGCCTTCTCACCCGACGACGCCGCCTTCGTCTGTCGCCAGTTCGGCATCGACGTCGACCGGCCGCTGCTGACCCAGGTGTCGCGCTTCGACCCCTGGAAGGACCCGATGGGCGTGATCGACGCCTACCGCACCGTGACCGAGCAGGTCCCCGAGGTCCAGCTCGCCCTGGTCGGCTCGATGGCGACCGACGACCCCGAGGGCTGGGAGTTCTTCCAGCACACCTTCGAGTACGCCGAGGGCGACGAGGACATCAAGATCCTCAACAACCTCAACAACGTCGGCGCGATCGAGGTCAACGCCTTCCAATCGCAATCGGACGTCTGCCTGCAGAAGTCGATCCGCGAGGGCTTCGGCCTCACCGTTACCGAGGCGCTCTGGAAGGGACGGCCGACGATCGGCGGCAACGTCGGCGGCATCCCGCTGCAGATCGCCGACGGCGAGACCGGCTTCCTCGTCGATTCCCCCGAGGAGTGCGCGCAGCGCTGCCTCGAGATCCTCGCCGACCCGGAACTGGGCATGCGCCTCGGCCGCGCCGGCAAGGAACACGCCCGCAAGGAGTTCCTCTCGCCGCGCCTGCTGCGCGACTGGATCGAGCTGCTGAGCGAGCTAGGCACCTGAAAACCCCCCGCCGACGGGCCTCAAACGTGACATATCGACACGCTTTCGGCCCGTCGGCCGCTAGCCGATCGGCTGGCGCAACTCGTCGATGTCTTTGAGTTGGGCGTCGACCCAGTCGCCGGGGTTGCGCGAGAAGACGAGCTCCTTGAGGTGCTGGGCGCGCAGGCGGCGCTCCTCGGAATCCATGGTCAGAGCACGGTAGATCGTCTCCGCCTGCTCCTGAATGTCGAAGGGGTTGACCGAGAGGGCGCAATCGGAGAGCTCCTCGTGCGAGCCGGTGTTCTCGGAGAGCATCAGCACCCCGTCGCGGGTGTTCACCGCCGGCGCCTCCTTGGCGACCAGGTTCATGCCGTCGAAGAGCGAGTTGACCATCAGCAGGTCGAAGTGCTTGTAGCGGGCGACCGCGTCGTGGAAGTTCTCGTAGATCTTGAGGTCGATCGGCATCCAGTCGGTGGTGCCGTGGCGGTGGTTGACGACGGCGACCAGCGCCTCGATCCGCTCCAGGTACTCGGCGTACTCCGGCACGTCCTGGCGCGAGGGCTGCAGGTGGGCGATGAAGGTGACCTGTTCGCGGAACTCCGGGTGCTGGCTGAGGAAGACGTCGAAGGCGGTGAAGCCGCGCAGCACGTTCTTCGAGAGGTCGGCGCGGTCGACGCGGATGATCAGGTGTTTGCGCCGACGCTCGAGCACCTCACGCTCGGCCGCTGCCACCTCGGGCGATTCGGCGGCGCGGCGCAGCCGCTCGGCGTCGATCGAGAGCGGGTAGGCGCGGGTACGGGTCTCGCCGCCGGCGTGGCGGATGATGCCGTTCTCGTAGTCGACCTCGGCCTCGAGCAATTCGTCGCAGCAGCGGATGAAATTGATGCAGTAGGCGTGGGTGTGGAAGCCGATGATGTCGTTGGCGAGCATGCCGCGGAAAATCGCCTCGCGGATCCGCCCCGGCAGGATCCGCCAGCTGTCCGGCTGCGACCAGGGGATGTGGACGAAGTGGTGGAGGAAGGCGTCCGGCCGCGCCTCGCGGATCATCCCCGGCGCCGTGTAGAGGTGGTAGTCGTGCAGCATCACCAGCGGCCGCTCGCGTCCCTCGATCTGGTCAAGCACGGCACTCGCGATGTCGCGGTTGACCGCCTGGTAGCCGAAGTCCCAGGCGTCGAGCTCCTCCTGGCGGATGTCTGGCGCGTTGGAGAGATCCCAGAGGTAGTGCTGGATGAACCAGAGGATCGGGTTGGCGATCACGTTGTAGAAGCGGTCGTAGGCCTCGGCGTCGGAGCCGACCATCAGCACGCGGTAGTCGATGCCGTCGATCGAGATCTCCGCCGGCCCGCCGCTTTCCTCGCTGACGGCGACGTCCTCGTCGGTCATCGCCGAGGCGATCCAGAGCGCGTCGCGGTGGGAGACCAGGCCGGAGAGCGCGGTGACCAGACCGCCTCCCCCCCGCCGCACGACCCGCTCGCCGTTCTCGTCCAGTTCGAACTGGGCGGGACCGCGGTTGGAGACGATGATCAACGGGTCGGAGTCGGGCACGGGCTCAGACTACTTGGGGAGACATCCCGCACCGACAGCCTTACCCCCAGATGCAAATCCGCATCCGCTGGTCCCAAGCCGGCCTCCTGCTCATAGCCGCCACTGGAGCACTTATCGCGCTTCGAACTCTCCCTGGCGTCCTCGCTCCGCCGGCGCCGGCGCCGCTCCCCGTCGACGTCGGGCTGCCGCGAGTGGAAGCGGCTCCAGTGCGGCGGGAGGTCAGCCCGCGGCAGCGCAAGGCTCGGGCTCAACCGCATCTCGGGCGAGTGGTGTCGGGTGGGGGTGCCAGGCGCCGTGCGGAGGCTTCTGAGGGCAAGGCAACGTCCCTGAAACAGCGCGGTGCCGGTGCCCGAAAAAGCGCGCAGCACAAGCCGGGCACCCCCACCCGACGGCAGGACCCGCCCGCCGAAGCGCCGAGTCCCGCACTCGAACCCGTTCCAAACTCCGCCCCCAGCCCGGAGGTCGCGCCAGCTCCCGCTCCCGAACCAGCTCCCGTCACACCGCCTCCCGATGACGGGTCGATGGAGTTTGCGCCGCATTGAGAGCACCCGCCCCCACTACGCCGCTATAGTCCCTCGCCGCTTTTGGCAGCCCCACGTGAATACGAGCTGGTTCTGATGTTGGACCCCGGCCCCGACGAGGGCGGGCGGGACGCGCTTGCCCAGGACGTGAAAGCGCGGATCGAGGGCAAGGGCACGCTCAAGCACGAGAACAAATGGGGATTGCGCAAGATGGCGTATGAGATCGCCCAGCGCAACGAGGCCGATTACCGCTGGTTCCGCTTCGAGGGGCCGACCGAGCTGCTCGACGAGCTCAACCACAACCTGAAGATCGCCGACGGCGTGCTGCGCTTCCGCATCTTCAAAGTCGACCCCGACTCGCCGGTGATGGTGCCGCCGGCCGTCGCCGCTCCGGCTCCCGGCGCCTCGCGTGAGCGGGGCTCCCAGGGCCCGTCCCGACCGACGATCGCGACGTCCGACGAGGACGCCGAGCAGCCGAGCGAGGACGTCGGCGAGAGCGCCGAGGCCCCCGCGGCGTCCACCGAGTAGCCCTCTCCCCACGGATTACCGCGCAGATTGCAGCTTCAAGGGGGCGGGTAGCGCCGCCTTCGCTCTTAGACTGAATCCCAGACAACGATTCGGAGGAGTTGAGAGCTGTGGCAGCGTCAAACGTGAACGTGGTGGTCATCACCGGCAACCTGACCAAGGACCCCGAACTGCGCCACACCGGCGGCGGCACCGCCGTCTGCGAGTTGCGCGTCGCCGTGAACTCGCGGCGCAAGAACGGACAGACCGGCGAGTGGGAGGACAAGCCCAATTTCTTCGACGTCGTGGTCTGGGGCGCGCAGGGCGAGAACTGCGCTACCTACCTCTCCAAGGGCCGCCCAGTTGCCGTCGAAGGCCGGCTCGACTGGAGCGAGTGGGAGGCCAAAGACGGCAGCGGCAAGCGTCAGAAGGTCCAGATCGTCGCCAACTCGGTGCAGTTCCTCGGCTCCCGCGACGGCTCGGGCAACGGCAACGGCGGTGGTGGCTTCAGCCCCCCCAGCGGCGACGTCCCCACCGACGCCTCCGACTTCGCCGGCGCAACCGCCGGTGGTGGTGGCGCCGACGACGACATCCCCTTTTAACCAGGGCCTGGCAGCGACGGACCAAGCGAGGCAAGGACGCAGGGAGCGAAGCGTGCTCCGCGCGTGAGCGACCGAGGACGCCGCATCGCGCAGCTGTCCGCCGCTGCCAGACGAGGTCTGTAGGATTGCCGGCCCAATATGGCTAGAACCAAGGACGCAGGAACATCTACACCGAGGCGCGGGCGCCGGGCGCCCGATCGCGTGCGGCCGCGCAAATACACCCGGATCAACTCCGAGGCGGTCGACTACAAGGACCTCAACCTGCTGCGCCGCTTCCTCTCCGATAAGGGCAAGACGCGCGGGCGTCGGGTCACCGGCCTCTCCCGCAAGCACCAGCGCCAGCTCTCGGTCGCGGTCAAGCGGGCACGCGAGATCGCGCTCCTGCCCTACGTCGGAGAGCGGTGATGACGCAGGCGATCCTGCTCGAGGACGTCGAGCAGCTGGGACAACGTGGAGAGCCGGTTGAGGTATCGCCCGGTTACCTGCGCAACTACCTGATTCCGCGCAAGCTGGCGGCGCCAGCGACCCCGGGCGCGCTGGAGGAGGCGCAGCGACGCAAAGCAGCCGCTGAACGAGCCGAGAAAGCGCGAGCCGAGCGGGAAGAGCAGGCGGCCTCGTTGCTCTCCAAGACCGTCCTGACGATCTACCAGCGGGCGGGCGAGGACGGCAAGCTCTTTGGCTCGGTTGGGCAAAAGGAGATCGCTGACGCGATCAAGGACGCACGCGACCTGCGCATCGACCGGCGCAAGGTCCGCCTCGAGCAGCCGATCCGCGAGATCGGCACCCACATGGTCGAGATCGAGCTCGCCGACGGCGCCATCGCCACGGTGAAGACGATCGTCACCGAGGAACGCTGACGCCAGGGGCGGCTAGTCTCCGCCCAATGCGGCGGCTGCCCACGCGACTCGAGAGACGCGCTCGGGCCCGAACACGGCTCGGCTGGGCTCGGGCCGAGCGGGCGACGGTCGGCCTGGCGACGGTGGCCCTGGGCGGGGCTGGAATCGTGCTCGCCGGCCAGTTCGGCCGCATGCTGCAGCGCCGCGCGCGGGTCGAGGCCGACGGCGAGTCCCTGGTCGAAGCGGCGCCGGCGGCGGCGATCGACACGGTCAGCGTCGCCACCGCTGGCTATGACGACGCCCCGCGCTCGGAAACGATGCTCTTCAACCTGCTCGCCGGCTTCCTCGGCTCCTTCGCCCTGGTGCGACTGTCGACGCTCGGCATCCGCAACGACTGGTGGCCGTTCCGCAACGTCCGCGTCGGCGGCCACCACATCCACCATTTCGTCCCCGGCATCCTGCTTGCCTTTGCATCCGGCACCACCGCGCTGCTGACCGACGACGAGCTGCTCGAAGAGCGGCTGGCGATCACCACGGGGGCCGGGATCGGCCTCACCTTCGACGAGGCGGCGCTGCTGCTCGACCTGCGCGACGTCTACTGGACGCGCGAGGGCCTGCTCAGCGTGCAGCTCAGCCTCGGCGCAACCGCGATCCTCAGCATCGCGATCCTCACCCAGCGCATGCTGCGGCGCGGCGAGCGCAGGCGTGAAGCCGAGGGGTCGATCCCGCCGGCATCCACCGACCGGATCGACCCGCGCGACTGAAGTCCCAGCTCAGCCCTTCGGAGTGCAGGAGCGAACCAGGCTGCCGGCGAGGCGGCTGCCGTCGCTGAAGACGCCCACGCCTTTGGCGTTGAGGTGGCCGTCGGGGCACTTGGCGAGCAGGTAGCTCTGCTTCTTTCCCCTGTAGGCGAATTTGCGGCCGACCCTGAGGCTGAAGCTGATCGGCGAGCCGTAGCCACCGGCGATCTTCGGCACTGTCGCCACCGTCTTCAGGCCGTAACGGCCATGGTGCACCTTCGATACCACGACCCTGGTGACGACGGCCGCCGAGACCGGCGAGGTCAGGTAGGCGTGCAGGAAGACCGTGGTCTTGCCGCCCTTGACGCCGCCGTTGAAGGCGAGCAGCTTGCTCTTGGCGATGAACGGGGCCTGTTCGGGGAATTCGACCTCGACGCTGGTCTTGCCTTCGCCGATCAGGGAGCTCTTGCAGGCCGCCTTGGCCCTGGCGGTGGTCTGCGCCTGCAGTTTGCCCGAGCTGCAGGTGGCGAGGCCCTTGGCGTTGATCGCGCCGTTCTTGTCGGTTTCGATCACCACTTCCTTCACCGCCGGCGGGTGGGCGCCGTCGAGGGTCCTGATCTTGCCGCTGACGTTGAGCGTGATCGGCGCCAGCTTGTTCTTCGGCAGCTTGGTCGGGCTGAAGGAACCATTCGCGGTCAGTTCGAGGTTCCCCGCGATGACCTTGATCGGCTTGTTTACCCCCTTCGCCAGGGCAGCTCCCGCGAGGGCGAGAAGCAGGGCCAGGCCAGCTACGAAAACCAGTATCGATCGCGTGTTCACGGCGTCATCTCCTCCAGGTCGTTCAGCCCGCTGACTGCGTGAACCCCTTGGTACCCAGATAGCTGCGGCGGAACCGTTAAGAACAGGTTCTGGGGCAAAAGAAAGGGCGGCCGTCGGCCGCCCTTTCTTCCCCTTTTTCGTCCTGAGATCGGAGGGTGCCGATCAGCCCTTCGGAGTGCAGGAGCGGACGAAGCTCCCGGTCAGGCGAGTGCCGTCGGTGAAGACCGAGGTGGCTTTCGCGTTGAGATGGCCGTCGGTGCACTTGGCAAACAGGAACGGCGTGTTTTTGTAGCCGCGGCTGAAGGTCAGCGAGAAGCTCCTCACCGAGCCGTAGCCACCGGCGATCTTCGGCACCGAAGCGATCGACTTGGTGCCGTAGCGGCCGTTGTGGACTTTCGAGATCTTCACCGTGGTGACCACCGCCGCCGAGACGGGCGAGGTCAGGTAGGCGTGGATGTAGATCGTCGTCGTGCCGCCCTTGACACCACCGTTGAAGGCGAGCAGTTCGCTCTTGGCGATGAACGGCGCCTGTTCGGGGAATTCGACCTCGACGTCGGTCTTGCCCTTGCCGATGATCGCCTTTTCACAGATCTTTTTCGCATGAGCACTGTCCTGCGCCTGCAGTTTGCCCGAGGTGCAGGTAGGCAGGCCCTTGACGTTGATTGAGCCGTTCTTGTCGGTTTCGACGACGACTTCTTTCAGCGCCGGTGGGTGTTTGCCGTCCGTAGTGTCGATCTTGCCGCTGACGTTGAGCGTAATCGGGGCTCCCTTGCCCTTCTTCGGCAGCGCCTTGGGCGTGAAGCCGCCGTTCAGAGTCAGCTTCAGATTCCCCGCCTGGACGATGGTGGGCTTCTCAGCCGTCGCGATTCCCGCTGCCACGAGGGCGAGCGTGGCCCCCAGGGCCAGTGTCGTAATCAAACGCTTGCGCATGTGCTCTATCTCTCTCCTTTTGCGGCCTGCCCCATTCAGAGCCCCGGCCATAGAAAGCCTTGACAATCCCTCCGGATGCCCAAATTACCAGTATCCCCGTCCAGATAAACCCGCGGATGGCCGTAAAAGAGCGGCTTTGGGAAGCGGCTTGCCTCAGCTCTCGAGCATCGTGAGGCGCGTTCGCTCACGCTCTTGCGCCGCCCTCTCGGGACCGAGGAAGGGCAGGGTGATCCAGAACATCAGGTCGGGCAGGCGGCTGGGCAGCCGCGCGGCGGCGCCGTGCAGGATCTCGCTGTAGAGGAGCTCGTTGACACCGCCCGCCAGCGAGAGCGAGGTGATGCCCGGCAGCTCAACCGCGGTCTCGGCTCGCCCGGCGTCGAGGAAACCGGTGAACTGGCGCAGCGCCGCGTCGCGGCGGGCCAACGCCTTGGGGCCGGCCGCGAGCACCTCGACAATGGCGAAACGCCCCTCGTCGGGGTGCTCGGCAAGGTGTTTGAGCAGTTCGCCGAGGCCGGCCGCGACCCGCTCCGCCCAGGGCGCGCCGGGCTTGGACTCGAAGCCGCGCGCGGTGTCGCCGAGCAGGTTGCCGAGCAGGACGTCGTAGGTGGCGAGGAAGCAGTCCTCCTTGGAGGAGAAGAGTTCGTAGAAGGTCTTGCGCGAGACCCCGGCGACGCCGATTACGTCGACCACCCGCGTCTCGGGGTACCCCCGCTCGGAGACGACCTCGATCATCGCCTGCATGATGCGGGTGCGCTGGGATTCGGTCACGGCCTCCCGCGGCAACCCGTGCCGGCCCCTCGGCAACCGCTCGCTCAGCCTAGCCGTGCGTCTACCGGAAGCCACTCCCAGACTGTAAACGAGAAAACCACCCCGCGCGACTTTCTGTACCCCCGAGTCTCCCGGCGCGATATCGGCAATACAATCGCGCCAGTGAGCAAGCATCGCGGGATAGCATCCATCCTGGCGCTTTTTGTCATCGCGCTCGCAGCGGCGGCCCTCACCGCCTGCGGTGAGGGCAACTCCAGCGCCGCGGAGCGATTCGGCGAGGAGACCGACAGCGGCCTCGTCGCCTTCGGCGCAGAAGGCTCCGACGGCGAACGCGAACAGGCGACCGAAACCGTGAGCGAATTCCTCGCCGCGCGCTCGGCGGGGGACTGGAAGACCGCCTGCGAACAGATCGCCAGCTCGATGGTCGACAAACTCGAGCACCTTGCGACCACCTCGACCAGCCTCGACGACAAGTCCTGCGCCTCCTTCCTCGCCGCCTTCGTGCAGCTCTCATCCGAGGAATTGAGCGAAAAGGAGGTCGGGGAAGCGGCGTTGCGCCGCTCCGGGAAGAAGGGCTTCCTGATCTATTTCGGCGCCGACGAAGTCGTCCGCGCGATGCCGCTGGAAATGGACGATGACGAGTGGAAGGTCGCCGCGGTCTCAGCCAAACAGCTGAGTTGAGCGCGTCGATCGAATACAATCGCCAGCGGTGACCAGGGACGGGAAACGGCCGCTGACGGCCATCATCGCTGCGCTGATCGTGGCCGCATCGCTGAGTGCCTGCGGCGGCTCGGACTCGGACTCAAGTGGCTCGACCGCAGCCAGCACGGCAACGACCGCTCAGGGTGGCGGCCAGAGCAACGATGGCGCCGGGGCCAAGCAGAAAGGTCAGGGCAAGCAGGCGGGTCAGGGCCACTCGCAGAATGACAGCAGCGGCTCTCCTCCAGAAAACGTCGCGACCCCGTTGAAGGTCTCCGGTGGCGGCTCCGAGCAATTCCGCACCAAGGGTGGCGACAACAGCATTCAGGAATACGGCGATGAGAGCGACGAATCGGAACTGCAGGAAGTGGCCGAAATCGTCCACGGCTTCTTCGTCGCCCGCGCCGAAGAGAAGTGGGAAACCGCCTGCTCCTACCTGGCGAAGTCCAACGTCGAACAGCTGAAGCAACTCGCTTCGCAATCGCCACAATTCAAGAACGCGAGCTGCGGACAGGTCCTCAAGGCCTTCACCCGCCCTCTGCCCGCCTCGATCCAGCGTGAAGTGACCACCGTCGACGCCGGCAGCTTCCGACACGAAGGCGAACAGGGCTTCCTCATCTACCGCGGTGCCGAAGACACCGTCTACGCGATGCCGCTGCACAACGAAGACGGCGACTGGAAGGTCGCCGCGCTCTCAGGCAGCGCCCTCGGCTGAGCCGAGCCAGACGACCTGGTCGCGACCGGGACCTACGCCGACGAGGCGGATCGGCACGCCGACGAACTCGGCGATGTAGGCGAGGTACTCGCGCGCCTCGCGGGGCAGGTCCTCCTCGCTGCGGCACTCGCCCAGGTCGGCGTCGAAGCCCGGCAGCTCTTCGTACTCGGGTGCGGCCCCGTGCAGGATCGACTGGTGATAGGGAAAGCTGTCGAGCAGCGCCCCCTCGCGCGAGCGGTAGCGGACCGCGACGCGCAGCGTCTCCAGGCCGCTCAGCACGTCGAGCTTGGTGATCGTCAGTGCGGTCATGCGGTTGAGGCGGACCGCGTAGCGCAGCGCCACCAGGTCCATCCAGCCACAGCGGCGCTCACGACCGGTCGTCGTCCCGTACTCATGGCCTTTTTCCAGCATGTGGCGGCCGATTGCGTCGTCGAGCTCGGTCGGGAAGGGCCCGGCGCCAACGCGGGTCGCGTAGGCCTTCGCCACCCCCCAGACCTCGTCGATGTCCTGCGGGCCGACGCCGGCGCCGACGGTCGCCGCGCCGGCGATCGGGTTGGATGAGGTGACGAAGGGATAGGTGCCGTGGTCGAGGTCGAGCAACGTCGCCTGGGCTCCCTCGAAGATCACCGTGTGGCCGGCGTCGAGCTCCTCCCAGCAGAGTCGTGATGTGTCGGCGATGTGGGGCTCGAGCCGGTGGCCGTAGCTGATGTGCTCCTCAGTCATCGCGTGCAGGTCGAGGCGGGGGTCGGGCGCATCCTCGATCGAGCCCTCGCCGAGGCTCCCCTCGCCCGCCTCCTTGCGTAGCTTGCGGCGCTGGACCGAGAGTTCGCGCAGTGCCTGCTGCTTGGGCTCCAACGCGGTGCGGATCTTGGCGCGAAGGATCTTCTCGTCGAGCAGGTCTTGGACCCGGATGCCGAGGCGCAGTGCCTTGTCGGCGTAGCAGGGGCCGATGCCGCGGCGGGTGGTGCCGAGCGAGAGCTTGCCCAACTTCAGCTCACCCGCTGTGTCGAGCAACACGTGGTAGGGCATGATCAGGTGCGCGTTGGCGGAGATCTTCAGGTTGTTGACGTCGACGCCGCGGCGGCGCAGGCCGTCGATCTCGCCGAGCAGGATGCGCGGGTCGAGCACGACGCCGTTGCCGATCACGCAGGCCTTGTCGGGATAGAGGATCCCCGAGGGGATCAGGTGGAACTTGAACTCCTCGCCGTCGCGGACGATCGTGTGGCCGGCGTTGTTGCCGCCCTGGAAGCGCACGATCGCGCTGGCGCGCTCGGCGAGCAGGTCGGTGACCTTGCCCTTGCCCTCATCGCCCCACTGGGCGCCGACTATTACGAGTCCCGGCATAGCTCGGGCATTGTGACTTGTCCGGCGGCAGAGGGCCTAGGTGGATCGGCGGCGAGTGTTCGATTTGGCACC
>DASZSJ010000104.1:0-16735 GCA_035548675.1 Solirubrobacterales bacterium
AGGGCGTCGAGGCCCCACTCTCCCCCGCCGACCTCGCCCTGGTCCTGCGCGCGCTCGGCATCGGCCTCGCGATCGAAGCGCTGGTCAGCCCGGAGGCGGTGCGCGACGACCTCTACGGCGACTTCGTCGAGCTGCTGGTGACGATGATGCGCGAGCACGCCACCGCACCGGCAGGGAAAGCGAAGCCCCGCTCGTGAGCGCTCCCATCTACGACCGCGTCGGCCGGGGATACGCCGACTTCCGCCGCGCCGATCCGCGAATCGAGGCGCGCCTCTGGGCGGCGCTCGGCGACGCGCGCAGCGTCGTCAACGTCGGTGCCGGCAGCGGCTCCTATGAGCCGCGCGATCGCGAGGTGATCGCGGTCGAGCCCTCGCCGGTGATGATCGCCCAGCGCCCCGCGGGCGCGGCGCCGGTCCTGCGGGGCGTGGCCGAAGCGCTGCCGCTGGCGGACGGGAGCGTCGACGCCGCAATGGCGACGCTGAGCATCCACCACTGGGACGACCTCGCGGCCGGCCTGGCGGAGATGCGCCGCGTCGCCCGCCGTCGCATCGTCCTGCTGACGATCGACGCCACGGTGAACGCGGAGATCTGGACCCTCGCCGAGTATTTCCCCGCGGCGATGCGGGCCGAGGAAGAGAAGATGCCGGCGCTGCGCGAGCTGCAAGCGCTCCTGCCCAACACCGAGATCGAGGCGGTGCCGATGCCGAGCCGCTGCCAGGACGAATTCACCAGCGCCCTCTGGGACCGGCCGGAGATGTTCCTCGACCCCGCGGTGCTGCGGGCCAGCTCGCTCTGGCACACGCTGCCACCCGAGGCGATCGAAGCGGGCCAAGCGCACCTGCGCGCCGACCTCGAGAGCGGCCGCTGGGACGAGCGCCACGGCCACCTGCGCACCCTGCCCGAGCTCGACATCGGCCTGCGGCTGGTGCGCCTCGAGCTATGACCCGGCCCAGCCGAACTGCATCAAATTCTCTACCTGGCAGGGTGAAAATTTGATGCAGTTGCGAAAAGCGGAGGTGAGGGACGCGGGGGCGGTGGTGGCGCTCTGGACCGAGGCGTATTTCCGCGAAGGGGAGGGTGGGCGGGAGACGCCCTACGTTCGCTCCGACTTCGACGCCACGGCGGCGGCCGCCGCGCACTTCCTCGTCGCCGAGCGCGGCGGCGAGTTGGTCGGGGTCGTCGCCCTGCTCGCGCCCGGCGAGCCCTCGCGCGCCGTCGCCACGGCCGCCGAGGCGGAACTGGCGCGGCTCGTCGTCGCCGCACCGGCCCGCCGCCGAGGCGTCGGCCATGCCCTCGTCGCCCGCTGCACCGAGCTGGCGCGGGCCGAGGGCTGGGAAGCGATCGCGCTCTGGAGCCGTCCCTGCCAGACCGCCGGCCACCGCCTCTACGAATCGCTCGGCTACGCTCGCGCGCCCGAGCGCGACCGCGTCGACGGGACCGGCTTCGCCCGGCTCGTCTTCAGGCTGGAGCTGGGGCCGGCCACGTCGCTGGGAGAATGACTGGCTTGGAGCAACCGGCCACACCGCGCGAGCCCTCGCTGCGCCGCTCCAGCGACCCCGCCGAGCTCGACCTGCTCGAGCCGCTCTGGAACGCCCTGCAGGAGCACCACGTCGAGGTCACCCCGGCGCTCGGCCCGCGCACGCCGAAGCGCTCGCTGGCCGAGGCCTGGCGGATCCGACGCGGCAAGTACGAGCGCTGGCTCGGCGACCCGGACACCTTCTTCATCCTCGCCGAAGTCGACGGGGCGCCGGTCGGCTACGCCTTCGTCACCGTCGGCCCGCCCTACGCCTCCTGGGACGCGGGCGAGCGCCTGGCCGAGCTCGAGACCCTCTCGGTCCTGCCCCAGCACCGCGGCGCCGGCCTCGGCGCCGTCCTGATCGACGCCGTCTGGGACCGGCTCGGCGAGCTCGGCGTCGCCGACATGCAGATCGTCACCACCGCGACCAACGCCGGCGCCAAGCGCTTCTACGAGCGCCAGGGCTTCAGCCGCGGCTTCGACGTCTATTACGGCAAGCGGCCGCGCCGCGGCCGGAGCAGCGATCCCCCTAAGCGCTGACCGAGCCGAGCGCCTCGTCGATGAAGGGGCCGAGCAGCTCGCCCGCCTTGGCGGCGGTCGCCTCCGGCGCCTCGCTGGGCGCGGTGATGTAGCTGATCGCAAGGCGGACGAGGGACTCGGCGAGCAGCTTCACCTTGGCCGAGGGCGCCTGCGGCCAACCCTCTTCGATCGTCGCCGTGAGGCGCGCGGTCGCCCACTGCACGACGGGCATGCCCTGGGTGGTGACGAAGGGGAGCATGCCGCCCGTGCCGTCGTCGCTGAGCAGGATGTGGACGAGCGGGTCCTCGCCGGCGGAGTGGAGGAACTTGGACAGGGCCGCGCCGACCGCCGCCCGGGGGTCGTCGAGGTGCTCGCGCACCGCCGCGTCGACGCCATCGAGAAAGCGCTCGCCCTCGTGGATGACAAAGGCCTGGGCGAACTCGGCTCGGCTGCCGAACTCCTTGTAGAGGGTCTGGCGGCTGACGCCGGCGACCTCGGCGATGTTCGACATCGTGATCTCCGACCAGGCCCTCGTCTCCAGCTGGTCGCGGGCGGCGCCGAAGAGCGTCTCGCGCAGCAGCTGCCGCGCCGCTTCCGGGTAGGGGGTGCGGGTGGACACCGCTGGGATCGTGCCAGCGGAGGCGGTCACTCGCCCGAGCCCTCCCCGTCGGGCTCGAAGTCCACCTTGTCACGGACGCCGCAGTCGGGACAGGCCCAGTCGTCGGGCACCTCACTCCAGGGCGTGCCGGGCGGGAAACCCTCCCGCGGATGCCCCTGCTCCTCGTCGTAGACGTAACCGCACCCCGGGCAGCGCCACCGACTCATCGGGCTCCCCCCTTCCGGTGCGCTTTATCCACGCATGGAGGAGCAAAGGCGCACCGGAAGCTCATGCCGCACCGCCGTAGCGGGCGAGGATGCGCTTGCGGGCGCGCGGCTGGATGTTGGCGCGGGTGACGTCGCCGCCGTAGTGCTCGACCAGGATCGGGTCCATCACCCGCCGCCAGAGCGGCGGGATCCAGGCGAGCACGATCATGCCGGCGTAGCCCGTCGGCAGCTGTGGAGCTTCGTCGACGTGGCGCAGCGCCTGGTAGCGGCGGGTCGGGTTGGCGTGATGGTCGGAGTGACGCTGCAGGTGGTAGAGCAGGACGTTGGAGGCGACGTTGTTGCTGTTCCAGCTGTGTTCGGCGCGGCAGCGCTCGTAGCGACCGTCCTCCTTCTTCTGCCGCAGCAGGCCGTAGTGCTCGAGGTAGTTGACGACCTCGAGCAGCGAGAAGCCGAGTACCGCCTGCAGCAGCAGGTAGGGCAGCACGACCGGGCCAAAGACGATCGCCAGCACGGCAAAGAGGCCGACGGTCATCGCCCAGGCGCTGATGATGTCATTGTGCAGGCTCCAGTGCGACTTGCCGAGCCGGTCGAGCCGGGCGGCCTCGATCCCCCAGGCGGAGCGCAGGCTGCCGGCGACGGTGCGCGGCAGGAAGGCCCAGAAGCTCTCCCCCAGCCGCGAGCTGGCCGGATCCTCCGGGGTGGCGACGCGGACGTGGTGGCCGCGGTTGTGCTCGATGAAGAAGTGGCCGTAGCCGGTCTGGGCGAGGGCGACGCGGCTCAGCCACTTCTCCATGCTGTCGCGCTTGTGGCCGAGCTCGTGGGCGGTGTTGATCGCGATGCCGCCGACGACCCCCATCGTCAGCGCCAGGCCGATGCTCTCGGCGACCGAGAGGTCACCGCTCGACCATAGGTAGCAGGCGAAAACCAGCCCGGCGTACTGGACCGGGATGAAGAGGTAAGTGCACCAACGGTAGTAGCGGTCCTGCTCGAGCCACTTGAGCACGCTGTCGGGCGGGTTGGTCGGATCGACGCCGATCGCGATGTCGAGGATCGGGAAGACGCCGAAGACGAGGATCGGACCAAAGAACCAGAAGAACTCGAGGCCGGTCACCTCGACGCTGGCCCAGGCGATGAAGGGCGCGAAGGGGACGATCAGGCCAAGCAGCCAGGCGTAGCGCTTGCCGTCGCGCCAGGTCGCTGGATTGAGCTCGATCTCCGGCCCGTGATCGTGGTGGCTATGAGCAGCTGCCTCCATCCCATCCTCCTGTCAAATCCGCAGAGTTCGTCCTCTTAATTGACAAGATAGCGGACTTTGTAAACCTGCACAACACACAGGGCCGTCGTGTATTTGGAACCGACGGCGTGCGACGCGTGGCCGCTTGCATCGCTGGCTACGCGTCGTACCTGGCCTGAGCGCGGTTACTCGCTACCATCACGCCTCGTGTACACCCTCCTCGGCATCCTGCAGGTGATCGTCTCGGGCGTCCTGATCTTCCTGATCCTCCTGCACTCCGGCAAAGACACCGGGCTCTCCGGCGCCTTCGGCATCGGCGGCGGGGGCAGCTCCTTCGGCGGCGGCTCAATGGTCGAGCGCAACCTCGACCGCGCCACGATCTTCTTCGCCGTCGTGTTCGTGCTGAACACGATCGTCCTGCTGAAGATCTAGACCAGCCCTTTTAGACCGGCTCTACTGGACCGGCTCCGCCGGCCTTTCCTCCGCCGCCGTCCGCTCGCCGGCACCGTTGGCGCCAGCCGCACCGTTGCCCTTATCCGAGTCGAGGATCTCGACCGCCTCCTTGCGCAGCTCGGCGTCGAGCAGGGCGAAGTCCTCGTCGGAGAGCTTGCCAGCGGCGTGGTCCAGCTCGGCGTCGTGGATCTCGCGGTACTTGGCTTCCTTCAGCGCCTCCAGCTCGGCGTCGGCGGCCCCAACCGGGGCGCGCCGGGCTCGCCGCGCGGGCCAGATCGCAATCAGCGCTCCGGTCAGGGCGATCAGGCCGCCGATCCACATCCAGGTGACGAGCGGGTCGACGATCACCCGGAAGGTCGCGGGCGCGTCCTCGGAGAGGTAGCTGCGGGCGATCCGCTCGGCGGTCGCCGCCTGCAGGCTCTGGATCTGCGCCGCCGCGGCCGGCTGCAGGGCGGGGTTTGCGGCAGCGGCGCGCATCAGGCTGGAGACGGCGCGGCACTGCGGCGGCGTCCCCGGGCCACCGCGCACGCAGGCGCGGAAGCCGGCGTCCGCAGCGCGGGCGCGGCGCTGTATCCCGGCGACGAGCGGCGCGACCGAGGTCCAGAAGTCGCTGCTGGCACCGGCCTTGAGCCCGACCTCGCTGGTCGCCTCGCCGTCGAAGAAGCTCGAGATCGTGCCGACCGGAACCCCCGTCGGCCGGTAGAAGCGGCGGCTCGGGCGCAGGATCGTCGGCTCACCGCCGCCCTGGCTCACCGCCAGCACGGCGCCGATCGTGATCTTCTCCCTGTCGACCGCGACGGTCGGCCGCCTGTAGGTGATTTCGCGACCGTCGACTTCGGCGCTCTCGCCCGGGCGCAACGCGACGTCGCGGTTGGTCTGGAAGCTGGAGGAGGCGGCAACGCCGATCAGCAGCACGGCGACGCCAACGTGAACGATGTAGCCGCCGTAGCGGCGCCGGTTGCGCGAGACGATCCCGACCAGGGCCGCGCCCATCGAGCCGCCGCGCAGCTTGCGCCGCGCCGCCGCGCCGCGCCAGAACTCCTGGCCGATCCCGACCAGGGCGAAAGCGGCGAAGACGAAGAGGGCGAAGGCCCACGGCTCCTGCAGCGCGTCGGTGAAGAGCGCCAGGGCCAGCCCGACCACAACCGCCGCGACGCTCGGCACGAGGAAGACCCGCTTTGCCGTCGCCCAGCTGACCCGGCGCCAGGCGAGCAGCGGGCCGATGCCGGTGAAGAGCACCAAGAGGATCGCCAGCGGCGTCGTGTAGCGGTCGAACCAGGGGGCGGCCAGAGAGGACTTCGTCCCCGTGAACAGTTCGGAGATCAGCGGGAAGAAGGTGCCCCAGAAGATCGTCGCGCAGAGCGCGACCAGCAGCAGGTTGTTGACGACGAAGACCGCCTCGCGCGAGGCCAGCGAGTCGATCCGCTTCTCCGAGCGCAGGTCGTCGAGGCGGGAGACGATCAGCGCCGTCGAGCCGATCAGGACGACCGCGATCAGGCCGAGGATGTAGGGGCCGACGGTGTTGTCGCCGAAGGCGTGGATCGACTGCAGGACGCCGGAGCGGACGAGGAAGGTGCCGAGCAGCGCCAGCGAGAAGGTGGCGACGATCAGGCAGGCGTTCCAGACCTTCAGCATGCCGCGCTTCTCCTGGACCATGATCGAGTGCAGGAAGGCGGTGCCGATCAGCCACGGCATCAGCGCCGCGTTCTCGACCGGGTCCCAGGCCCAGTAGCCGCCCCAGCCGAGCTCGGTGTAGGACCAGCGCGCCCCGAGCAGCAGGCCGAAGCCGAGGAAGGTCCAGGCGATCAGGGCGAAGCGGCGGGTGGCGCGAATCCAGGCGGCGTCGATCCGCCGCGTGACGAGGGCGCCAATCGCGAAGGCGAAGGGGATCGTGAAGGCGACGTACCCCGAGTAGAGCATCGGCGGGTGGATCATCATGCTCGGGTGCTGCAGCAGCGGGTTGAGCCCGATGCCGTCGGCGGGCGCCGGGTCGAGCGTGGCGAAGGGGTTGACGCCGCCGGCGAAGAGCATCAGGCCGGTGAAGAAGCTGGCGACGCCGGCCATCACCGCGGTCGCGTAGGGGACGATCTCGCGCAGCTTGTCGCGGGTCGAGTAGAGCGCCAGCGAGGAGGCGATCGAGAGCACCCAGGCCCAGAGCAGCAGCGAGCCTTCCTGGCTCGACCACATCGCCGCCAGCTTGTAGAAGCTCGGCGTCTCGATCGAAGAGTGCTGCTGGACGATCTTGAAGGAGAAGTCGTCGCTCGCAAAGGCGATCTCGATCAGGACGACGCAGAGCGTGAGCAGGGCACAGGCGCCGTAGACGGCACGCCGCGAAACGAGCACCCAGCGCTCGGCCGCCCCCTCCCCCGTCAATGTCGCATTTGCTCCCACCGCCTGGGAGGAAGTGCGACCGCGGCCGGCCAGGGCCGCGAGCGCGGCGAAGACCGTCGTCGCGAAGGCAAGCGCCAGGGCGGCGCTGCCGAGGCTAGCTGTCATTCGCGGTGGTGAACTTCGACGGGCACTTGGTCACCAGGGTGTCGCGCTCGCCGACGAAGACGCCGTTCTCCACTTCGCCGGTGAGGACGATCTCGCGGCCGCCGCGGAAGGGGTCGGGGACCGTGCCCGCGTAGGTGACCGGCAGGCTTTCGCCGTGCCCGTCGCGGTCGACGACGCGGAAGCGCAGCTCTTCGCCCTCGTGGCGAATCGAGCCCTTGACCACCCTGCCCGTCATGTCGTAGCTCGTCCCCGGCGCCGCGCTGAGCAGCTGCGAGGGCTCCTTGGCCGCCGTCGAGGCGCTGAAGGACGTGTAGATCAACGCCACCGCGAGCAGCACCGCGACGCCGAGCGCGACCACCAACCGAACCTTCCGCTTGCCCTGGGGGTCCACGGGGGGATTATCGCAACCCCGCCCGCCTGCTGACTTCGCCCTTCTGACCCCGTAGGCCCCCACAACCGCGAAGTCAGCCCCGGAGAACGGGGGCTCCGCTCCAGGATTCCTATCGGTGGGGCTTGCCGCGGTGTCCCTTCTTGCAGTTGGTCTTCAGCAGCGGCCGTTGGTTCGACTTCTTGCCGTTCTGCGCCCGGAAGCGGGCGATCGCCTTGTACTTGCGGCCGCAGATGTTGCGGGTGCTGACCAGCAGGCCCCGCTTGCCGCCGCGCACATTGATCACGAAGCGCGAGACCGGCACGTCGGGGACCGCGTCGAAGGTCGTGCGCAGGCGGCCCTTGCGGCTGTCGATGCGGCCGTCGAGGACGACGTCGACCTGGCCGTTCAGCGCCGCCACCATGTCGGGCAGTTCGTTGTCGGAGGAGCGCAGGTAGACCGGGCCGCGCAGCGGGCCGTCGAGCAGCGGCGTCTGCGCGACCGCGTGGCCGTAGATCGAATTCTTCGGGCACTGGTGGGCGGCGAACTGGACCCGCGTGCAGACGTTGGCGAGGCTCGACTGTTCGAGCGCCAGGGACTTTGGCAGCGTCACCGCGGCGCGGCCGATGTTGGCGTCGCCTTCGCGCGCGGTCAGGATCGCCCGCAGCTTCGGGCTCTTTGCACGCCGGTGACCGCCGAAGAGGCGCAGCTTCAACTTCGGCCTGAAGCCAAGGTGCTCGCAGCCGTTCACCTTGAACGCCGAGGAGACCGGGAAGGCGCTGAACGAAGCCGGGTCGAGCGGGTTGGAGCCGCCGCCGCGCAGCGCCCCGCTGGTGGCGAAGTGCGAGCAGTTGGTCGGGTTGAGCGAGAACTTCGGCCGGTCGAGCTTGACCGAGATCGCGCGCAGGTCGAGCAGGGCGCCGCCGAAGACGTGCGGGATCGGGTCGGACACCGGGCGCACCCGCACCGTTTCCGGATCGACGAACAGCGCCACCCTCACCACGACCGAGCCGAGATCGAACGGCCCGGCCGTGGCGGGGGTGATCACTGCCAGGGAGAGAGGGGCACCGTGGTAGGGCCCCGCGAGGAAGACCTTGCCCGTCGTCCGGAAGGGATGGGAGCCGCTGCCGGCGGCCACGGCGGCGCTGCCGACATAGCTCTGCGGGGGACAGCTCGAGTTGGCCGCCTCCGCCGCGCCGCTGTTGGCGGCAGCCGTGGCGATCGCCGACTCCGGGCAGTAGCGCACGCCGGCGAGCTTCGCGGTCAGGCCGGGTGGCAGGGTCACTTCGACCCCCTTCAGCTCCTGATTGCCGTCGTTGCGGCCGACGTTCATCGCGAATTGGGTGAAGGCGCCCCCCTTGGGATTGCTCGTGTGCGTCCCGAAGCTGGGCGCGAAGGGACGCTCGCCGAGCGTTTTCGCACAGGGGGCGCCGCCGGGGGCCGAGGTGAGCGTGAAGCCGTTGTCCGCTTTGCCCTGGTCCGGCGTGCCCGACCAAGCCTGCATCGCGTGGCTCGTCCGGTTCGGCCCGCAGGTGGGCGGGCTGGTCAGGGGGCCTTTGGCACCGTCGAGGCTGACCCGGACCGAGTCGAAGGGCAGCTGCGGTGCACCCTTCACCTGGGCGGTCAGCTGGCCGGTCTGAGCGTTGGCCTTGACGTTGCCGACGAGGCGGATCGAGAGACCGCGCTCAGTCGACTCGGCGTCGATGAAGATGCGGTACTCATCGCCCGATTCCGGATCCCGACTCTGCTGCGTCGCCAGGTAGACGTCGCCCGTCAGCGTGCCGTCTGGCAGCGGCGGCGTGTCGATCGCCACGGTGCCGATCTTCGACCCGGCCGGACAGGAGACCGGGTTGCGGGTGCCCTTGCCGAACTGGGCGTCGCTGCAGGCCTGCAGGCCGCTCGCCGCCGAGGGGTTGACGCCCAGCCCCTGCGGCAGGGTGACGTCCGCGGTCCTCACGTTCGACTGGTAGATCGGAGCCGACGGCTCGAAGGGGACTTCGACCGCGACGGTGCCGCCCATCGGCGAGTCGGTCTGGCTGGTGCCGGGCGACTGCGAGGTGGTCGGCTCGAAGGGGACTTTGCCGCAGCCGGTCGGTTTCACCCGCGGGCCGGCTCCTTCGTCTTCGCGGGGCAGCGGCGATTCGACGAACTCCGAGCCGGCGAGGAAGGCGGGCGGCGGCGGCGCCGGGGCCGCCACGTCGTATTGATTCTGCGGCGCTTCTTCCTGTTTGGAGTCGGCGTGGAGGAGGGTGTTGTAGACCTTTTCGAAGGCCGGCTGGTTGGGGTCGAAGCAGGTGCTGGGGCTGGTTATGAAGGCCCCACCCGGCCCCCCGGTTCCGATCGTCCCGTCGAAGACGAGGCGGTTCTTGAAGATCCTCGTGCCCAGCGGGGGTTCGGGAACGTGGATCGTGAAGTACTCGTGGTAGTCGCCGTCCCATTTGACCCCCGCGTTGAGGAAGACTTCGCCGAGGTCGATGACGTTGATCAGGGTGAGGTTGAAGCCGAACCTGGCCGGTTCGCCCTGCCGCGGCACGAGGTTGTAGACCGGGAACGAGAGCGGGCCGACGAGCAGGCCGCCCACGGCCACGGTGACGAGACTGTTGCCGACCTGGGACCCGGGGGCGACGACGGCGCAGCCGGCGGCGGGAAGTTTGCCGTTTTCGAGCGGGCACTGCGGGGTCGCCTGGGGGTTGACGCTGAGGCCCTGCGGCAGGTCGACGAGGACCGTTTTCAGATTTCCGACCGGTTCGTTGCCGTTGACGTGCTTGACGATGATCTGGGTGAAGCCCGCCCCCGGGTGGCTGGACGCCTGGGTGGAGAACTGGCCCGGTGTCTCGACGCTGCATTCCGGTGTGTCGGTCGTGCAGGTCCCCGCCTGCCAACCCGAGTTGACGGTTTCGGGGAGCTCGTCTTCGATGATGTCCACGGCCGCGGCCGGCGAAGCGCTCGCCAGCAAAAGGAGCGCAGATCCCGCTGTGACAAGCCAAATCCGTGCCCTGTGCCCCATTCCAAGCCTCCTCCCGTCGTCAGCCATCTGCCTATTTGTACCCGTTTTTGATGGTTTACACCATCATTTTTTGGTATCAATCCTTCAATAAGTAAGTACAAACCTGCTTAAGCAATCGGAGGAGTCGATGAACTGGCAGCTTCTGGCCCGGGCCAATACCCACCCCCTGCGGATCTCGATCCTGGAAGTGCTGGGCATGGATGGCGGCCGGACCCTCTCCCCAAGCGACCTCAGCTACGAGCTGCGCACACCGCTCAGCAACGTCAACTACCACGTCACCGAGTTGCGCCGGACCGGCCTGGTCGAACTGGCCGGCGAACGTCCCGTCCGCGGCGCCACCGAGCACTTCTACCGCGAGACGGCGCAGAACGGCAGCGCTCAGAACGGCAACCGGGCGAGCAGCCGAAGCCGGCGCAAGCAGAGCAAGTCGACCGCGTAGAAAAGTTCAGGGACGCCCCCTGATGCGAAGGGGGGCCGCCGCGGGCGACGATCGCCCGCATGAGACTCCTGCGCAGGACCCCAAGGCGGAAGAACCCAGGCACCGGGATGGAGCTGGCGGGGGCGCTCTCGGTCGCCTCCCAGATGGCGTTGCTTTGCCCACCCGGCTTCGACGAACTGGTGCGGCGTGAACTGGCGGCCGAGGCCGGGGGGGCTCGCCCCGACGGTAGACCGCACGGCGCCACCCGGTGAGCCACCGGGCCACAGTCGAGGCCGAGCTCGCCTCGCTGGCCGGGCTGAGCCTCTTCGACGCGCACTCCCACACCGGGCGGGACGTCGACGGCAGCGCCCGCGGCTACGAGGAGCAGCTCGCTGCGCTCGCGCCCTTCGGCGGGCGCTCGGTCGTCTTCCCCTTCTGCGTCGACGGCGCCTACGCGCCGGAGAACGCGCGGGTGATCGAGGAGTGCCGGCGCCACCCCGAGCAACTCGTCCCCTTCGCCCGCCTCGACCCGCGTGTGACGAGCGCCGCCGAGGCAGCCGCGGCCCTCGACGCGGGCGCCAGGGGGTTCAAGCTGCACCCGCGCGCCGAGGACTTCCGGCTCGACCACCCCGGCGTCGAGGCGATCGCCTCCGTCGCCGCCGCGGCCGGCGTTCCCGTCCTGATCCACGCCGGGGTCGGGGTCGGCTCCTTCGGCGAGACGATCGTCGACCTCGCCGCGCGGCATCGCGACTGCCCGCTGATCTTCGCCCACGCCGCGGTCTCCGACCTCGCCTGGCTCTGGCGCGCCGTTCCCGACCACCCCAACCTCTACTTCGACACCTCGTGGTGGAACCCGAGCGACCTGATCGCCCTCTTCGCCCTCGTCCCGCCCGGCCGCATCGTCTTCGGCAGCGACGAGCCCTACATGGACTTCGGCACGGTCCTGACGATAACCACGCGCTGCGCCCGCTTCGCCGGGCTGTCCGGCGAGGCGATCGAGCTGGTCGCGGGAGGCCAGCTCGAGAACCTGCTCGCCGGGCGGCCCGGCGAGGACGCCGGACCCGCTCCCGGGCCACCGGCGGCCAACCCCTCCCCCACCGAGCAGCGGCTGGCCGGGCTGCTCTCCGCGGCGGGCGGCTGCATGCTCGGCGGCGGCGACCCCTCGCGCATGGTCGAACTCGCGCGGGCCGCGATCGGGGCGGACGGCTCGGCGATCTCCGGCGGCAGCGAGGCACTGGTCGGCGAGCTGATCGACGAGGCCGTCAGCGGCGCCGCTCCCTGGGCCCTGGCGATGGCGCTGACCCTGCTGCTCACACCCGGCGTCGAGAGCGGCGCCCTGGTCAGCTGACCCGTACCGCCGTACGATCGCTGCTGGGCGAGATGCCGGCAACGACCGACTTGTTGGAGAGGGAGAGCGAGCTCGAGACGATCGGGGAGCTGCTCGACGCGACCGGTGCCGGCAACGGCGGGCTGCTCTCGATCGAGGGCGAAGCGGGCGCCGGCAAGACCGTGCTGCTCGAGGCCGCGTCCGCCGCCGCTGGCGAGCGCGGCCTGCGCGTCCTGCGCGCCCGCGGCGGCGAGTTCGAGCGGGACTTCCCCCACGGCGTGATGCGGCAGCTCTTCGAGCCGCTGCTGGCGGACGCGGCCAGCCGCGAGCGGCTGCTCAGCGGCAGCGCGAAACTCGCCGCCCCGGTCTTCGACCTGGCCGACGCGGCGCAGGAAGGCAACCCCCTCGCGGTGCAGCACGGCCTCTACTGGCTGACAGCTGACATCGCGGCGGACACGCCGACGCTCCTGCTCGTCGACGACGCGCAGTGGGCGGATGCCGCCTCGCTGCAAACGCTCGTCTACATCGGGCGCCGGATCGAGGGCCTACCCGCCCTGCTCTGCCTGACCGTGCGCAGCGGCGAGCCCGGCGGCCACGAGCGCTACCTGAACGAGCTCCGCGCCGAGCCGTCTGCGAAGACGCTGCGGCCCGCGCCACTCTCCGCCGCCGGCGCGGGACGGCTGGTCGCGGCCGAGGCGGGCTGCGAGCCGAGCGAGGACTTCGCCGCCTCCTGCCGGGAGGCGACCGCGGGCAACCCCTTCCTGCTCGTGCAGCTGCTGCGCGCGCTGGACGGCGAGCGCGAGATCGAGGCGGAGCGCGGTGCGGGCGACCTCGCCGAGCTGGCGGCCGACGGCGTCGCCCGTTCGATCCTCGTCCGCCTCGACCGGCTCGGCGAGGAGGCGGGCTCGGTGGCGCGAGCGGTCGCGGTGCTCGAGCCCAACGCCACCCCGGCGCTGCTGAGCGAGCTGACCGGGCTCGACCCGGGGGCCATCGCCGCCGCGTCCGAGCTGCTGGTCAGGGCGCGCCTGCTGACCGACACCCAGCCGGTCTCCTTCGTGCACCCGCTCGTGCGCGAGGCGGTCCTCAGCGAGGTGCCGGCGCCACGCCGGGGCGCCGAGCACGCCGGGGCCGCCCGCCTCCTCGACCGCGCCGGAGCCGACGCCGACAGCATCGCCGCCCACCTGCTGCTGGCCGAGCCGAGCGGCGACGAGTGGGCGACGTCGGCGCTGCGCAGGGCCGCGGCCAAGGCGCTGGAACGCGGCGCCCCCGCAGCCGCGGTCCGCTACCTGCGGCGAGCGCTGCTCGAGCCGCCGGCGAAGGAGGAGCGGCCGGGCGCCAGCCGCGAGCTCGGCCTCGCCCTGCTGCGCGCCAACGACCCCGAGGGGATCGAGGTGCTGCGCACGGTGCGGGCCACCACCGAGGACCCCGTGACCCGCGCCGAGCTGGCGGCGGAGATGACGAGCTCCCTGGGCCTGCGCGGCGGCAATGAAGAAGCCGTCGCGATGTTGGAGGAATCGCTCGCGGCGCTTCCCGACGCGAGCGGCGAGCTGGCGACGACGCTGCGCGGCTGGCTCCTGCTGCAGACGCTCTGGGGCCGCGAGCGGCTGCCGGCCGACGCGATGCCGGCCCCCGGCGAGGAGCCCTCGCCGGAGACGCTGGCCGGGCGCATGGTCCTCGGACAGGCCGCCCACCTCAACGCGATCGGGCTCGGAACGGTCGACCGCGGCCTCGAATTGGCTGAGATGACGATTCCCGACCTGGAGATCGTGGTCGCAGACACGACCGACGGCATGCCGCCGCTGAGCGCGATGGCAGCCATCGGCCTTGCCGGCCGCGGCGAGTCGGTCACACACCTCTTCAGCCCGATCATCGAGGCGGCGGCTCGGCGCGGGGCGCCACCCTCGGTCGCCGCCGGCTATGGCGTGCGCGCCTTCCTCCACCTGCTCGCGGGCAACGTTCGCGAGGGCCAGGCGGATGCCGACGTCGCCGTCAACATCGTTCGCGACACGGGCCTGACCGGTTCCCTGGCGATCTGCTCGGGGCTGGCGCTGCGCGCCTGCGCCGCCCGCGGCGACATCGACGCGGGCGAAGCGCTGCTGGACCGGTACTGGCGCGAGTACGAGCCGATCTCCGGCCTCCCCTGCGCGATCCTCTTCGGCGCCCGGGGCGAGCTGCGCCGCGCCGCCGGTCGCTACGCCGAGGCCCGTCACGACTACCTGGCCTGCGCCGAACGGATCCGCTTCGTTCCCCAGCCCAACCACGAGATCGCGCCCTGGCGGGCCGGGCTCGCGCTCTGCGAAGCGGCGCTCGGCAATGCCGAGGAGGCGCTCGCGATCGCCCGCGAGAGCACCGCGCTGGCGCGTCGCGCCCGCGGTGTCCGCGGCCTCGGGATCGCGCTGCGGGTCGAGGGCAGCGTCACCGCCGGCGAGGCCGGCATCGCCCTGCTGCGCGAGGCCGTGGCCACCCTCGCCCCCACCGACGCCCGCTATGAGCACGCCCAGACCCTGGTCGAGCTCGGCGCGACGCTGCGCCGCGCCAACCGGCGCAAGGAAGCCCGCGAGCCCCTGCGCCAGGGTCTCGACCTCGCCCACCGCTGCGGCACCGTGCCGCTCGAAGAGCGCGCCCGCACCGAGCTCGCCGCAACCGGCGCCCGCCCCCGCAAGGCCTTCTACAGCGGCGTCGAGTCGCTCACCCCGAGCGAGCTCCGCGTCGCCCGCCTCGCCGCCGAGGGCCGCACCAACCGCGAGATCGCCCAGTCCCTCACCGTGACCGAGAAGACGATCGAGACCCACATGCGCCACGTCTTCCAGAAGCTCGACGTGGGGCGGCGGACCGAGCTCGCGAGCGCGCTCGCGAGCAGTTAGACGGTCGACTCCACGGAATTCCCGTGGAAGGAGCCCAGGACGAGGGCGAAGCCGGCAGGCAGGCGGCCTTCCGCCAAAGGCGGGTGAGCCCGCGGTGTCGAGTGTTCGATTGACCCCATATACGGTGGTGAATCGAACACTCGACGCCGTGCACAACGGGGGCGACCCATTGGAGCCGGAAAACGGCAACGAACCTCGTCAGAGCTCCGTGCCTCGCACCTGGATTTCGACCCGCGCGAGCACATCTCAATTGAGTTCCCCGGCAGCGCCTCGGGCGGTGGGGGTAACGCCGGAATCGAAAGCGGACGACGGGTCTCGAACCCGCGACCTCGAGCTTGGGAAGCTCGCGCTCTACCAGCTGAGCTACGTCCGCACCGGGCTGATTCTAGGGCCGCGGCGAGGTCGCCGGGTGCACGCCCGAACTAGAGTTCGGTCCTCGTGGGCACTCGCTCCTTCCTCGCCATCCTCGCCGTGCTGGCCGTCATCGGCCTGCTCGCATTCGGCTTGCTCAACAAGGGCGGGGCGAAGATCGCGGTCGGGGACCCGGTGCCGGACGAGGTGCTGCCGGGGCTGCCGGGGCCGGGGCAGGGCTCGATCGCCGACCATCGGGGGGACTGGGTGCTGGTCAACCTCTGGGCCTCCTGGTGCGTTCCCTGCCGCGAGGAGGCGCCGGTGCTGGAGCGTTTCTACCGCCGCAACCGCGCCGATGACACGACGGTGCTCGGCATCAACGTGCAGGACAACGAGGGCGACGCACTCGCCTTCCTGCGCGAGCACCCGACCGGCTACCCGCAGCTGCGCTCGGTCGGCAACGAGCGCAGCAAGGCCTTTGGCTCGACCGGGGTGCCGGAGAACTTCCTCGTCGACCCGCGCGGGCGCCTGGCGCTGATCTGGCGCGGGCCCGTCGACGACGACTTCCTGCGCGAACGCGTCGAACCGCTGATCGAAGGCCGCCAATGAGCTTCCGGTGCGCCTTTGTTCCGATATGCGTGGATAAAGTGCAGCGGAAGGTGGGTTGGGCCTCCTGGATTGGGACCGGGATACTGGTTGCGCTGGCACTGACGACGGGGGCGACGGTCGCAACGGGGGTGGCGGCCGCAACCGCCCGCGCCGCCGCGCCGGTCCCCAAGACCACGGTCAACGACGTCGAAGACGAGGTGATGTGCCCGGTCTGCGGCACGCTGCTGGAGCTGGCCGACTCGCCGCAGGCGCGGCGCGAGAAGGTCTTCGTCGCCAGGCTCGTCGCCGCGGGCAAGAGCAAGGCGGAGGTGAAGGACGCGCTCGTCGCCCAGTACGGCGAGGAGGTCCTCGCCCAGCCGGAAGCGTCGGGCTTCGACCTCACCGCCTACCTGATCCCGATCCTGGCGTTCCTCCTCGCCGCGTTCGCCGTCGCCTACAGCGTCCTGCGCTGGCGGCGGGGCGGCAAACGCGGCGGCGGGCCGTCGGACGCCGGGACGGGGGCGCAGCCGCCGCGCGGCGAGGACGCCGAGCGACTCGAGGCCGATCTCTCCTGTTACGACCTCTGAGAGGGTTGGTCATGGCTGGGCATGCCAGTCCCTTGTTGTTCGAACGGGGATAAGCGGGCATGGCGGGTGTGCCTCTGCGGGAATTGATGTCGCACGCGCCCGCGAAGCGGGCGCTTAGCGACAATTTGAGAGCGCGGGCTATGCCCGCGCTTAGAAACACGAGTGCGGCGGCCGCCTGACGGC
>DASZSJ010000105.1:0-26857 GCA_035548675.1 Solirubrobacterales bacterium
GACACGTTTTCGGCCCGTCGGCGGCGGAGGAGGTTAGGCGGGGACGGGCTCCTTGGCGGGCTCGGCCATGGCCTGCTTGGCGACTTCGGCGGCGTAGCCGAGGCGCTCGGCGTATTCGGCGGCCTGCATGCGGGAGATGACCATGCGCTGGATCTCGGCCGTGCCCTCGAACAGCTGATAGATCTTGGCGTCGCGGAACCACTTCTCCAGCGGGCACTCGGTGCTCCAGGCGTAGGGGCCGACGAGGTCCATCAGCGTGGTGGTCGCCCACATCGTCACGTCGCCGGCCTTGAGCTTCGACATCGAGCCCTGGCCGCCGCGCATCGGGATGCCGCTGCGGCCCATCCAGGCGGCGCGCTGGACCAGCAGCCGCGCCGATTCGATCTCAGTGGCGACGTCGGCGAGAACCTGCTGGATGCGCTGCTCCTGCAGGGCGGGTCGCCCCTCCACCGTCTGCCCGTCGAGATATTCGAGCGTCCACTCGTAGGAGGCCTGGGCGATGCCCAGCGCCGAGGCGCCGACCAGCGGCCGGGTCATCTCGAAGGTCGCCAGGGCGTCGGCCCCGCGCGACTTCTTGCCTTCGCGGCCGCGCTGCAGCTTGCGCTCCAGCTTCTCCTCGCCGCCGAGCAGGTTCTCGGCCGGGATGCGGCAGTCGTCGAGGACGACCTCGGCGGTATGTGAGGCGCGGATGCCGAGCTTCGACTCCTTCTTGCCCTGGGCCAGGCCGGGCGTGTCCTTGCCGACGACGAAGGAGGCCTGGCCGCGGGTGCCGAGGGTCGGGTCGACGGTGGCGACGACGACGTGGACGTCGGCGATGCCGCCGTTGGTGATGAAGACCTTGGTGCCGTTGAGGACCCACTCGTCGCCGTCGCGCTTGGCGGTCGTCTTCAGGCTCTTGACGTCGGAGCCGGCCTGGGGCTCGGTCACGGCGTAAGCGCCGAGCTTGATCTCCTCGCCGCTGCCGAAGCACTCGGGCACCCACCGTGCGATCTGCTCGGGGGTACCTGACGAGGCGATGCCGGCGGCGGCAAGGCCGGAACCGGAGATCGCCAGGGCGGTGCCGGCGCAGCCCCAGTGGAACTCCTCGGCCGAGATCACCTGCATCTGGCCCTGCTCGTCGGCGGCGTTGCGCTGAATGCCCTCGAGGCCGCCGAAGCCCTGCTTGCGCGCCTCCTTGATCACCTCCCAAGGGGTGCTCTCCTCTTCGTCGTGCTTGCGGGCGGCGGGCCTGATCACCTCGCGGGCGAAGGTCCGGCAGCGCTCCTTGTACTCCTGCTGCTCGTCGGTCAGTGAGAAATCCATGGGTCCCTTCTTGGTCGGCGGTGATCCGTGCGCGTCGCTCGGCGTGATCCGTTGATTCGCGCGCGACTGATTGACTGGTCAGTCAACCAGTTTCCAGAAGGTTAGCTGACCAGCCAGCCACCGCCCCGCCTGTACCGTTCCGGCCTTGGCCAGGAAACGTCCCATCAACGCCGACCTGCCGGCCGCGCCGCCGGTAGAGGAGAAGCCCCCGGCGCCCGCGCAAGAAACCCCGGCCCCCAAGCCCGGGCCCACGCCAGCGCCGCCACCGGCGCCCGCGCCATCACCGGCACCGAAAAAGGCGGACGAGCCGAAATCTCCGCCCCCATCCAAGCCGGCAAAGAAACGGCGCAAACCGATTCCGGGGGCGCTGAAGGCGATCGGCGGGCTGGTCCTGATCGCCGTGGTCTTCCTCGTCGCCGCGGTGCTCGGCGGCGGTGGCTCCAACGAGCCAGCGGAAAAACCGGCGCCAGCGCCGACCCCGGCCGCCGAAGCGCCGCCGGAGGAAAAGCAGACGCCCACGGCCGAGGCCGCGGAAGAACTCGGCTATCCCGCCTTCGCGACCAACAACACGACCCGCGTCGGCGGTGAAGACCCGGCGACAACGGCTGCCGGCGTAGCCCTCGCGGTCTTCCCCTCGGCCAAGGTGGCGCAGCGGCCCGCCGCGGTAACCCTGGTCGACGAAGGCGACTGGCAGGGCGCGGTCGCCGCCACGGTGCTGATGTCGGCGCCGGTGCGGGCACCGCTGCTGGTCACTGCGGGCGGCGACGTCCCCGACCCAACCTCGCAAGCGCTGGCGACGCTCGACCCGCAGGGAAGCTCGGCCACCGACAGGGCCCAAGCTTTCGTCATCGGCTCAGCGGCGTCCCCCGACGGCCTCCGCACGACAGCGGTGAAAGGTGACGGTTCCGCCGGCCTCGCCGTCGCGGTCGCCGAACTGCGCGACGAGTTGCTCGGCGGCAAGCCGGCGCACGTGGTCATCGCCCCCGCAGGCGACCCCGCCTTCGCGATGCCGGCGGCGGCCTGGGCGGCGCGCTCCGGCGACCCGGTCCTCTTCAGCGGCCGCGATTCGCTGCCGCCCGCCACGGCGAGGTACCTGCGGCGCAAGAAGGGGGTCCCCGTCTTCGTGCTCGGACCCTCGGCGGCGATCTCCTCCGCCGTGGTACGCGCAATCGACAAGATCGGCAACCCGGTGCGGCGCGTCTCCGGCGAGGATCCGGTGACGAACGCGATCGCCCTGGCCCGCTATGCGAGCGGCGACTTCGGCTGGAACGTCAACGATCCGGGCCACGGCTTTGTCGTCGCCCGCAGCGACGAGCCGCTGCTCGGCGCGATCTCCGCCCCGCTCTCGGCCTCGGGCACCTGGGGGCCATTGCTGCTCACCGACGACGCCGATACGCTGCCCGCGCCGTTGCGCGACTACTTCCTCGACATCAAGCCCGGCTACACGACCGACCCGACGCGCGCCTTCTACAACCACGTCTGGGTGATCGGCGATCAGGAGGCCATCGACGTGAACCAGCAAGCAGAGATCGACCAGCTGGCCGAACTCGCCAAGATCGGCGGAGAGCAGTGAGCGAAGCGGAGACACCCGAACTGCTGAGCGAGGGCCACCGGGTCACCGCCGAGGACATCCGCGCCCTCGCCGGCGCCTCCACCCCCCACTTCGCGCTGCAGGTGCGCAACCGAATCCGGCGCCTGATCGAGCCGCTGCCGGCAGACGACCCGGCGCGGCGCGAAGGCGAGCGCAAGATCGCCGTGCTGGAAGAGCTGGCCGAGCACAGCGGCGATCCGCGCGGCACGCTCGGGATCTCCGCGCATTGAAGAACCTCGCCCCCGGCGTCTGGCGGCTGAAGGAGTTCCCGCTGCCGTCGATCAACGTCTACCTCGCCGGGGACGTCCTGATCGACGCCGGGCGGACCTGGGACCGGCGGCGCGTCTTTGCCGAGATCGAGGGTCGCGAGATCTCGATGCTGGCGCTTACCCATGCCCACCCCGACCACCAGGGCGTCGCCAAGGACGTCTGCGAGGCGCGGGGCGTTCCGCTTGCCTGCCATGGCGGCGACATCGAGGCGATGGAGGGGCGGCGCCCGCTGGCCGCCTCATCGCACCCGCTTGCCCAATTGTCGGAACGCATCTGGGCGGGTCCGCCGCACGAGGTCGACAGGGTCCTGGCCGAGGGCGAGGAGGTCGCGGACTTTCGCGTCGTCCACGCACCGGGCCACTCCCCCGGCGAGGTGATCTTCTTCCGCGACTCCGACCGGGTCGCGATTTGCGGCGACGTGATCCGCAGCATGAGCTACGCGACCGGGCGCCCGCTCATCGCCGAGCCGCCCGAGTTCTTCAACAGCGACACCAGCGAGAACCGCCGCTCGATTCGCAAGCTGGCCGACCTCGAGCCCAGCCTGATCCTGCCGGGTCACGGGCCGGCCGTCAGCGATATTGCCGCCTTCGAGCGCTTCGTTTCCCGCCTTCCCGCCTGAGCCAGCGCCCGAATCGATGGGAGGCTGGGTGTGTCTCAGCTTCACACACCCCAATTGTGGGTAGAGCTGAGACCACGTCGAACCAAAGGGGGGCTCCCATGGAGGCACTGAGGAAGAGGCGGCCGTCGCCGGCCATGATCGTCGCGATCGTCGCCCTGATCGTGGCGCTGACCGGAACGGCTTACGCCGCGCAGCACATCAACGGCGGCGCGATCAAAAAGCAGACGATCGGCGGTGGCAAGCTGAAGCGCAAGACGCTGACCGGCTTCCAGATCAACACCAACAAGCTCGGCGTGGTGCCGGCGGCAAAGCGGGCAGCGCACACCTACTGGGCGGTTGTCAACAACCCGGCCGGGGCCGGCAACGCCGCCCTGTCCCGCGCCAGCGATCCCGAGATAACCGCTACCGAGGGTGGTGGAGCAGTCACCGTGGCGGTCCCGTTCAACGTCACCTTCTGCGCCAACGTCGCCATGCGCAACAACGCGGGCACCTCGGTGCCGGTCGCGGGCTACGCGCAGACCAACATCTCGCCGGCGAACCCGAACGGAATCGAAGTGCGCACCCGGGACGAAAAAGGCGCCGACCAGGACGCCGACTTCCACCTCATCGTCGTCTGCCCGTAAGCGAGCCGGCAAGTGCAACGCGTTGCCCTCGTCACAGGCCGGCAACGCGTTGCACAACGGATTAGGCTTGCCGGGATGAGCGAGGCGGAGCACGGCTTCAGGGAGGGCGACAAGGTCTGGGTCGAGGACGGCGAAGGCCGCCACCACCCCGGCATCTTCGTCGCCGACAACGAGAGCTCAGGTTGGTTCGGCGGCGGCCCGAGCGCCTACGTCGTCCACCCCGAGGGCAAACAGGCCGAGGTCGTCTCGACCTTCCGCATCACCCCGCGCGACGAGTAGCCCCGGTGCGCGAAGAGCCTCCTGTGTACGAGTAGCTTCCGGTGCGCCTTTTCCCCGTGATGGGGAGCTAAAGCGCACCGAAACGGGTGGGACCATCGTGAGGCAGGCGCGCGCTCGCCATGTCGACGCGCTCACCCTTGAAGGGCACGCCCTCGGCGAGGAGGCGACGGCGCTGGCGAGCGCCCTTGGCAAGCGAGCCGTCGGCGCGGACGACCCGCCACCAGGGCAGGTCTGGGTCGTCGCACTCGAAGAGCACCGCGCCCGCAAACCGCGGCGCCCCCGGCGACACGTCCCCATAGGTCCGCACAAACCCCGCCGGTATCTGCCTCACCCGCTCCATCACCTCCAGCGCCTGACTTCGCGTTTCTGGGGGCATATGGAGTCAGAAAGGCGAAGTCAGCCGGAGGAGGTGGGGCCGAAGGCGGCGATGATGCGGTTCTGGTATTCGGAGAGCTCTTCGGGGGAGATGAAGTAGGTCGGCGGGGTGAGGAAGAGGCCGTCGGCGCGCTCGGCGGTCGCCTCAACCCGGGCGCGGACCTTGTCGAGCGGGCCAGCAGCGCAGTAGGCGTCCACCATCTCGTCGCTGATTGCGGCGGGGACGGCGGCGAGGTCGCCGCGCCGGAAGGCCTCACCGGCGGCGACCGCGTTATCGGCGAAGCCATGCAGTTCCCAGAGCGGCATATAGGTCTTGACCGTGGCGTAGAAGGAGATCGTGCGGCGAGCCATGTCGATCGCGCGGGCCTCGTCGTCGTCGATCGCGCAGCAGACCGTCGGCAGGTAGTCGAAGCTGGAGCGCTCGCGTCCAGAGCGGCGCAGCCCCTCCTCGAAGGAGCTGACCACGACCTCGTCGATCCAGCGCAGGCTCTGGATCGGGTGGCCGATCAGCCCGTCGGCGACGTCGCCTGCCATGCGGCACATGCCGCCCTGCACGCCCGCGGTGTAGATCGGCACCGACTCGCGCGGTGCTGGGTGCGGCCGCACCCAGCCCTTGATGTCGATGTCGTAGTAGGAGCCCTCGAAGCGGATCGGCTCGCCGGCACCGGCCTGCTGCATGATCAGCCGCGTCGCCTCGATCGCCTCGCGCAGGTGCGGCGCCGGCTTGCCGTACTCGGCGTTGTGCCAGGTTTCGTTGAGCCGTTTGACGCCGGAGCCGAGGCCGAGCCGAAAGCGCCCGCCCGACATCTCGTCGATGTCGAGCGCGCTGACGGCGAGGATGAAGGGGCTGCGGGTGAAGGCCCAGGCGATCCCGGTGGCGACGTCGATGCGCTCGGTCTTGCCGGCGAGGAAGGCGGCCTGGGTGACCGAGGAACGGAAGAGCTCCGGCGCCCAGACGCACTCGACGCCGGCAGCCTCAGCGCGCTGCGTCTCCGTCACCAGGTCGTCGACCGAGGTGCCGATCGCGGCGACGGAGATCCGCTCGTGCGCGCTCACGCCACCCTTAGCCCGTTCCGGTGCGCCTTTCCTCCCCCATACGGAGCAAAGGCGCACCGGAACGGAGGGGCTGGAGGGGTCACGCCGCGGTCGGTTCGGCGGCTTCGGTAAGCACGACCTCGGCGACGCGCTCGCGGTGCCACTTGGCGTCGCCGAACATCGCCGCGTTGGCGCGGCCGCGCTTGAGGAAGAAGTGGAGGTCGTGCTCCCAGGTGAAGCCGATGCCGCCGTGGACCTGGATCGAGGCGTCGGGAACGCGCCAGCCGGCGTCGGAGGCATAGGCCTTGGCCATCGAGGCCGCCCGCGGCAGCGACTCCGGCTCGGCGTCGGCGGCCCAGGCTGCCCCGTAGACCGCCGAGCGGGCGTTCTCGGCCTCGAGCAGCATCTGCGCGCAGCGGTGGGAGACCGCTTGGTAGGAGCCGATCGGGCGGCCGAACTGCTGGCGGTCCTTGGCGTAGGAGACGGCCATCTCCAGCGTCCGCTGGGCGATGCCGGTCGACTCGGCGGCGAGCGCGACGCAGACGCGGAAGAAGACGTCGAAGTAATCCTCGCCCGCGGCCGGCAGCGAGTCCTCGGGCGCGACTCGGACCCCGTCGAACCGCACCGAGTAGAGGCGGCGGGTCGGGTCAATCGAGATCGCGGGGTCGATTGAGACGCCCGCCGCGTCGCGCTCCACCAGGTGACGGCGACCGTCCGCGGTCGCGACGAGGAAGAAGTCGGCGGCGGCCGCGTCCATCACCAGCACCTTCTCGCCGTCGAGGACGATCCCGTCGCCGTCGGCGCGGGCCCCCATCGTGAACTCGCCGATTGCCCCGAGCGTCCCCGCGTCCCAGAGCGCCGGCGTGCCGCGCAGCCTGCCTTCGGCCAAGGGACGCAGGAAACGCTCGCGCTGCTCATCGGAGCCGCAAAGGCTGAGAGCGAGGCCGGCGACGGTGTTGGAGAGCAGCGGCGAGGGCGCGAGCGCGTAGCCCATCTCCTCGAAGAGGACCGCGAGATCGACGATGCCGAGGCCCTGGCCGCCCCACTCCTCCGGCAGCGCCAGGCCGGGCCAGCCGAGCTCGGCCATCTCCTCCCAATCGGACTGCTCGAAACCCAACTCGCTGTCGGCAAGCTCGCGGATGCGCTCAGACCTGTAGCGGGCAGCGAGAAAGTCGTGGGCGGTCGACTTGATCGCCTGCTGCTCGTCGGTGAGGTCGAAGTACATGGCCCGCGTTCTCCCTAGCGCATCTTCGGCAGGCCGAGCACGCGCTCGGCGATGATGTTCTTGAGGATGTCGGTGGTGCCGCCCTCGATCGAGTTGGCGCGCGAGCGCAGGAAGCCGTACTGCCAGGCCCCGCCCGCGACCGCGTGTTCGTCACCGCGGGCGAGCGCCGCGTAGGGGCCCTCGATGTCGAGCGCCAGCTCGGCAATGCGCTGGTTGATGTCAGCCCACTGCCACTTGCCGAGCGACCCCTCCGGCCCGGGGATGCCGGACTGCATCGTCTTGGTCAGGCCGCGGTAGGCGTTGAGCCGCATCGTCTCGGCCTCGATCTGGAGCTGGGCGAAGCGCTGGCGGAAGATCGGGTCCTCGGCGGCGGTGCCACCGTTGACGCGGGTCTCGGCCGCAAGCGCACCGAGCCGTTTGAGGCTGTTGGCGATCTGGGCGATCGCGCCGAAGGCGAGCCCGGCGCGCTCGTTCATCAGCGTCGTGATCGCCACCGACCAGCCGTTGCCCTCGCCGCCGACGATGTTCTCGTGGGGGATGCGGGCCTCGTCGATGAAGACCTCGTTGAACTCGCCCTCGCCGGTGATCTGCACCAGCGGCTTCGCTTCGACGCCTTCCTGCTCCATGTCCATCAGGAAGTAGGTGAGGCCCTTGTGCTTGGGCGCCTCGGGGTCGGTGCGGGCAACGAGCATGCACCACTTGGCGTACTGGGCGAAGGTGGTCCAGACCTTCTGCCCGCTGACCACCCATTCGTCGCCGTCGCGGACCGCGCGCGTTTTCAGCGAGGCGAGGTCCGAGCCCGACTCGGGCTCGGAGAAGCCCTGGCACCAGATCTCCTCGCCGGTGAGGATCGGCTCCAGGTAGCGCGCCTTCTGCTCCTCGGTGCCGTGGGCGATGACGACGGGGCCGCCCATCGCCAGGCCGAGCACGTTGGCCGGGCTCGGCGCCTCCAGGCGCGCCGCCTCGCCGACGAAGATCGCCTGCTCGATCATCGTCGCGCCGCGCCCGCCGTACTCCTTCGGCCAGGAGATTCCGGCCCAGCCGGCGGCGTGCATCTTCAGCTGCCACTCGCGGCGGAAGGCCATCACCTCCTCGAGGCCGCCTTCGGGCTCGGGCCCTGGGTGGTTCGCTTCGATCCAGTCGCGGACCTCGTCGCGGAACTGCTGCTCGGACGGCGAGAGGGTCAGGTCCATCGGGCGCTGAGCATAGCGGCCGCCTGGCTATGCAGCCAATGGGTCAGCGGCTGCCGCAGACCTTCAGGCCGTATTCGCCGGCGACGCGGCTGGCGATGCCGAAGATCGTGTCGCTGCTGCTGCCGGTGACGACCTCGGGGTTGTCTTCCGCGGTTTCCAGGCCTTCTTCCAGAGAAGAGACGATTGCCCCGACCTTTTCCCCGTCCCCGTCGGGAACGCCGAGCGCCTTCAATTCCTCGATTTCCCGCCTCAAGCTCGGGACCATGACCTTGCCCACCAGCGGCTCGAGCCGCGGATCGTTGGGTTTGGTCAGGTTCGGGTTGTCCTTGAGGAACTTGCCGAAGGCGGCGGCCATCCGCTGATTGCTCTGCTTGCAGATCGCGTCGGCCTTGGCGATGAACTCCTCTTTGGAGATCGATTCGCCCGAATCGCTGCCGCCGCAACCGGCAAGGAGCAGCGCAGCCGTCAACACCCCCACGCCGAACGCGGCCAGCCGCATACCCATAGTGGAAATCTACATTTTCCAAACCGTCTGGGGCGGCCTGACCAAGCAGATCAAGGACGCAGTGAGCGAAGCGTGCTCTGCACGCGAGCGAGCGAGGACGCCGATATGCGCCGGTCAGGCCGCCCCAGACCCGCCTCAGACGCGTTGGATCAAAGTGCCGGTGCCCAGTCCCCCGCCACAGCACATCGTCACCAGGCCCATTTCCTTGTCGGTGCGCTCCATCTCGTGCAGCAGGGTGGTGATCAGGCGGGCGCCGGTCGAGCCGAGTGGGTGGCCCAGTGCGATCGCGCCGCCGTTGACGTTGACCCGGTCCATGTCGGGGTCGAGCTCGCGGCGCCAGGCGGCGAGGACGGAGGCGAAGGCCTCGTTGATCTCGACCAGGTCGATGTCGTCCATCGCCATCCCGTTGCGCTCGAGCAGCTTCTTCGTCGCCGGGATCGGGCCGGTGAGCATGATCACCGGGTCGACGCCGACCGTGGTCTGGTCGAAGATGCGGGCGCGCGGCTTCAGCCCCAGCGCATCGGCCTTCTCCCGGGTCATCAGCAGCACCGCGGCGGCGCCGTCGGAGACCTGCGAGGAGTTGCCGGCGGTGACCTTGCCGTCCTCCTTGAAGGCGGGCTTCAGTTGCGAGAGCACCTCGAGCGTGGTTTCCGGACGGATGCCCTGGTCGGTGGCGAAGGTGTCGCCGTTGACCTGGAAGGGGACGATCTCGCGCTCGAAGCGGCCCTCCTCGGTCGCCTTCGCCGCGAGCTGGTGCGAACGCACGCCGAGTTCGTCGAGCTCGGAGCGGGGGATCTCCCACTTGTCGGCGATCATCTCGGCGGAGATGCCCTGCGGCACGAGGTCGTAGCGCTCCAATAGCTGCTGCGAAAAGGCCATGCCGTGCTCCTGCATCACCGAGAAGTTGTCGGCGAAGGAGATGTGGCCCATGTGCTCGACGCCGCCGCCGATCGCGACGTCGTGGACGCCGGAGGCGATCAGCGCCGCGGCGAAGTTGACCGCCTGCTGGGCCGAGCCGCACTGGCGGTCGACGGTGGTGGCGGGGGTCTCGATCGGCAGTCCGGCCTCGAGCCAGGCGTTGCGGGCGATGTTGACGCCCTGCTCGCCGAATTGCTGCACGCAGCCGGCGACGACGTCCTCGACCTCGGAGGCGTCGATCCCCGCCCGCTCGATCGCCTCGGAGTAGGCCTTGGCGAGCAGGTTCGAGGCGTGGACGTCCTTGTAATAGCCCTTCTGCTCGTGCCCGCGTCCGATCGGGGTGCGCACGGCCTCGACGATGACGACTTCGCGACCGCCGAACTTCCCGTTTCCGTTGTCTGCCATCGCCGTTCCTCCGATCGATTGACTGGTCAGTCAACCAATCGTACCCCTCCGGTCACGCGGCCCTCGACCGTAGAGGCCTGATAGGAACCCGCCCCATGAACGCAAGCACGGGGTACGAGAGTCCGGGGATCGCGGGGAGCGGGGCAATCGCCACCGGCCTGGCCGCGGTCTCGACAACGACGGCCGACACGATCCTGCTGGCCCGCAGCGAGGCTTCGGCCTGGCGCGCCGAGGAGAAAGTCGTCGCCGCCTGCGCCAAGATCGAGGGTGCGGAGCCCTCACGGCTGCGCGTGACCACGGACCCGAGCGACCTCAGCGAATGCGACGTGATCGTCGAGGCGATCGTCGAGGAGGTCGAGCCCAAGGGCGAGCTGCTGAAGACGATCGCCGCGGCCTGTCCCAAGGCCGACCTGGCGACGACGACCTCCTCGCTCAGCATCGCCGCGATCGGCGAGGCGGCGGGGGTCGACAAGCTCTTCGGCCTGCACGTCTTCAACCCGGTGCCGCGGATGAAGCTGGTCGAGGTCTGCTTCCCCGACGGCGCCGCCGCTGCGCGCGAGTCGGCCCTGGCCTGGTGCGCGGCACTGGGCAAGACCGCGGTCGAGGTCCCCGACCTGGCCGGCTTCGTCGTCAACCGCCTGCTCTTCCCCTACCTCTTCGACGCCGTCCGCTTCATGGAACAGACCGGCATGGAGGCAGGTGAGATCGACACCTGCATGAAGCTCGGCGCCGGCCACCCGATGGGCCCGCTCGCCCTGCTCGACTTCGTCGGCCTCGATGTCTGCAAGGCGATCGGCGACGCCCTCTACGCCGCCTCGAACGAGGAGTACCAGAAGCCCCCCAGGCTGCTGGTCGAGATGGCGGACGCAGGCAAGCTCGGGCGCAAGTCCGGCGCCGGCTTCTATTCATACGACTAAGCCGTTCCGCAACTGCGGCTAGGCCAAGCAGTTCAAGGACGGACGCGGGGAACGTGGCGTGCCCTGGCACGCGAGCGAGCGAGGACGCCGAAATGCGCCGGTCAGCGCTTGCCGGCCAGATCCCAGATGACGTCCGCCGGGGAGATGCCCTGGCGGCGGGCGGTTGCCTCGATCTCTTCCCAGGGGAGCTCGGCCTCAGGCAGGTCGTCCCAGCGGGCTAGATCAAGGGCCTCGACGGCCCCTTTCAGCGCTGGGCCGAGATGCTCCTCTGAGCGCAGCAGGGCTCGCAGGACTTCAAGCTGCTTGTCGCTCAATCGCACAACCCACATGCGATACCTCCAAGTCTCGGGAGAACGCGGGTTGCCCGGAGAAGCTAGGCGCCGTGGCGGACGGAACCGCTGTCGGCGTCGCCGGAGTGGCCGCTGATCCGGACCGCCTCGATCCGGTTCTCGCGCACCGACTCGACCCGGATCGTGTAGCCGTTGGCGGTGATCGTGTCGCCGCGCTTGGGCAGGCGGCCGAGCTCGCCGAAGACGTAGCCGCCGACCGAGTTGTAGGCGTCGGTGTCGACCGGCAGCTCGATGCCGGCGTCGGAGAGGTCGCCGAGCGAGACGTGGCCGCGCACGAACCACTCGCCGCTGGCGAGCCGGCGCAGCGCTGAAGCTCGGGGGTCCGTCTCGTCCTCGATCTCCCCCACCACCTCCTCGAGGATGTCCTCGACGGTGACGATGCCGACCGTGCGGCCGTACTCGTCGACGACGACCGAGAGCGAGGTGCGCTGCACCTGGAGGTCGTGCAGGAGGTCGTCGAGCGGGCGCGTCTCGGGCACGATCACCGCCTCGCGCACCGCCGGCTCGATCGCCGCCTCCGGCCCGTCGCTCATGTAGAGGCGGGCGAGGCTGTTGTTGTGGACGATCCCCTTGACCCGATCGGGGTTCTCGTCCTCGATCACGACCAGGCGCGTGTGGCCCGAGGTGACGCAGCGGCGCAGCGCCGTCTCCACCGTCTCGGAGGCGTCGACCGTGACCACGGCCGGGATCGGCGTCATCACCTCGCGCGCCTCCTGCTCGTGCAGGTGGAAGACGCCGCCCAGCATCCCCGCCTCGCCGGGGTCGAGCCGGCCACGCTGGGCGCCGCGCACGATCATCAACCGCAGCTCCTCCGGCGACTGCACCTCCTCGTCGGCCTCCGGCTCGATCCGCAGCACGCGGGAGACGAAGAAGCGCGCCGGCACGTTGGTGAGCACGATCAGCGGGTGGAAGAGGCGGCGGAACAGCTCCAGCGGCCGCGCGATCCCGAGCAGCAGCCCCTCGGCGCGGGCGATCCCGATCATCTTCGGCGCCTGCTCGCCGAAGATCACGTGCAGCATCGTCACCACCGAGTAGGCGAAGAGGAAGGCGAGGACGAAGGCGACGGCGGTGCCGACCGCGCCCTCGAGCAGCGGCTCGATCAACGAGGCGATCGCCGGCTCACCGAGGAAGCCGATGCCGATCGAGGCGAGCGTGATCCCGACCTGCGAGGTCGCGACGTACTCGTCGACGTGGTCGAGCTGATGCAGGGCGAGGCGGGCCGGCGGGCGACCCTCCTCGGCGAGGTGCTCGATCCGGCTGCGGCGCGAGCGCACGATCGCGAACTCCGCCGCAACGAAGAAACCGTTGACGGCGATCAGCACAAACACCAGGAGGATGAGCAGCAGCGAGCTCATCGACTATGTGGCCCGGTACTTCGGGGGAGGTCGTCGGCCATTCGGCGTAGGCAATATAGCCATCCGCCCCGCTGGCCCCTCGATAAGTGGCATATTGACCGTCCGATGCGGATCGCAAGTCTCGTTCCCTCGGCAACCGAGATGCTCTACGCGCTCGGGCTCGGCGACAGCGTCGTCGCGGTTACGCACGAGTGCGACTACCCGGCCGAGGCCAGGGCCCTCCCCCACCTGACCAGGACCGTGCTGCCGGCCGGGCTGGGTGCGGCCGAGGTCGACCGCGCGGTGAAGGCGCGGGTGGCCGAGGGGCAGGCCCTCTACGAGCTCGACGAGGTGCTGCTGGCCGAGCTCGCGCCCGACCTGATCGTCACCCAGGCGGTCTGCGCCGTCTGCGCGGTCTCCTACGAGGACGTGCTCGAGGTGGCGGCGCGGCTGCCCAGCCCCCCACGGGTGCTGCAGCAGGATCCGAGCACGCTCGGCGAGATGCTCGAGGACGTGATCCGGCTCGGCGAGGCGGCGGAGATTCCCCGCCAGGCGCACGAGCTGCGGGGTGAGCTGGAGGGCAGGCTGGCGACGGTGCGGGGAGCGGTGGCCGGCGCCAGCATGCCGCGCGTGATCGCGCTCGAGTGGCTGGACCCGCCCTACGTCGGCGGCCACTGGGTGCCGGAGATGATCTCGATCGCCGGCGGCGAGGACGTCGCCGGCCCGCCGGGGCTGAAGTCCCCCGAGGTCTCCTGGCGGGCGCTGTCCGGCCTCAGTCCCGACGTCGTGATCGCGATGCCCTGCGGCTGGTACGTGGAGGAAGCGCGGGCGCAGGCGCTCGCCTACTGGGACCAGATCGAGATCCTCGGGGCGCGCAGCGTCTTCGCGGTCGACGCCGCCTCGACCTTCTCCCGGCCCGGTCCGCGCCTGATCGACGGGGTCGAGCTGCTCGGTCACCTGCTCCACCCAGACCTGGTCGACCCGCCCGGCACGCTCGGCTTCGCCGAGGTGCGCGCGCCAAGCGTCTGGCGCGGCGCCGGCGGCTGAGCTTCTGGGGATCGGGCGGTCAGGCGATCGCCAGGGCGCCGAGGATCGCCGCGATCGCGACCCCGATCGCGACGGCGAGCTCTGCCGCGAGGCGGTTTTTGCCCAGGCCGCCGCGATCGCCGAGGACGATCGCGCCACCGCAAATCAACCCCGCCGCGAGCCCGCCGAGGTGCCCGCCGAGGCTGATGTGGGAGGCGCCGACGCTGAGGGCGAGGTTGATCAGCAGGACCACCCCGATCGAGGAGGCGACGGCGTCGAAGCCGCGCCCCCGGGCGATCACGAAGGTGGCGCCGAAGATGCCGAAGATCGCGCCGGAGGCGCCGATCGTGAGCGCGTCGGGGCTGAGCAAGAGCGCGCCGAAGGCACCGCCGAAGAGCGAGGCGAAGTAGACCGCGAGGAAGCGCGGCGTGCCGATCGAGGGCTCGAGGATCCTGCCGAGGAAGAAGAGGGCGAACATGTTGAAGCCAACGTGGAGCAGGCCGGCGTGCAGGAAGCCGCTGGTCAGCAGCCTGTACCACTCGCCTTCGCCGACCAGCGGTCCGTAGAGGCCGTAGTCGAAGACGAGCGAGCTGCCGGCGATCGTGTAGAAGCCGCCGCTGGCGCTGGCGATCTCGGCGAGAAAGACGGCCGCGTTGAGCGCGATCAGGACGAAGGTGGCGGGCGCGCTGGAGAGGAGCGCCGACTGGGCGCCGCCGACGCCGCGGGTCACCTTCGTGCGCTGGCGCGCGCACTCCGGGCAGCGCATCCCGACCGGGGTTGGGGTCATGCAATCGGGGCAGATCGGCCGCCCGCAGTTCGAGCAGGAAACGCCGGTCTCCCGGTTGGGGTGGCGGTAACAGGTCTGGGCCACGGGGATGAGCAGCCTACAATCGCCGCCGATGGACGGACCGAGCCCAGCCCGACTCTTCGCCACCGCGGGTGGCGCCGCGCTCGCCCTCGCCGGCATCGTCGGCTTCTTCTACAGCGCCTCCTTCGGCTCCCCGGGTGAGGTCGAGGAGGCTTTCGGCGTCTTCGCCGTCAACGGCTGGGACAACGTCCTGCACGCGCTCACCGGCGCGCTCGGCCTGCTCGCCGCCGACTACGCCTCGCGGCGCTACTCGCTGACGATCGGCCTCTTCTACTTCGTGCTCGGCTTCTGGGGCTTCGCCGTCGGCAGCGGCGGGGCCGTGCTCGGCTTCCTCCCCGTCAGCACCGGCGACAACTTCTTCCACCTGGCGCTCGGCTGCCTCGGCGTCCTCGCCTGGCGCGGTACTCCAGCCACGAAGCAAAAGGCAGCGGCCGCTACGGCTTGATCCGGGCGGTGAGCGAGCGCAGGCCGCCCTTGGCCTGCTGGCGCCCGCGCCGGCGCAGCTCGATCACGACGAGCGCCCCCGCCGCAGCCCCGCCGGCGCCGACGGCGACCACCGGCCGCACCCAATTGCGCGGGTCGCGCAGGGCGCGCAACTCGCTCTCGGAGAGCTCCTCGGCCCACTGCGAGAGCTCCTCGGCAGCGGCCTGGGTGACGGCGGCAAGCGTGTCCTCGAAGCGACCCGCGAGCCGCTCCGGCGGCTCCAGCGGGCGCAGCGCGTCGGAGAGCATCTGCTCGACGTTCCAGCTGCTCGCGCCCATGCCGTGGCCCGCCTCACTCATCGGTGCCCATCTCCTCCTGCAGCTGTTTGATCGCCCTGTGGATCAACACCTTGGTGGCGCCGTCGCTGCGCCCGAGCGCCCGGGCGATCTCGCGGTTGTCCATGCCGAGCGCGAAGCGCATGATCAGCGCGTCGCGACGATCGTCGGGCAGGTGGTCGAGGTGGGACATCACCTGGCGCAGCTCCTCGCGTCCCTCCGCGATCGCCTCGGTGCCGTGGCGGGCGGCAATCGGGTCGGCGGTCTCCAGCGAGGTCTGGGGTCGGCGCGAGCGGTCGCGGTAGTAGTTGGACGCCAGGTTGTGAGCGATGCGAATCAGCCAGGGACGCAGCGGCCGCCCGTCGGACTCGCGGCGGGCGCGGTCGAAGTGTCGGTAGGCCTGCAGGAAGGCCTGCTCGGTGAGGTCCTCGGCGTCGTGCTGGTTGCCGACCCGGTAGTAGGCGTAGGAGTAGACGTCGCGCAGGTGGGCCCGGTAGAGGTCCTCGAAGGCGCGGTCGAGCTCCGCCTTGGCGGCGGGATCGAGGCTGGCCGGCTCGACGTTCTTCTTCGCTTCGGCCGTCACGCCGCTTCGCGCTTTGCTCGTTCGCGCGCATCATCACCGGCGATCTCGCTCACTCGCGCCGCGCTCATAGAGGCAGCCTATTGCCACCGGGCCCGTCCGCTCCGCCCTCATGCCGCCCTCCTCGTGCGCTCGACCCGGCGCAGCCCCGCCACCCAGGCCTCGGCGTCGATCTCACCGCGGATCAGGGCGGCGAGCCCGGACAGCGCCTCCGCCCTGCCGCCGACGGCGGCGGTCGCCGTCGCCAGCAGTGGAACCGCGTCGAGGCCCTCGGATGCCTGGCCGATCTTGGCCGGGATCTCGGCGGCCGGGGTGCCGCGGCCGAGCAGCTCGCCGGCGCGGCGGTTGCGGCCGCTCGGCGCCATCACCGAGGCGGTCAGGTCGCCGACCCCGGCGAGGCCGGAGAAGGTCTCGAGCTCGGCGCCGCGGGCGAGCGCATGGTCGATGCACTCGCTCCAAACCTGGGCGGCGGCGATGCCGGCGGCGTTGAGGCCGTGCGGCTCGGCGGCGGCCGCGGCGAGCGCGGCGGCGTTCTTGGCGGCGCCGGCCATCTCGACGCCGGTGACGTCGTGCGAGCGCTCGCAGATCAGCCCGGCGCGGTCGAAGACGACGCCCAGTTGGTCGCGCAGGTCGGCGTCGGCCGAGCCGAGCACCAGCGCTGCCGAGCCGGAGACGGCCTCGCGCGCGTGGGCGGGGCCGCCGAGGCAGGCGATCGCGCGCGCCCGCACCCGCTCACCGACGTATTCGGCCGGCAGCTGGCCGCCGGGCGCGATCAGTCCCTTGGTCAAGAGCAACATCGCCGCGCGGGTGCCGACCCGGTCGGCGATCGCGCCCACCGCCTGCGGCAACGAGCCGGAGGGGATCGCCAGGCAGACGAGGTCGAGGCCGGCGAGCTCCACCTCGGAGGCCTGCCGAACCCGCACCGATTCGGGCAGGCGCACGCCCGCGAGGTAGCGGCTGTTTTCGCGCGCCTCCTCGATCTCAGCCGCCTGCGCGGCGGAACGGGCGGCGAGCTGCACCTCGAGCCCACCGCGGGCGAGCAGCACCGCCACCGCCGTGCCCCAGCTGCCGGCGCCGATCACGGCGGCGCGCCGCATCGGCGGCAGGCCGCCGAGGTCCTCCCACTGCAACTCGACATTGGGCCAGATCCGCGCGGTCACGCTGGCGGCCAGCCCCGGCGAGGGATCGGCGGCGCGGGGGACGGTCATCGCCTTGCCCAGCCTCACCTTGATCTTGTGCGGACGGACGCGCCAGCCGCGCCGCACGCGTTCGGTGCCGAGCACCGCAGCGGGTATCACCGGCGCCCCGGTCTGCAGGGCGAGGCGACCGACGCCGCGCTTGGGCTCGGCCAGCGAGCCGTTACGGATGCGGGTCCCCTCGGGGAAGATGCAGACGGCGCCGCCGCGTTCGACGACCCGGAGCGCCGTCTCCATCGAGTCTTCGTCGGACTCGCCGCGGCGGATCGGGAAGGCGCCGAGGCGGGAGAGGAGCCAGCCCTGCCAGCGCCGCTCGAAGAGCTCGACCTTGGCGACGTAGTTCATCGGCCGCCGCCAGGGCAGGGCGCCGCCGACGACGAAGGGGTCGAGGAAGCTGCGGTGGTTGGAGGCGACGATCAGGCCGCCCTTGAGGCGGGCGTGCTCGCGGCCGGTGCGGGCGTAGCGGAAGTAGGCGAGGAAAAAGGGCGTGAGGAAGATACGGGCGAAGATGTAGAGGACTGGGTTGACGCCGTGGGCGCGGGTGTAGTCGTGGTACGCCTGGAGGCGGTCGGGGGACACATGGAAGCGCTACACGGGGGAAACCTCATGGTTACCGGCGCGCGGGTCCTGTCGCGGGGGAGAGGGGCCTGCGGGCAGTCCACGGGCTGTCCTCGACCCCCCTCCCCCCGCACCACGCGCGCGAGCTACCAAGCAGCTTCGATCAGCGCTTCCAGGTCGTCCCGCGTCGGAGGTTCCGGCGAGAAGGCCAACTCCGGGCGGAGCAGCATCGCGTCCAGGGCGTCGGGGAGCTTGCTTCGGTCCGCGCCCTGCTCGCCGAGCCCGGGTGGGTTGCCGCCCAAATCGAGGAGGCGAGCTTCGATGGCTTCGGGGGCAGCGCCAATCGCGGTCGCCAAGGGCTCGAGACCATCCGGTGCTCGGTCGACCATGAAGGCCATCGCGCGGGGGAGGATGGCGGCGTTGACGCCGGCGTGGGTGGCGCCGCAGGTGCGGACGAGGGTTTGGCAGACGACGTGGTGGAGGGAGAAGGAGCCGGAGTCGATCGCGTAGCCGCAGAGGATCGAGCCGAGGGCGAGGGTCGCCCGGTCGCGCTCGGATGGCTCCTGGTCAAGCGCGGTCGCGATCGATTCGGCGCCGCGAATCGCGGTCATGCGGGAGACGGGATTGGCGAGGGGCGTGTAGAGCGAGTCGGCGCCATGGGCGAGAGCGTTCATCGAGCTGGTGCGCAGCTCGGGCTCCGGCGCGCTGGTCATCGCGGCGGGATCGGCGATCACGAGGGCGGGGCGAACCATCGCCTTCACCCGGGCCTCGGCGCCGGCGGGGAGGCGATGGATGCCGGTCATCTCCGCACCGGACATAGTCGTCGGGATCGCCGCGACGCGGGCGCCGGTCACCGCGGCGATCGCCTTGGCGGTGTCGATCGTGCGCCCGCCGCCGAGCGCAACGAGGTTTGGCCCGGTCGCCGCCTCGAGCAGGTCGGCCGCCGCCTCGATGACCGCGGCGGCCGGCTCCATCCGCGGCAGCTCGTGCACGGCGCTCGCGGACTCGGCCAGGGCGGTCGCGTCGCCCAGGTGGCGCCGGCTGGAGATCAGCTCGAAGCCCTCCATGCCGTGCTCGGCGAGCAGCTTCGGCGCCGCCGTTATCCCGTCAGCGTGGAAGAGGACCGTTCGCCCAGCGTCCCGCCAGACGAAATTCATCGCCGCCTCCTCCGCTCCCGCTCCCTCGCGCTCATGATCACCGGCGATCTCGCTCGGTCGCTTCCGCGTCCGGGGGCGGCTCTCTCCTCACGAACGTGGATTCACTACCGGGCGAAGATTCGGTTCGACCTCCGCCCGCAGGTGCTCGAAGTCGGGGGGCAGCGAGAGCTTCTCGCCGAGGTGCTCGAGCGGCTCGTCGACGGTGAAGCCGGGGCCGAGGGTGGCGATCTCGAAGAGCACGCCGCTCGGCTCGCGGAAATAGATCGAGCGGAAGTAGAAGCGGTCGATCACCGGGGTGGGCCGGGCGCCACCGGCGATCGCGCGGGCGCGCCACTCCTCGTGCTCGTCGACGGTCGAGGCCCAGGCGACGTGGTGGACGCTGCCCGCACCCTGCAGCGAGCGCTCAGCGGGCGGCTCTTCGTAGACGTAGAGGCCGCCCCGACTGGAGCCCCGCGCTTCCCAGCTGCCGTCGCCGACCGGCTCGAACTCGAGCGCTTCGAGCAGCGTCGCGCTGGCATCGGGCGCGGCGCTGTAGGCGCAGACGGCGTGGAAGCCGCGCAGGGCGAGCTCCGCCGGCACCTCCGGGTGGTCGGCGATCAGCGGCTCGTCGCCGACCTCGACCACAGCGAGCTCGTGGGCGAGCCCCTCCGGATCGGCGAAGCGCAGTCCTCCCCCGGCCCGCTCGGACTCGATCCCCGTGCCGCCGAGCCGCTCCTCCCAGAAGTCGAGCGCGGCGTGCGAAGCCACCCGCCAGACGATGCGGTGGACGTCCCCCGCCCCGGCCCGTCCCCTGGGCACGCCGGGGAACTCGAAGAACGTGAGGTCGGACCCGGCGCTGCCCTTCTCATCGGCGAAGAAGAGGTGGTACACGGTCGGGTTGTCCTGGTTGACGGTCTTCTTGACCAGCCGCAGTCCCATCACCCCGGCGTAGAAGTCGACGTTGCTCTGCGCGTCCGCGGTGATCGCCGTGATGTGGTGAATTCCCTCCAGCTTCATAGCTCACGTATACCATCCCGCCGATGAGTCGCGGACGCCGTCGCCTGGTGAGGGTCCTGATCGTGCTCGGCTCGCTGCTCGCGTTCCTCAGCGTCTTCGCGATCTGGGTCGAACGCCAGGCGCTGAACACGAGCGACTGGGTCGACACAAGTGGCCGCCTGATCCAGAATTCGACGATTCGCGAAGCGGTCGCCGACTACCTGGTCGACCAGCTCTACGAAAACGTCGACGTCGAAAAGGAACTGAGCCAGCGCCTGCCCGGCGACACCAAGGAACTGGCCGGGCCGATCTCCGGCGGGTTGCGCCAGGTGGCCGGCGGCGGCGCCAGCGAGGTGCTGAAGAGCTCGACCGCGCAGGAACTCTGGAAGAGCGCCAACCGAACCACACACGAACAGCTGCTGGCGGTACTCGAAGAAAAGGAAGGCACGGTCTCGACCGAAGAAGGCAAGGTCACGCTCAACCTCGGCAGCCTCGTCACCAACCTCGCCGACCAGATCGGGATCGGCGCGAACCTGGCCGAAAAGCTGCCCGAAGACGCGGGGCAGATCACGATCCTGCGCTCCGACCAGCTGAAGACCGCGCAGGACATCGTCGTCGCGATCAAGGGCCTGGCGCTGGTCCTCTCGCTGCTCACCTTCCTCTGCCTGGGACTGGCGATCTACCTCTCGCGCGAGGGACGCTGGGTGACGGTGCTCTACTGCGGCATCGGCCTCGTCGCCGCCGGCTTCGCCGTGATCGTCGCCCGCGAGGTGGCCGGGGGCATCGTCGTCGGACAGCTGGTCGAAGAAGACAGCGTCAAGCCAGCGGCGGAAGCGGCCTGGTCGATCGGCACCTCGCTGATGACCAGCATCGCGACCACGGTGATCGTCGTCGGCGTCCTCTTCGGCATCGCCGGCTGGCTCGCCTCGCCGACCGGTTCGGCCCGCTCGAGCCGGCGGGCGCTGGCACCCGTGCTGCGCGACTACCCCGCCTACGTCTACGCCCTGCTCGCCGTCATCGTCGGCATCTACTTCCTCTCCGCCCCAAGCCCCAATCTCCGCTCCTTCCTCACCACCCTCGTCGTCGCCGGCCTCGCCGCCTTCGGCATCCACGAGCTGCGCAAGCAGAGCGAAGAGGAATTCCCCGACGCCAGCTACGCCGAGACGTTTGGCCGCACCAAGGAGCGCGTCGTCGGCGCGGTCAAAGACGCCAACCTGGCCGAGCGCGCCTCGAAACTGCGCTTGCCGGAGGTGCGCAAGCCGAGCCCAGGCGCCACCGCCGGGGAGACCGGTGAGCCGCCCACCGCCACCCCGCCAGCCGACGAGGAGGACACCCGCCTGGCCCGCCTCGAACGTCTCGCCACCCTGCACGAGAAAGGCGTCCTCACCGATGAGGAGCTGGCGGCGGAGAAGGCGCGGGTGCTCGGGCGCGACGCCTAAGTACCGCTGACGCGCTGACGGCTTAGAGGAGATCTGCCGATTGGCCGATCCGCTTCAGGACAGTGCCGAAAGAAGGCCAAGAGCTCCCAGCGGTCGTCGGCAACAGAACGCTTGCCGCGTTGTAGAGCGCATCGAGCTGACCCCGGACCGTCGGCGGTGGGTTGAATGCCGGGCTGACACCAAAGCCCCCGTCCGGCCTTGGTGTGTAACCATCGAAATGCCGGGCCGAGATCCGCTCGACATCAACAACCAGATCGATGAACCCGTCAGGGTCCGCGAGGGCCTTGCGGACACCTGCATCCTGCAGCAAGCGATCTATGTCCCAATAGTGGCGACCCACCCGCGGTACTTCGAGATCAGTGCTCTCGAGCATCTTCGTGACCAGGTGGTGCATGCCGCAGATCTTCTCTAGGCATGTCCGCACCGGCGCGAGGGCGCGAACCTCGAACGGCTGTCCCTCTTCGTACTGAAACGGGTCGACTCCCTCGAGTCCGTCCCAGAGCAGGGCTTTGATCGTCACCATCTCCGCTGGCTCTTCACCCCCCGCAAAGCCGGTCTCAAGCAGCACCCCACCCTCGTCCAGACCGGTCTCGATGGTCTTTGGGACCCTGGGCTCGTAGCGGAGCAAGTCAGCCCGATGGGCATCCCAGCCGCGTCCTGGATTTTGATCCTCGACAAGTGACAGCTCGAGCCGCTCCGCAATGGTGCGCGACATATCCAAGAGCTTTGCCTCGTGCCCTGCTCTCGTATCTCCCTGGGTCGGCACGACGAGAATGTCTATGTCCTCGGAAAAGCGCTCGATCAGACCAAAGCCCTTTGAGAGGCTGGTTCCACCCTTGAACGTGAAGTGCCCGGCATAGCAATCGCTCAGGGTCCTCAGGGTCTCCGTCACCCAGTAGTCCTTCTCGACAAATTGAGCGTGCAGTCCTAGCGTCCGCGCGGCCGCACGAATGGCCTCGCCGAAATCCTCATCGTCGCGAAACAGGGTCAAGGACCGACTGACTCGGAAGCATGAGGGTTCGGGAATACCGAGAGAGCGCGTCGACGGGCGGAGTCACTCCGAGCACCCTCCACCCGAGCAGCCTCTGCCTGCCAGCCGCCCTCGACAAGCAAACGACGCAGGCGCTCACGAACGACAGCTGGCTCGGTTGCCGCCGCCTGCACCAGCCGCGAGATTCGGACCTCCCCGCCGCGAAGCAGCTCCTGGAAGCGATCGGTGGCGGCCACCGGGTTCCGCTCGACATATTTATCCCATCCCTCCAGAGCCTCCAAAAAGGTGATCTCGAGGTCATTGAGCCGAGCATCGTGGCGACCCACGCGCCGCGAGCGATCAACCAACCTGAGATGTGAAAACCCAGCCGGCGGGCGCCCGGTGATGGCAAGCATCTCGGTCGGAGCGACCTGCGTTGAGAGACCGAGGAGGTTGGTGGCATACCAACCAGCGGCACCTACTCCGGCCCGGCCGAGGAGCTTGCGCAGAGCCTTTCCCTCGTCGGCAACCGTCGGGCCGAAGCGGGTCTTCCGACCTCTCCAGTAGACGCTACGACGGATTCTCTCCAACTCACCCGTCCGCACGAGACGGCGCAGCTCTGCTTGGACTGCATCCCGACTGCCATCGAAATCCTGCGTCCTCCAAATCCGGTCCCTGGAAGCCAGGACTCGTCGACGAACAGAACTTGCCGTGCTCTCGCGCTTGCTTTCTTGCTCTTCACGGGCCATTGCATCGCTTTCCCTTGGTCGGAATTTGACGGTATCACGTTACGAGAAACTGTCAAATATTCCCCCTCGAGAGAGATGCCGAGCCCCATCCCCGAGGTGGGATACCAGGACGCATCGGCAGAGGACTCGAAACCGCGGGACACGGGGTCAAGCCCGCCTCCGGGATCGAACCGGAAACCTCCGCTTTACAAGAGCGGTGCTCTGCCAGTTGAGCTAGGCGGGCAGCCTGCCGAATATAGAGGCCATGGATGAGCCCCGCAGCAGTATCGAGGTGCGGTTCCGCTTTCTCGAGCCCGATGAGGGGGCGGTGCTGACGAAGGCGATCGAGACTGCCTACGGGGACAGCTACGACGTGCGCTGGGTCTACGACGCGGATGAGGTGTCGAGGCGGCTGGCCGCGGGCACCTACGTGTCGTGCGTTGCTGAGACGCTCGACGGGGAATTGCTCTGCCACGAGGGGATGAGCCTGGCGGCGGCGGGGGACGCGGTCGGGCACTCGGGGCAGGCGGTGACGATGCCGGCGGCGCGGGGGCAGCACCTCTTCACGCGGACCAAGCGCTTCCTGGTCGACTGGGCGACCGAGCGGGGACTGGCGGGAATGTACAGCGAGGCGACCGCGGCCCACCCCTATAGCCAGCGGGCGAACATCGAGCTCGGAGCGCATGAGACCGGCTTCCTGCTCGGCTGGATCCCGGCTTCGGTCGCGAACGACGCGGCTGGCGGCGGGCGGCGCGGGCGGCAGTCGGCCGCGCTCTTCTACACCAAGCTCAACGACGGCCACGAGCGCCCCGCCTACGCGCCGGAGCGGCATCGCGAGGTCATCGGCCGCACCTTGGAGCTGTGCGAGCTGCGTGGCAGGCTGGCCGAACCGCCCGCCGGCGCAGAGCTCGCCGAGAAGACCGCGCTGCACGTCGCGATCGAGGCCGACCACAACCTGGCGCTGATCACGGTGCACGAGCCGGGTGAAGACCTCGAGGCCGCCGTCGCGGCGGAGCGCCACCACCTCTTCCACCGCGCCGGGCTCGACGCCGTCTACCTCGACCTACCGCTGGAGAAGCCCGCCACGGCGCTGGTTGCCGACCATCTGGAGCGGCTCGGCGTCTCCTACTCGGGCGTCTTCCCCAACAGCCGCTGCGACGGCGACGTGCTGCGCATGCAGTCCCTGCACCGCGCCCGGATCAAGGCCGACGACGTCTCCGTCGCCTCCGAGCACGGCCGCGAACTGCTCGAGTACGTCCTCGCCGACCTTCCGTCCACCTGAGGGCACTGGCTCAGTTCGAATCGCCCCCAGCCGGTCGATTCAACAAATCCCCACGAGCACAACAGAACCCCACGAGCAAAGGGCGAGCGAGGTTGCGAGCCCTGTGGCCCCTGAGCCGCACCTTGGAGGAGCCCACGGTGACGTGCGATCGATTTGCCACCGTATACGTGGGTCAATCGATCGCAGGGCAGCGCCTGGGCGACCCACTTAGGGCGGGAAGCTCTGCGCGGCGCGGCCAAGAACACGATCGCGAAGCTGCTGGTCGATCTCCCTTGGGGGAGTTGTCAAGCTGATCCGCTACCAGTTTGAGGCCATCCGACCAAGCAGATCGAGGACGCAGGAGCGCCGCGTGCCTTGCACACAAGCGAGCGAGGACGCCGATATGCGCAGGTCGGACGGCCTCAGACCTCGCGCGAGGCGAGGTGGGCGCCGACCTTGCGCTTGACCCGCTGCAGGGCGTTGTCGACTGTCTTCGTGTCGCACTCGAGTCGCTCGGCGGTCGCCTCGTAGGAATGGCCGTCGAGGTAGAGCGAGAGCACGCGGCTCTCCAGGTCGGAGAGCACGCCGGAGACGCCGGAGAGGCAGGAGACGAGGCTCTCCAGCTCTTCGGAAGCGATCACCTGGTTGACCGGGTCGTGGACCGAGGGGCCGGGCAGGATCTCGTCCAGGGTCGTGTCCGAGTCGCCGGCGGCGGCTGGCGTCTGGCTGAAGGAGACGTACTGGTTGAGCGGCGTGTGCTTGTTGCGGGTCGCGGTCTTGACCGCGGTGATGATCTGACGCGTGATGCAGAGCTCGGCGAAGTTGCGGAAGCTCGACTCGCGGTCGGTGCGGTAGTCGCGGACCGCCTTGTAGAGGCCGAGCAGGCCTTCCTGGATCAGATCGTCGGCCTCGCCGCCGAGCAGGAAGTAAGAAGAGGCCTTGAGCCGCACGAAGCCGCGGTAGCGACGGACGATCGCGTCGTATGCATCGGCCCTGCCCTCCTTGGCGAGCGCGACCAGATAATGGTCATCAAGCTCAGGTTGAAGGTTAGTCTCGACGGGTCTGAGAGAACCGTTGAGACGGCCCGAGGGCAATTGCATTTCCTGGGTCGGCGAAGATAGAGCCACAGATCCTTCTCCTTGAACGAAGGGTCGTGGCGCCTTTACCTCCCCTGGTGGCGCCCTTATGGACTGGTCACCTCAGACTCAAGCTGAGGTTCAACCTTATTGGCGCGTTAGTTTACGGCCGCGCGGTGTTCTGTCAACCCCAACCGTAAATTCGTGCAATCGCCGTTGCAGTTGCTACCGCTGCCGCAGCGCCTCGAAGAGCAGCGCCGTGGCCGCCGCCGAGACGTTGAGCGAATCGATTTTGCCCCCCTGGGGCAGGGCAACCAGACCGTCACAGGCAGAGGCGACTCGTGGCCGCAGACCCTTGCCCTCGCCACCGAGGACGAGCACGGTCGGACCGGTGAGGTCGACGTCCCAGGGCGCCTGCTCGGCGCCAGCGGCGGCGCCCCAGATCCAGAACCCGGCCTCCTTTGCCTCCCCCAGCCAATCCGCGAGGTTGCGCACGCGGGCGATCGGCAGATGCTCGACCGCCCCCGCCGAGGTCTTGCAGGCAACCGCGGTCACCGCCGCCGAGCGACGCTCGGGGATGACCAGCCCCGCCGCCCCCGCCACCTCGGCGGAACGGGCGACAGCACCGAGGTTGCGCGGGTCCTGGACCTGGTCGAGGGCGAGGAGCAGCGCGCTCTCGACCCCCAGCAACTCCGCCGCCCCGGCATACGGATACGGCTCGACCTCGGCGACGACGCCCTGGTGGTCAGGCGACCCGCAAAGCCGCTCCAGTTCCTCCCCGGACGTCTCCGGCGCCCGCCAAACCCGCAGCACTCCGCGCCTCCCCCGCTCGGCCTCCGCAACCGGCTGCTTGCCGTAGATCAGCTGCGACGCATCCGACATTCACCCACCTCTGGCGTGGTCGATGTCGGATGGGCGAGCCAAGGGCACCCTCAACCCCTTGGCACGAGCTTCGCGCCCTCGGCGGAGTCCCGAACCTCCCAGCCCAGCTCAGCCAAACGGTCCCGGATCTCATCGGCCCGGGCGAAGTCCCTGGCTATGCGAGCTTCCTGCCGCTCCAAAAGAAGTTTCTCCGCTTCCTCGTCGGCCTCAGCTCCCTTATCCGGCTGGGTAAGGGAGCCGAGGCCGACGAGCGCGAGCATCTCCGCCAGAATCTGGGCCGCTTCGGGCGCTGAGGCCTCACCGCGATTTGCCTCGCCGACGAGCTCGAACGCCTCCGCCATCGCCCGCGGCGTGTTGAAGTCATCCGCCAGCGCGTCCCTGAAGCTCTCTGCCCGGGAAGCCGCCGCGCTGTTGGAGGCGTGGGGGGGGGGGGGGGGGGGGG
>DASZSJ010000106.1:0-4847 GCA_035548675.1 Solirubrobacterales bacterium
CATCGCCCGCGGCGCGGCGTCGAGCGCGTGGCCGCGCGCGGCGAGCAGGCCGGCGCTCTCGCGATCGGCGTCCGGCACCCAGACCGTCCAGGCGCGCACGCCGTGCTCCTCGTAGGCCCCGGCCAGCGAGTCGAGCTGTGCCACCAGCGCCGCCGGCTCCTCGTAGAAGACCGAGTTGAAGAGCGAGCGCTGGGGCGAGGCCGGGACGATCGAGGCGAGCAGCCCCGCCTCACGAATCAGCCGCGAGCCCGGCGCGGCGGCGCCGAACGCCGCGACCTCCTCGCGAACTCCCTCGATCGCCCTCCTGCGCAGCTCCTGCTCATCGAGGCGCGGGCTCATCCGCGCTCGCTCAACCCGTGGTCGCCGCGCGCCGCTCGGACTCCTTGGCGACGCCGTCGATCAGCCCCTTGATCGCCTGCTTGACCACGGCGATGACGGCAAAGCCGGCAACCGGCAGCGTCGGCTGGCTGCGGACCGCGTAGACCATCCTCGTCTTCCCGCCCTGCTCGGAGAGCTCGACCGTGCCGACGTGGTCGCGCACCGGCAGCCCGGAGAGGACCGTGTAGGAGAAGCGGTTCGGGGCCTCGTAGGCGATCACTTCCTCGCGCATTGGCGGGCCAACGGCGGTCAGCCTGCGGATCGCGCCGACTCCGTTGGCGTCGGTCTCCCCCTCGCGCTCGAGCTCGGACTTGCGCAGCGGCGTCAATTTCGAGTACCCAGCGTGGTCGGTGAGCACCTCGAAGACCGTCTCGGCCGGCGCCGCGATCTCGCGCGTCAGGGTGAAGCTAGCCACTGCGCTGGAAGGCTATCGGGAGCGGCGGGCGGCGGCGCTCCTCAGGCCAGCCTCCAGCGCTGCGGATCGGTCCCCTCGACCCGCTCGACCTCGCCGAGGATCGCCATGTGGTCGAGGCAGGAGAGGACGATCTGCAGGACCCAGGCGCTGACCGGTGTGTTGACGTTCTCGGCGCCGACGATCTCGGCGACGACCTCGAAGCCGGTCTTCTCCCCCTCGCCCAGCGCCTCGCGGGTCTTGTCGAGCAGCTCGCCGACCTGCCGGCGCGCCTCCTCGATCTTGGCTTTCGGGTCGCGGAAGGGGCGGCCGTGGCCGGGCAGGCAGAGGTCAACCGCGAGCGGCTCGACCCGGTCGAGGCTGGCGAGGAACTCGCCGATCGGGTCGGGGGTGTGGCCGTGATCGAAGAAGAGCACGGTGCGGCCGAGCAGGTGGTCGCCGGAGATCATCAGCCTGCGCTCGGGTTGGTGCAGGACGACGTGCGAGGGGGCGTGGCCAGGGGTCTCGTAGACCTGCCAGGTGCCGAGGTCGGTCTCCACCTCGACCCCCGGCAGGAGGTCGCGGTCGGGCTCGACGATCGCGTCGATGCCGTTGTCGTCGTCGTCTTTGCGCGACTCGCGGTAGCGCTCGAGCGAAGCCGCCGGCACGCCGCTCTGGCGCGCCACCTCGAGCCGCTGCTCCAGCGCCGCCGCCGGATCGTCGGCGAGCAGCCGCACGTGCTCCCAGGCGGGGTGCATCCAGAGCTCGCAGCCGGCCCCGGCGACGATCGGCGCCGCCAGGCCGTAGTGGTCGGTGTGCGAGTGGGTGCAGACGAGCAGCTTCACGTCCTCGATGCCGAAGCCGACCTGGGCGAGGGCGAGGTCGAACTGGCGCATCCGCCCCGCGCCGCCGATGCCGGTGTCGAAGAGCACGATGCCGCCGTCGGCGGCGACGGCCCAGACGTTGCCGTGCGGCACGCCCGGCCAGGGCAGCGCCAGGCGCAGCCGCCAGACGCCCGGCAGGACCCTTTCCCCGCGCGGCGCCTCGGGACTCTTGCGCTGGTCGGCCATCGCGCCGGACCCTACCTCCCTCGGACGGGCCCGACCTCGCCCCCCAGGCGCGGGCGACACGTCGCTCGCGGGACGGCGGATGCGGGACGGCGGATGGCTGGGGTAGGTTGCGCGCCAGATGGAGTCGAGCAGCCCCAAGCGCGCCGGGCTCGTCCTCACGGCGCTGATCCTCGTCGCCGCGGTTGCCAACCTCAACCTCGCGGTCGCCAACGTGGCGCTGCCGGACATCGGCAAGGCCTTCAACGCCGGCCAGACCTCGCTCAACCTCGTCGCCGTCGGCTACTCGCTCGGGCTCGCCACCTCGGTCCTCTACCTGGGCGCGCTCGGCGACCGCTACGGGCGCAAGGCGATGCTGCTGCTGGGGATGGGTCTCTCGATCCCGCAGGCGCTGATCGCCGGCTTCGCGCCCTCGATCGACGTCCTCTTCGTCGCCCGGGTGGTCGGCGGCATCTCGGCCGGCATGGCCTTCCCGACGACGCTGGCGCTGATCACGGCGCTCTGGTCGGGGGAGAAGCGGACGCGGGCGATCGCCCTGTGGTCGGCGATCGGCGGCGCGATCGCCTCGCTCGGGCCGCTGCTCTCCGGCGCCCTGCTCGAACACTTCGACTGGGGCTCGGTCTTCCTGATCACGCTGCCGCTGGCGGCCGTCGCCCTCTTCCTCGCCTGGCGCTACGTGCCGGCCCACGTCAACGAGACGACGGAGCCCGTCGACAACCTCGGCGGAATCCTCTCGGTGCTGCTGGTGGCGGCGCTCGTCCTCAGCATCAACCTCGCCCCGGTGCCGGACAAGGGCTCGCTGGCGATCGGGCTCGGCATCGTCGCCCTGGCCGCGACCGGCGCCTTCGTCCTGCGCCAGCGCCGCGCGCCCTCGCCGCTCTACGACCTGGAGGTGGCCAGGCGACGCACCTTCTGGGTCGCCGCCTGCGCCGGGATCATCGTCTTCGGCTCGCTGATGGGGGCGATGTTCATCGGCCAGCAGTTCCTCCAGAACGTGCTCGACTACTCGACCCTGGACTCGGGCCTGGCGATCCTGCCGGCGGCGGTGCTGATGGTCCTCGTCGCACCGCGCTCGGCGAAGCTGGTCGAGGCCCGGGGCGCGCGCTTCACCCTGCTCGTCGGCTACGTCTTCTGCGTCCTCGGCTTCCTCACGATGCTGCTGCTCTGGAAGGAAGGCATCCCCTACTGGAGGGTGGCGCTGGGCTACGCCTTCATCGGCATCGGCGTCGGCTTCGCCGGCACGCCGGCCTCGCACTCGCTGACCGGCTCGGTGCCGGTGCGGCGGGCCGGCATGGCCTCGGGCACTGCGGACCTGCAGCGGGACCTCGGCGGCGCGATCATGCAGTCGATCCTCGGCGCCCTGCTCACCGCCGGCTACGCCGCCGCGGCCAGCGAAGCGATCGCCAACTCGCCCAACTCGGCGCGGGTGACCGAGAGCGTCGAAGGCCAGCTGACCAAGTCCTTCGCCAGCGCCGCCGACCTCGCCTCGCGCTACCCGGCCCACGCCGATCAGATCATCGGCGCCGCCAAGGCGAGCTTCCTGCAGGGTGACGAGTGGGCCTACCTGGCCGGCATCGTCGCGATCCTGCTCGGCGGCGCGCTCGTCTTCTTCGGCTTCCCGAAGAAGGACCGCGAGCAGCAAATGCTGGCCGAATTCGCCGCCGAAGACGGACAGTAAGTAGCTTGGGCGGCAGTGGCCGCGGATCGGCAAACCTCCTCCCGCCTCGGCGCCACCCTGCGCGAAGGCGAGCGGGTGACGCCGCTGGAGCTCTTCTTCGACCTCGTCTTCGTGTTGGCGATCACCCAGTGCACGGCGCTGATGTCGCACCACCCGACCTGGGAGGGTCTGGCCCAGGGACTGCTCGTGCTGGGCATGCTCTGGTGGTCGTGGACCGGCTACTCGTGGCTGACCAGCGTCGTCGATCCCGAGGAGGGGGCGGTGCGGCTGATCATGATCGGCGCGATGGCGGCGCTGCTGCTGGTCTCCCTCTGCGTGCCGGAAGCCTTCGGCGACCTCGGCCTCGCCTTCGCCCTGATCTTCGGCGTGGTCCGCGTCGCCCACATCGGCCTCTTCATGCTCGCCAGTCCCGAGGACGACGGCCTGCGCCACTCGGTGCTGGGCCTCGCGGTGAGCACCTTCATCGCCGTCGTCCTGCTCGCCACCGCCTCGGCCTTCGACGGCCTCGCCCAGGGCGCGCTCTGGGCGCTTGCCCTCTTCCTCGACATGGGCGGGCCCTACCTCTTCGGCTCGGAGGGCTGGAAGCTGGTCCCAGAGCACTTTGCCGAGCGCCACGGCCTGATCGTGATCATCGCCCTCGGCGAGTCGATCGTCGCGATCGGGGTCGGCGCCGAGCACGCACTGGACCTCGGCATCGGCACCGCCGCGGTGCTCGGCGTCGCCCTCACCGCGGCGATGTGGTGGGTCTACTTCGACATCGTCGCGATCGTCTCCACCCGCCGCCTCGCCGAGGCCGAGGTGGGGCGCGTGCAGAACGAGATGGCGCGCGATTCCTACTCCTACCTGCACCTGATCATGGTCGCCGGCATCGTCCTCGCCGCGCTCGGCCTGAAGAAGACGATCGGCCACTTCGACGAGCACCTGCATACGGTCCCGGCATTCGCCCTGCTCGGCGGGGTCGCCGTTTACCTGCTCGGCCTCGTCGCCTTCCGCTACCGCCACGTCCACACGATCAACCGCCAGCGCCTCGGCCTGGCGATCGTGCTGCTGATCCTCGTCCCGGTGGCGACCGAGGTGCCGGCGCTGGCCGCCCTGGCGGTGGCCAACCTATTGCTCTGGGCGATGATCGCCTACGAGACCCGCATGTACGGCGAGGGCCGCCACGAGGTCCGTCGCCCCCACCCCGCCGAGGCCTAGATGATTGATTCCACGAATTTCGTCAGCAACGGACCCAGGAAGAGGCAGAAGCCGACCGACAGGCGATTTTGGGCGAGCCCGCGGTGTCGAGTGTTGAGTTGACCCACGTATACGGTGGCAAACCAGACACTCGGCA
>DASZSJ010000107.1:0-24956 GCA_035548675.1 Solirubrobacterales bacterium
AGGGCCGCGCCCCCGCAAAAAAGTTAAGTGGAACCCCTGCCGGGGCGGGTCTCAGGCCTCCGCCGGCTCGGGCGCCGAGCCACTGCCGGCCTCGAAGCTGAGGTCGGGGAGCAGACGGTCGAGCCAGGAGGGCATCCACCAGTTCCAGCCGCCGAGCAGCTTCATCGCCGCCGGCACGAGGATCAGGCGGACCAGGGTCGCGTCGAGCGCGATCGCCACCGCGCAACCGAGGCCGAGCTCCTTGATCGAGGGCACGCCGGTGAGCACGAAGACGGCGAAGACGCAGGTCATGATCAGCGCCGCCGAGGAGATCGTGCGGGCGCTGGTCGAGAGGCCTTCGGCGACGGCGCGTTCGTTGTCGCCGTGCTCGAGGTAGTGCTCGCGGATGCGCGACATCAGGAAGACCTCGTAGTCCATCGAGAGGCCGAAGACGATGGCGAAGATCAGCGGCACGTTGATCGTGTCCAGCGCTCCCTGGCTTTCGAAGCCGAGCAGGCTGGAGAGCCAGCCCCACTGGAAGATCGCGACGAGCACGCCGAAGGCGGCCCCGATCGAGAGCAGGTTCATCAGCACGGCCTTCAGCGGCAACAGCAGGGAGCGCAGCATCACCATCAGGACGAGGAAGCTGAGCGCGAGGACGAAGAGGACGATCTTCCACATCGAGCCGCTGACCTGGTCGCGGGCGTCCTGGCTGCGCGCGGTTTCGCCACCGACGTCGACCGTGGCGGTGTGGGCCAGCGCGGTGGCGGGCACGACCTGGTCGCGCAGCCGTTCGACCAGTGCGATCGTCGCGTCGGACTCGCTGGGGGCGCTTGGCGTCGCCTGAATCAGGACGCCGTTACCGGCGAAGGCCGGCGGCGCCACCGAGCTGACCCCGGGGGTCGACTCGATCGTGCGCGCAAAGCTCGCGACCGCGGCGCGATCGGCGCGCGCCGCCTCGCCACCGGTAAACGAGGCAACGATCTGCACCGGGTCCGTACCGCCTCCGAGCTGCTCGGAGGCCAGTTCGTTGCCCACCCGCACGTCGCTGCCCTTGGGGAACTGGGTCAGGGCCTGGGTCCCGGTCTCGATCGAGAGCAGCGGGATCGCGAGGAAGAGGAGGACCGAGGAAACCCCGATCACGGCGACCCAGGGGCGGGCCATGACCCGCGCAGTCCAGCGCACCCAGAACGCCTCGCGTTCGGGACGATCGCGGCGCAGGCCCCTGAACGGGCGGCCGAGGAAGGCAAGGGCCCGGGCGACAAAGCCGCCCGGCAGCACGCGGTCGCCGAGCATCGCGATCAGGGCCGGCAGCAGGGTGACCGCGGTGAGGATCGAGATCGCCACCACGGTCATCGCCCCCAGCGCCATCGAGCGCAGCGCCTGGTTGTCGACCATCCAGAGGCCGGCGAGCGAGACGATCACCGCGAGGCCGGAGAAGGCGACGGCGAGACCCGAGGTCGAGAGCGCCTCGGCCCGCGCGGCCTCCTGGCCGAGGCCGCGCGCCCGCTCCTCGCGATAGCGGGCGAGGATGAAGAGCGAGTAGTCGATCGCCACCCCGATCCCGATCATCGAGGCCATGTTGGTGACGAAGACCGAGGTCTCGATCTGCAGCGAGAGGAAGTAGATCAGGGCGCCGGTGACGATCACGCTGACGAAGCCGAGCACCAGCGGCAGCACCGCCGCCGCCAGCGAGCCGAAGACGACGAGCAGGATGATCGCGACGATCGGGAAGCCGCCGGCCTCGGCTTTGGCCAGGTCTTCCTTGGAGAGCTCCTGCATGCCGGCCCAGATCGTCGGCTGCCCGGCGAGGTAGGTGGTGACCCCGTTCGTCGCCGTGCCGGGGTCGAGCTCTTCGCGCAAATCGGTCGCCGAATCGATCTGGCGATCCGAGGACTTTTCGCTGTAGAGCGGCAGCATCGCGGTGTCGGAGCGCTGCAGGGCGAGCTCGGCGCGGCGCACCGTTGCCGGCGGCAGGGTCACTTCCTCGAGCCCGGCGACCGCGCGGCGGACCCGGTCGACGGCGGCGAGCCGGGCGGCGCGATCGGCCGCCGGCGCCGCCCGCAATAGGACCGCGATCTGGCCGGTTTCGTCGCTGAACTCGCCCTCCAGCGAATCGCTCACGACTTTCGATTCGCTGCCGGGAACGTCGAAGCCGCCGCCGGTCAGGTGGTCGGTCTGGTGCGAGGCGATCGGCAGCGCCAGGGCGACGACCACGACCCAGCCCACGAGCACCCAGCGCCGGTGACGGCCGAGGAACCCGGCAAGCTTGACCATGAACTCACGCATTGGCTGGACAGCCAGCCTTTCGGACGGACGAGCGGCCGTCTGTGAGTGCGGTCACGTGCCCCCCCGGTTCCGGTGCGCCTTTGCTCCCCATATCGGGGATAAAGCGCACCGGAACGGCCGTGAGCTACTCGGAGACGAGCAGGTAGCGACCGCAGGCAGCGGCGACGGCGAGGCCGCCGCTGATGTCGCGCTCGGTGTCGGAGAGCGCCTGCAGGGCGAAGCCGTCGGCGATCGCGAAGAGGTAGGAGACGATCTCCTCGGCGTCGTGGCGCAGCTTCAGCACTCCCTCGCGCTCCTTCGAACGCAGGACGTCGGCGACGTGGGAGCGGGTGCGCTCGAAGAGCTGGCCGACCTCGCGCTGGATCTCCGGGTTGCGACGACCGGCACTGAAGAGCTCGTAGAGGAGGAGGAAGAAGGCGGGCTCGTTCTCGATCAGGTCGGTGAGGCTGGCGAGCAGAACCTCGATCACGTCGTCGACCGTCTCCGCTTGCTCCAGCGGCTCGTCGAGCCGGGCGACGCGGATCTCGGCATCGCGCCGCACGACCTCGACCAGCAGCCGCTCCTTGGTGCCGAAGTAGTAGTGGAGCAGGCCCCGGCTTACGCCCGCCTCGCGGGCGACGTGCTCGAAGGTCGAACCCGCCGCCCCGCGCTTGGCGACGCTGACCCGCATCGCATCGACGATGCGCTGGGCCTTCTCACCGCTGAGCTCACGCTCCTTGGTCGCCGCCTCCATAAGGTCAGTCTACGTAGCGCAGGCGGATAGATGACCAACGCTGCCTGGCATGCCCGAGGGGGCGCACCCGGCCAAGCTGGGCGCCGCACGCTGACGAACGAATAGCACCGCTATTCGTGAGGAGGCGGGTGGTGATCCAGCGCCGCGCCGGCGCGTCATCCGCGGGTATGCCAGGCGAGGCGGTCGTCTATCCGCCGTTGATGCTCGTAGTTGACGTGTACTCGAACTCCTCTTCGGCGCCGAAGAGGGCGTCGAGCACGGCCTTGCGGGCACCCTCGCTGAGGATCAGGGCAGCGGCGGCGCCGACCAGGGCAAGCAGGACGATGCGACCGAGGCGGCTCTTCTTGCGCTTCTTCGGCGCGCGCAGGGCTTCGGAGGCGTCGCGCAGGTTCTCGGCGGCGACCTTGAGGTCCTTCTGCACCTTCTTGTCGCTGGTCACGGCCTTGACCGCGCTGCCGTTGCTGGTCGCACGGCCGTACGCGCCCTTCGCCGCTTCAAAGGCCTTCTTGATGCTGTCGCGCAACTCTTCGTCCTCGATCAGCCGCTGCACGTAGGGGTTCTCGCGGGCGGTCGAATAGAGATCGGCGGCCTGGGTCGCCTTGGTCTTGGTCATGCCATCTCCTCGCTGGGTTCTCCTGGGGAACTCAGGATAACTCGCTTCGATCGGGCGGCGTCAGCCCGGGCCGATGCCGTCGAGCAGCACGCCGTTGGTGCGGAAGCCGAGCTCGGCGTCGCGGACCGTGCGCAGGCGCAGCGGCCTCAGCTCCTGGCCGGGCGTGGCGAAGCGGCGCACGTAGAGGCGGCCGACCTTCTCGTAGCCGACCTCGCGGAAGCCGGGCCCGAGAAGGTGGGCCGGCGGCGCCGGCACGGGGCCGTCGGAGATGAAGTCGACTTCGCCGACCCACCAGCGGAAGCCTTCGGAGGCCTGGACCTGGAAGGAGCCGGTCGAGAGGTAGTAGCGCAGCGAGGCCTCGCCGAGGGTCCAGGTGACCATCGCCCGCGGCGTCGTCGGTTCGCCAAGCGCCCCGGCGACCGCCTCCCAGTCGGGCCGCTGCAGCGCCGGCGAGACGCTGGCCCAGACCGAGAAGCCGAGGGAGTAGGCGACCAGCAGCGCGGCCAGGGCGGCGCCGCGACGGCGGGCGGCGGGGAGGCTGAAGCCGATCGCCAGCGCGACCAGCAGCGGCACCAGGGCCGGCAGCAGGTTGCGCGCCAGCACGTAGTCCTTGCTGGGGTCGAGCAGCCCGATCGCGAGCGGGACGGCGAAGGTGACGGCGGCGAGGGCGAGCAGGAGGCCGCTGGCGCGCCGTTCGCGGCGGCCGCCGCGCAGCAGGATCAGGCCAAGGCCGGCGACCGCCAGCAGGCCCGGCACCACGGCCAGCAGCGGGTGCTCGACCTGGGCGACGATGTCGCCGGTCTCGCCCAGGGCGAAGGTGAGCCCGGCCTCCCAGAGCCGGTGGCCGAGGCCGTTGTTGCCGATCCACTCGGCGTGCTTGTAGGAGGACTGGAGGATGACGAGGGGCGCCAGCAGGAGCGCCGCGGCGGCGATCGCCCAGAGGCCGGGAAAGGCGCCCCCCCGCTCCCGGCCCCGGCGCCGCAACAGCCAGAGCGCCTCCGCCGCGATCGGGAAGACGGCGAAGTAGTGGGTGGCGAGGGCGAGGGCCGAGGCGATGCCCCAGCCGAGCGAGTCGCGGCGCCGGCCGCGATCGAGGGCGCGGGCGAAGTAGAGCAGCGAGATCGCGGTGAGCAGGACGAAGAGGGAGTAGCCGCGCGCCTCCTGCGAGTACCAGAGCAGCATCGGGTTGACCGCGACCAGGGCGGCGGCGAGGAGGCCGGCGCGGCGGCCGCTCAGCTCGGCGCCGAGCAGGTAGGCAACCGGCACGGTGGCGACGCCGGCGGCGGCGGAGACCGAGCGCAACCCGACCTCGCCGGTTCCGGTCACCTGCGTCCAGAGCCAGGCGAGGGCGTAGTAGAGCGGCGGCGCCGACTCGCTGAAGCCGACCGCGTCCATCGCGTGCCAGAAGCCGTCGCGGAGGATGCGGCTGGCGGTGACGATCTCGTCGTGGTGGTAGCTCTGCACCCCGAGCGTGGCGAAGCGCAGCGCCGCGGCGAGGACGGTGAGCCCGGCGACGATCCAGAAGGCGCGCGAGCGCGAGCGGACGAGCGCCCCCAGCGCTTCCAGGTAGGTGGAGAAAGTGCTGCGACGGCGCAGCGCCCCGGCGGCCTCCACGGCAGCTACACCAGGGCGGCGTCGATCGCCCTGGAGACCTCGTCCACGTAGACGAACTCGAGCTCGCTGCGCTCGCGCTCGGGGATCTCCGCCACGTCGCCCTCGTTGCGCTCCGGCACCAGCACGCGTTTGATGCCGGCCCGCTGCGCCGCCAGCGACTTCTCCTTCAAGCCGCCGATCGGCAGGACCTGGCCGGTCAGGGTCACCTCGCCGGTCATCGCCACATCGTTGCGCACCGGGCGGCCGCCTATCAGCGAGGAGAGGGCGACCGTCATCGCCACGCCCGCCGAGGGCCCGTCCTTGGGCACGGCCCCGGCGGGGACGTGGATGTGGATGTCGTGCTTGGCGAACCAGTCCTCTTCCAGCTCCGGCGCCAGCTCGCGCCAATGGCCGCGCACGTAGGAGAGCGCCGCCTGCGCCGACTCCTTCATCACCTCGCCGAGCTGCCCGGTGATCGTCAGCTTGCCCGTGCCCGGCATCGAGGTCGCCTCGATGAAGAGCACGTCGCCCCCGGTCGGCGTCCAGGCGAGGCCGGTGGCGACGCCGGGGTCCTTGGTCCGGCGCCGCTGCTCGGCGAAGACGCGGCGGCGGCCGAGCAGCTCGCGGGCGCGCTTGGCCGAGACCCTGACCTTGCCCTTGCCCTTGCCCTCGGCGACTTCGCGGGCGACTTTGCGGCAGACGGTGCCGATCTGGCGCTCGAGGCCGCGCACCCCCGCCTCGCGCGTGTACTCCTCGACGATCGCCGCCAGGGCCGGGTCGGCGAACTCGATCTGCGACGGCTTCAGCCCGTTGGCCTTGATCTGGCGCGGCACCAGGTAGCGGCGGGCGATGTTCTTCTTCTCCTCGAGCGTGTAGCCGGCCAGCTCGATCGTCTCCATCCGGTCCTGCAGCGGGCCGGGGATCGTGTCGAGCACGTTCGCCGTGGCGATGAACATCACCTCGGAGAGGTCGAACTCGAGGTCGAGGTAGTGGTCGCGGAAGGAGTCGTTCTGGGCCGGGTCGAGCACCTCGAGCATCGCCGAGGCGGGGTCGCCGCGGAAGTCGGCGCCCATCTTGTCGATCTCGTCGATCATGAAGACGGGGTTGCGGGTGCCGGCGTCGCGCAGGGCGCGCACGATCGTCCCCGGCATCGCGCCGATGTAGGTGCGGCGGTGGCCGCGGATCTCGGCCTCGTCGCGGACGCCGCCGACCGAGATCCGCTCGAACTCGCGGCCGAGGGCGCGGGCGATCGAGCGGCCGAGGCTGGTCTTGCCGACGCCGGGCGGGCCGACGAAGCAGAGGATCGGGCCGGGCGAATCGGGGTTGAGCTTGCGCACGGCGAGGTACTCGAGGATGCGGTCCTTGATCTTCTCCAGGTCGTAATGGTCGGCGTCGAGGACCTCGCGGGCGTGGGCGATGTCGAGGTTGTCCTCGGTTTCGACCGACCAGGGCAGCTCGGTCAGCCACTCCAGGTAGGTGCGGATGACGCCGTGCTCGGCCGCCGCCGGCGGCAGTTTCTCCAGCCGCGCCAGCTCGCGCTCGGCCGCCTTCGCGGCGTGTTCGGGCAGCTTCGCCGCCTCGATCTTCTCGCGCAGTTCGTTGGCTTCGGCCTGCTGCTCGTCGCCCTCCCCCAGCTCGTCCTGGATCGCTTTCAGCTGCTGGCGCAGGAAGAACTCGCGCTGGCCCTTGTCGATCTCCGACTGCACCTGGGTCTGGATCTGGGTGCCGAGCTGGACGACCTCGAGCTCGCGGGCGAGGATCTGGGAGAGGTGGCGGAGGCGGGCGACGACGTTCAGCTCTTCCAGCAGCTGCTGCTTCTCCTCGACCGAGATCCGCAGGGCGCCGGCGATCAGGTGGGCGAGGGCGGCCGGGTCGTCGAGGTTGGCGACCGCCATCTGCAGCTCCTCGGGCAGGTAGGGGATCTGCTCGATGATCTCCGAGAAGGTGCGCTGCACGTTGCGGGTCAGCGCCTCCAGCTCGGTGCCGTCCTCGACCACGTCGGCCAGCTCGGCGATCCGCGCGACCAGGTAGGGCTGCTCGGCGACGTAGGGGCCGAGCCGCACCCGCTGGGTGCCCTGGACGAGGACGCGCAGGGTGCCGTCGGGGACCTTGAGCATGCGGGCGACGACGCCGACGACCCCGACCTTGTAGAGGTCGTCGGGGCCGGGCTCCTCGTTCTCGGGGTCGCGGGCGGCGACCATCGCCAGCATCCGGTTGGCGCCGAGCACGTCGTTGACCAGCTTGATCGAGCGCTCCTGGCCGACCGCGAGCGGGGTCAGCGTCTCGGGGAAGGTGACGGTCTCGCGCAGCGGCAGGACCGGCAGCGCGTCGGGGAGCGGCTCGGAGGAGCGGATCGCTTCCTCGGCGTCGACCGAGTCGACGACCTCGAGCACGGGGCTGCCCTCCATCAGCGTCGCCTCTTTCGCGCCGGCACTAGTCCCTCCCGATCGGGACGCGGCGTGTGGTCTGGGCCGGATCGCGCAGCGGCAGGTCGATGCGCAGGACGCCGTCTTCGTAGTTGGCGCTGGCCCGCTCGGGGTCGACGTCGACCTGCAGCTCGACCACGCGGCGGAAGGGACCGGAGGGGATCTCCACCTGCTGGTAGACCCGCCCCTCGGTCTCCTGCACGTGCCGTTCGCCGACGATCGCCAACTGCCGGTTCCCCACCTCGATCCCGACCTCGTCGAGGTTGACGCCGGCGAGGTCGACCTTGACCACCGCCCGCTGCGGATCGCCGCAGTAGTAGACGTCCACGTTGGGGGTAAATCCCCTGCTCCTGCGCGAGACGTAAGTGGTTCGCGCCCACGCGTATAGGTCCCGCTCCGGCATTGGGTCAGAACATTAGCCAGAGCCGCTCCCGCGGGGGGCGTGGCGCGCCTACCGCCTCAGGCCGTTTGGGCCTGTGACGCCCACCTCGGTGGCCTCATCAGCAGCACGGGCTGCTTCGGCGGCACCAGCCCCTCGGGGCGGTCGGGCCGGAACGTCGCGCAGGGCTCACCCAGCTCGAGCGCGCAGAGGAGGTTCTTGCCGAAGTAGCAGTCCTCGCAGCTCGGTTTTTTCTTGCGCGGCACGGCGGCGATATTGCCACCGTCGTGACGCTTTCGTGCGGGGCGATTCCGCAAAGCGCAACGTTCTTGACACAGTCTCGTCACAGGTTCCCCGCGTCTTGCGGAAGCCGAGTCGGGCCGTCGCTACCATTCGGCCCTGATGGAGTCCTCTCGCCGGACCGACAAGCTCGCCGCCTCGCCGCAGCTGTTCGATAGCGAATTCCTCAACTTCTTCTCGCGGGTGCACCCCTCGATCCCGGCGCTCGTCTTCGTGCCCGTGATCGTGGTGATGGAGTGGCTCGGCGCCGATCGCGGCTACGCCCTCTGGCAGCTGCTCCTGCTCAGCCTCGGCGGGGTCGGCATCTGGACCCTGACCGAGTACTGGCTGCACCGGCTCGTCTTCCACTGGGAGCCCGACAACGCCTTCGGCCACAAGATGCACTTCATCATCCACGGCGTCCACCACGACCATCCCAACGACAAGCTGCGCCTGGTCATGCCCCCGGCGGTATCGATCCCGCTGGCGGCGCTCTTCTTCTTCGCCTTCACGCTGATCTTCGGCACCCCGGCCGCCTACCCGCTCTTCGGCGGCTTCATCCTCGGCTACCTGGTCTACGACTACACGCACTACTACGTGCACCACTTCGTCCCCAAATCGGACTTCGGCAAGCGCCTGCGCGAGCAGCACATGCGCCACCACTTCCAGGACCACCGCTACGGCTTCGGCGTCTCCTCCCCACTCTGGGACGCCGTCTTCCGCACCCTGCCCAAGAAGCGCCGCCGCTGACCCGCCGCCACCGGGCCGCCCCGCCGCCCCGTCGCGGTGCCTTTACTCCGATATGGGTTCCAGTGCGCTTTTACTCCGATACAGGGGGATAAGGCGCACCGGAAGCTGTGGGGGCGGGTGAGCGGAGGGCGAGCTCGAGCTCGAAGCGGGCGTCGGGGTCGTCGAGCTGGTCGCCGAGCAGCTCGCGCAGGCGGGCGAGGCGGTAGCGGGCGGTCTGGGGGTGCACGTGCAGCTCGGCGGCCATCTCGACCGAGTTGCCGCGACAGCGAACGAAGGCCAGGGCGGTCTCCTCCATGCGCAGGCGGGCCTTTGGGGTCAGCGCCACGAAGGGGGCCAGCCGGCGGGAGGCGATCCGGCGCCCGAGGGGCCTTGCCTCGAACAGCAGCAGCTCGGCGAGGTGGCCTTCGACGTCGACCAGGCCCTCGCCGGGAAGCGCCCCCGCGGCGGCGGCTCGCAACCCGGTCAGCGCCAGCCGCCACGCCCCCGCGAGCCCGGACGGATCGCAGGATGCGCCCAGCGCCGCGGAGCGGCGCCCGACGGCGTTACCGACCTCCGCCTCCCTCCCCGGGCCAGCCGGATCCGGGATCAGGATGCAGCCGACCTGCTCGAAGCGGGTGTGAAGCGCGTCGGCCGGCAGACGGCGCGAGATCGGCTCGAGATCGTCGGGGCCGCAGGCGAGCGGCGCCAGCCGGCGCGGCAGCTTCCACCCGGCGGCGCCAGCCGCGGCCCGCAGATCGGCGAGCTCGGCCGGCGGCTCACGGACCAGCAGCGCGACCAACTCGTGGCGGCGGCGGGCGCGAATCTCCTCTGCCGCCGACTGGGCCGCGGCGTAGCCCTCGACCGAGTCGGCGGCGAGCTCGTCGATGTAGGCAAAGATGGACTCGGCGAGCAGGGCTACTTGCGCGGCCCCCAGCTTCGCCCCCCCTACCGCGGCGGCGAACCGGCGCCATGCCACCCGCGCCCCGACCCGATAGGCGGCCTGCAGCGAATCGAGCGTGCGCCCCTGGCGCAGCTCACCGCGGCCGAGAGCGACGTAGACCTCGCGACCGGGATCGCGGCCAGCGTCCGGATCGCGAATCAGGGCGACGAACTGGCTCAGCGCTTCGGCCACGCCGGTGCGGATGCCGCGTCCAAAGCGCCCCTCCAACGGCCGCGCGTACTCGGGCACTTCGCGCGCGATCGTCTCGAGGATCTCCTCGGTCGCTGCCCCGAGCTCAGGCTCGATCAGGTCTGCCACCGAAGCGGAGAGGTCACGCCATGGTTCCGAATTCCATTTTTTTGTCATGTGACTTACAAAAATCTAGCTCAAAAAATGTCATTAATGCGAATAATTGTTTGGCGCCCTCACCTAACCTGCCCGCCGTGCACGAGATGACGAAGCTCGAGAAGGGGGTCAACCTCGCCGCCGTGGTGGTTCCTTTCCTGGCCACGCTGGTGGCGGTGGCGCTGCTCTGGAATCGCCTGGTCAGCGCCACCGACCTGGCGATCGCCGCGGCGATGTATTTGCTCACCGCCGTCGGCATCACCGTCGGCTTCCACCGCCTCCTCACCCACCGCTCCTTTCAGACCTCGAAGCCGCTCGAGTACGCCTTTGCGGTGCTGGGCTCGATGGCAGTGCAGGGCCCGGTGATCTCCTGGGTGGCCGACCACCGCAAGCACCACGCCCACACCGACAGCGAGGGGGACCCCCACAGTCCCCACGTGGGCCACGCCGGCGGTGTGCGCGGAGTTGTGACCGGCCTCTGGCATGCGCACGCCGGCTGGTTGATGTCAAGCCAGGGACGGGCAGACTGGAAGCGCTACGCAGCCGACCTCTACGAGGACCGCGGCATGCGCCTGATCGCCCGTCAGTTCGCGCCCCTGGTGGCGCTCACCCTCCTCGTACCCGCACTGGCTGGGTACGCGGCGAGCGGCACACTGGCGGGAGCGGCAACCGGGCTGCTCTGGGGTGGGTTGGTGAGGATCTTCTTTGTGCATCATGTGACTTGGAGCGTCAACTCGGTGTGCCACTACTTCGGTACCCGTCGATTCGCTACGGACGACCGCTCGACCAATGTTTTCTGGCTCGCACTGCCATCGCTCGGTGAGTCCTGGCACCACAACCACCACGCTTTCCCCCGCTCGGCCACTCACGGTCTGCGCCGGGGGGAGGTTGATCCCTCCGCTTGGATCATCGGTGCGATGGAGCGACTTGGATTGGCGTGGAACGTCGTGCGCATTTCACCCGAGCGGCAGGCTCAGCGCGCCGCATAAAAACTTCCAGCGCTGCATAAAAACTTCTGAATCTGGGCATATTCGTCCAAATGGCCAGAGTGACATGCCGAGGTTTGACGGGACGAACTGTCACTGTCACTGTCACTCTGCCACACTCCGACCAGCTGACGGACCCGGGGGCGGAGAAGCCGCCGGAATGAAAGGAAGGAAATGCCCAGCACCAGCAACGCAGTAAGCGAGATGCGCGAAATCGCTGAGCGACGTCTTGCGGAGATCGAAGAGGAACGCGAGCAGCTCGTGACGTTCCTTGCCGGCGCCGGCACCAGCACGACGCGGCGCGGCCCCGGACGGCCGCGTGGAACCGGCCGCGGCCCGGGACGCCCGCGTAAAAATGCTGCCGCTCCGAAACCCGCTACGCGCAAACGTCGCCGTCGCCGCGGCGGAACCCGGGCCGACCAGGCGGTCAAACTGGTCGAGCAGGCCCCTGGCATCTCCGCGTCGGAGATCGCCAAGCAGATGAAAATCAAACCGAATTACCTGTACCGGGTGCTCGGCGAACTGGAGAAAGAGGGTCGCGTCACCAAGAAGGGACGCGAGTACCACCCCGCCGGCTAGCCGACGAGAAACACCTTGTAAAAAAGCCGGCCCCAGTTGGGGCCGGCTTTTTACTACCAGGATGTGAAAATTCTCAGACGAGGCCGAGCTGACTCACCGCGTCGCGCTCCTCGCGCAGCTCGGCGGCGCTGGCGTCGATGCGGCCACGGGAGAACTGGGGCACGTCGAGCCCCTCGACGATCGACCACTCGCCACCGCTGCACCTGCAGGGGAAGCCGGCGACGATCCCCTCCTCGACGCCGTAGGAGCCGTCGGCGGGAACTCCCATCGAGACCCAGTCGCCCGCAGGGGTGCCGAGTACCCAATCGCGGACGTGGTCGATCGCGGCGTTGGCCGCCGAGGCGGCGCTGGATGCGCCGCGCGCCTCGATGATCGCGGCACCGCGCTTGGCCACGCGGGGGATGAACTCCTCGGCGATCCAGGCCTCGTCGTCGACGGCATCCCAGGCGCTCTGCCCGTTGACCTTGGCGTTGACCAGGTCGGGGTACTGGGTGGTCGAGTGGTTGCCCCAGACGGTCATGTTGGTGACCGCGGAGATCTCCACCCCGAGCTTGTTGGCGGTCTGGGCGATCGCCCGGTTGTGGTCGAGCCGCATCATCGCGGTGAAGCGCTCGCGCGGCACGCCGTCTGCATTGGATAGGGCAATCAGGCAGTTTGTGTTGGCGGGGTTGCCGACGACCAGGACCCGGATGTCATCGGCGGCCCCGGCGGCGATCGCTTCGCCCTGGGGCTTGAAGATGCCGCCGTTGGCCTCGAGCAAATCCGCGCGCTCCATGCCAGGGCCGCGCGGCCGGGCGCCGACGAGCAGGCCGACGTTGCAGCCGTCGAACGCCTGTTTCGCATCGTCGAAGATGTCGATCCTGCGCAGCAGTGGGAAGGCGCAGTCGTCGAGCTCCATCGCAGTGCCCTCGGCCGCCTTCACGGCGTCGGGGATCTCGAGCAGGCTGAGCTCGACCGGCGTGTCGGGCCCGAGCATCTGGCCGCTGGCGATGCGGAACAGAAGCGCGTAGCCGATCTGGCCGGCGGCGCCGGTAACGGTGACTTTCACAGGGGTGCTCACTCAAATCTCCTTTCTGGGGCCGACGGGCCTAAAACGTGTCGATATGTCACGTTTGAGGCCCATCGGCGGGGGAAGCTATGCCATTGCGCGCTGCAGGCCCTCGTCGATCGAGGCGAGGAACTCCTGCGTGGTCTGAAACTCCTGGTCGGGGCCGACGAGGAGGGCCAAGTCTTTGGTCATCTTCCCGGCTTCAACCGTCTCCACACAGACCCGCTCCAGGGTCTCGGCGAAGCGTGAGACCGCGGGCGTGTCGTCGAGCCGGCCGCGAGCGGCGAGCCCGCGGGTCCAGGCGAAGATCGAGGCGATCGGGTTGGTGGAGGTCGGCTTGCCCTGCTGGTGCTGGCGGTAGTGACGGGTGACGGTGCCGTGGGCGGCCTCGGCCTCGACCGTCTTGCCGTCGGGGCTCATCAGCACGCTGGTCATCAGGCCGAGCGAGCCGAAGCCCTGGGCGACGGTGTCGGACTGGACGTCGCCGTCGTAGTTCTTGCAGGCCCAGACGTAGCCGCCTTCCCACTTCAGCGCCGCCGCAACCATGTCGTCGATCAGGCGGTGTTCGTAGCTGATGCCCGCCGCCTCGAAGTCGGCCTTGAACTCGTTCTCATAGACCTCGGCGAAGAGGTCCTTGAAGCGACCGTCGTAGCGCTTGAGGATCGTGTTCTTGGTCGAGAGGTAGACCGGGTAGCCGCGATCCAGCCCGTAGCGCATCGAGGCGCGGGCGAAGTCGCGGATCGAGTCGTCGCGGTTGTACATCGCCATCGCGATGCCGCCGCCGGGGAAGTCGTAGACGTCGAGCTCGACCGGCTCGGAGCCGTCCCTGGGCGTGTAGGTGAGGGTCAGCGTCCCCTCGCCGGGGACGACCATGTCGGTGGCGCGATACTGGTCGCCGAAGGCGTGGCGGCCGATCACGATCGGCTTGGTCCAGCCCGGCACCAGGCGGGGGATGTTGGCGATCACGATCGGCTCGCGGAAGATGACGCCGCCGAGGATGTTGCGGATCGTCCCGTTCGGCGAGCGGTACATCTCCTTCAGGCCGAACTCCTCGACCCGGGCCTCGTCGGGCGTGATCGTCGCGCACTTGACCCCGACCCCGTGCTGCTTGATCGCGTTGGCGGCGTCGACGGTGATCTGGTCCTCCGTCGCGTCGCGGCTCTCGATGCCGAGGTCGAAGTAGACGAGGTCGACGTCGAGGTAGGGCAGGATCAGCTGCTCTTTGATGGTGGACCAGATGATCCGGGTCATCTCGTCCCCGTCGAGCTCGACGATCGGGTTCTTGACGGCGATCTTGGCGGCCATTGGGGGCCGCGATGCTATCGACGCAGGCCCGTCAGCAGATCGACGACGACCGCTTCGGAGCGCTCGCGGGCGGCGCGGCGGTCGGCGGCGACCGCGATCAGGGTCGCCGCCTCGATCATCGCGCCGAGCACGATCAGCGCCATCGTCTCGGGGTCGTGGGCGGTCAGTTCGCCCGCCTCGATCGCCGCGGTGACGACGGCAAGAGCGACGCCTATCCCCAGCTCGGCCGCGGCTTCGCGCCAGCCCTCCCAGCCGAGCACGGCGCGGCTCTGCAGGATGCCGATCCGGCGCAGCTCCTCGTTGGTCTCGCACTGGCGCAGGTAGGCCCTGGCGCTCTCCAGCAGCGCCTCGAAGGGAGTCGCCGCGGTCGCGGCTTCGGCCGCGACCAGTTCGAGCACCCGGCGCTCGCTCGCTTCGAACACTGCCCTGAAGAGCGCCAGCTTGGAGGGGAAGTGGTGGTAGAGAGCACCGCGACTGACGCCGGAGCGCGCGAGGATCTCCTCGGTCGAGACCTCGTCGTAGTCGCGCTCCATGAAGAGCTCATGGGCCGCCTCGACCAGGGCGTCGCGGGCTCCCTCGCTGGGCCGGCCCCGTCGCCTCTCGCTTGCGATCCCCACGGCCGCGGATTATATTACCGACTGTCAGTCTGTAATTAACAAGGCGGTCCGGCTTCCGGCTGGGCCGGAATGGCCCGGCTTCCGGTCGAGGCCTGAATGGAGGATGGGATGAAGACCTACGTGATCCGCAGGGAGCGCGCCTGGCAGTCGGCGGCGGAGCTGGAGGCGACGGCGACGCGCTCGAAGCAGGTCGCCGAGAGCGAGTTCCCGCAGGACATCGCCTGGATCCGCAGCTACGTGATCGCCGAGCCCGGCGGCTCGCTCGGCACCGTCTGCATCTACCAGGCGAGCGACGAGGACGCCGTGCGGCGGCACGCCGGCCGGGTGGAGATGCCAGCCGACGAGATCCTCGAGGTCGCCGACACGGTCGTGATCAGGCCGGATCCACAGCCCGAGGCGGCGGCTGGCTGACACGACGCCCCGCTCCTGCGAGAATGGCGGCGTGGCCACCGCCGAACGCGCCGCTGCCCCCCAGACCCACGAGGTCTTGAACCAAGCGACCCCGCTGGAGGACTACAACGCCTTCGACGCCGACCGGGTGCTGCAGGAGGCGCTGCGGCGCGAGGGCGGCGATTGGGCCAGCGAGCGGGCCCGTGAGCTCGGCGCGATCTGCGGCTCGGCGCAGACGATCCGCTGGGGCTTCGAGGCAAACGAGCGCAAGCCCGTGCTGAAGACCCACGACCGCTACGGCCACCGCATCGACGAGGTCGAGTTCGACTCCTCCTGGCACGAGCTGATGCGGATCGGCGTCGACTACGGCCTGCACGCGATGCCGTGGCGCGAGCCGGGCGTCGGCGCCCACGTCGCCCGCGCGGCGATGTTCGTCCTGCTGATGCAGGTCGAGGCCGGGGTCGGCTGCCCGATCTCGATGACCTACTCGGCGATCCCGGCGCTGCGGGTGCAGCCGGAGCTGGCCGCCGAGTGGGAGGAGCGCTTCCTCTCGCTCGACTACGACGAGCGCTCGCTGCCCGCCGACCGCAAGAGCGGCGCCCTCTGCGGCATGGCGATGACCGAGAAGCAGGGCGGCTCGGACGTGCGCGCCAACACCACGGTGGCGACGCCGCTGAACGGCGGTGGCCCCGGGGCCGAGTACGAGCTGGTCGGCCACAAGTGGTTCTGCTCGGCGCCGATGTGCGACGCCTTCCTCGTCCTCGCCCAGACCGAGTCCGGCGTCTCCTGCTTCCTGATGCCGCGCTGGACTCCAGACGGCGAGCGCAACGCCTTCCAGATCCAGCGGCTCAAGGACAAGCTCGGCAACCGCTCCAACGCCTCCTCGGAGCTCGAGTTCCGCGGCGCCTGGGCGCGCATGGTCGGCGAGGAGGGCCGCGGCGTGCCGACGATCATCGAGATGGTCAACCACACCCGCCTCGACTGCGTTATCGGCGCCGCCACCGGTTACCGGGCCGGCGTCGCGCAGGCGCTCCACCACACCGAAGGCCGGGCCGCCTTCGGCAGGGAGCTGATCGAGCAGCCGCTGATGCGCAACGTGCTCGCCGACCTCGCGGTCGAGTCGGAGGCCGCGACCGTGGCCGCGATGCGCCTCGCCCGCGCCTACGACGAGGTCGCCGCCGGCGACGAGGAGGCGGCGAACTTCCGCCGCATCGCCAACGCCGTGCTCAAGTACTGGCTCTGCAAGCGCCAGCCCGCGCACGCGGTCGAGTGCCTCGAGTGCTTTGGCGGCAACGGCTACGTCGAGGAGTCCGGCATGCCCCGCCTCTACCGTGAGGCGCCGCTCGCCTCGATCTGGGAGGGCTCGGGCAACGTCCAGTGCCTCGACGTGCTGCGCGCGATGGTCAAGAGCCCCGCCTCGGTCGACGCCTTCTTCGCCGAGGTGATGGCGGGCGCCGGCGCCGAACCGAAGCTCGACGCCTTCGTCGCCGCGCTGAAGGACGAGATCCCCGGCGACGTCGAGACGATCGAGCTGCGCGCCCGCCGCATCGTCGAGAAGATGGCGGTCGCCCTGCAGGCCTCGCTGCTGGTCCGCTACGGCGATCCGGCCGTCGCCGACGCCTTCTGCGCCTCGCGGCTGTCGGGGGACTGGGGACAGGCGTTCGGGACGCTCCCCGCCGGTACGGACTTCAGCTCGATCATCGAGCGCCACCGACCGCGGGCCTGACCAGCGACCGAACTGGAAGATTGGCGCCGGCCGATCGATTTGCCCCGTACACGTGGGTCAATCGATCGCTCGACGCCCAAGAGCTCCTTTTGCATTCCGATAGGAACCCTAAGACGCGTCGCGCAGCGCCCGGGTCACCTGCTCGACGGTGATCACGCCGGAGAGCCGGCCTTCGGCGTCGACCGCCATCAGGGCGCCGAAGCGGCGCAGGGCGCGGCTGGAGAGCAGCGAGTCGAGCGGGGCGTCGTCGCGCACCTGGAAGGTGCCGTCGTCGCGCTCGAGCAGGTCGGCGACGAGCGAGGTCGTGCGCGAGGTCTCCGGCACCTCGTCGGCTTTGTCGCGGACGACGAGGCCGAGGAAGCGGTGGGCGGCGTCGACCACCGGGACCCAGGGCCAGCGGTAGCGCAGGAAGTACTCGTCGAGCGCCCGCTCGACGCTGAGCTCGTCGGGGATCGCCACCGGTTCGCGGTCCATCACGTCGGCGACGGTGAGGGCGCTGATCCGGCCGCCGATCCTGGTCTGCATCGTGGCCGCTTTGGCGGCGCTGTTGACCACGACGCCGATCAGCGCCAGCCAGACCCCGCCGAAGGCGTCGCCGGTGGCGATCAGGACGAGGCCGCCGCCGATGAAGAGGTAGCCGAAGCCGCGGCCGAGGCTGGCGGCGAAGCGGGTCGCCGAGTTGCGATCGCCGCTGCGCCACCAGGCGATCGCGCGCACGATGCGGCCGCCGTCCATCGGGAAGGCGGGCAGCAGGTTGAAGAGGAGGATGACGGCGTTGATCCAGGCGAGCCAGCCGATCGTCGCCATCGCGCCCGAGACCCCCGAGCCCGACTCGATCAGCACCGCCCGCTTGAACTCCTCCGGGCCGACCGCGGCGACGCCGGCGGCGGCGAGGACGATGACGATCGCCAGCGTCACCAGCGGGCCGGCGACCGCGACCTTGAACTCGGCCGCCGGGCTGGGCGACTCGCGGTCCATGCGGGCCATGCCGCCGAAGATCCAGAGCTGGATGCTGGAGATGCCGATGCCGTTGCGCTGCGCCACGACGGCGTGGCCGAGCTCGTGCAGGACGATCGAGCCGAAGAAGCCGAGCGCGCTGATCACGGCGAGGGCGAACGGGGTCGAGTCGGCGCTCCCCTCCCCCAGCACGTCGCCGTAGAAGCCCGAGAGCCAGAAGATCACCAGGAAGAGGACCAAGAACCAGGACCAATCGACGGTGATGCGGATCCCGCGGACGTGGAAGAGGGTGATCGGCCTGCCGCCCAGCATGTTGTCAATGGTAAGCGGCCGATATCGTCACGATTCGATGTCAACTTCGGCAGCCGGGGAATCGAGCAGCGTCGCGCGGGTCGGAAGCCCCGACCAGGCCTTGCTGCGCGAGCTGCTCGAGCAGCTCGAGCGGATCGACCGCCCCTCCGCCTCCGAAGGCGAGCGGCGGGCGGCGGAGTGGATCGTCGCGCGCTTCGCCGAGCTCGGGGCGGAGGCGCGGATCGAGGCGGAGCCGGCCCATGGCACCTACTGGTGGCCGCTCGGGCTCGGCGCCGCGCTGGGAGCGCTCGGAGGTTGGCTCGCCCTGCGCGGGCGGCGCCTGCTCGGCGGCCTGCTCGGCGCGCTCGGCGCCGCCGGCATCGCCGCCGACTACCCGCCCGGCAAACGCCCGCTGCGCCGCTTGCTGCCGACGCGCACCACCTACAACGTCGTCTGCGAGCTGGGGCCGGCGGAGGCGAAGCGCACGATCGTCCTCATCGCCCATCACGACGCCGCCCACTCGGGCCTGATCTTCCACCCCGCGTTGCCCAAGATCGCCGAGCGCCTCGGCCTGATCGAGGGCAAAGACACGAGCCCGATGCTGATGGCGCCGGTCGTCGGCGGACCGATCATGGCGGCGCTCGGAGCGCTGAGCGGCAGGCGCTGGCTGGCCAGGCTCGGCACCGTTTTCGGGCTCGGCACCGTCGCCGCCATGGCCGAGATCGGCGCCCGCGACGCCGTCCCCGGCGCCAACGACAACGGCACCGGCGTCGTCACCCTGCTCGCCCTCGCCAAGCGCCTGGTCGAGGAGCCGACCGACGACCTGCGCGTGATCCTGCTCTCGGTCGGCTCGGAGGAGTCCTTCAGCGAGGGAATCAAGGCCTTCGGCGAACGCCACTTCGACGAGCTGCCGCGCGAGAGCACCTTCTTCCTCTGCCTCGACTCGCTCGGCTCACCCCACCTGCTGGTGCTGCGCGGCGAGGGCTTCCTCAGGATGCGCGAGTACCCCCAACGCTCGCTGGCGCTGATCGACGGCCTCGCCGAGGAGCTGGGCATCTGGCTCTACCCCAACCTGCGCCTGCGCAACGGCACCGACGGAATGGAGCCGCTGGCGGCCGGCTACGAAACCGCGGCGCTCTGCGCCTGCAACGAGCTCAAGCAGCCCGCCTACTACCACTGGCCCAACGACGTCGCCGACAACGTCGAGCTCGGCACCGTCGCCGAGGCGGTCCGCCTCAGCGAGGCCACCATCCGCCGCCTCGACGAGCGCTGGCTGGACTGACCGCTCCCCGCCGACGGGCCTCAAACGTGACATATCGACACGCTTTCGGCCCGTCGGCGGGGGTGGGGTGAAAATCCGACTGCGGGGTCGGATTTCGGGTCTATAGAGTCCGCGCTCGTGCCTACGCATGACGTATTGGTGATCGGCGCCGGGCTCGCCGGGCAGAGGGCCGCACTGGCCGCCGCCGAGGAGGGCGTCTCGGTTGGGATCGTCTCCAAGGTCCACCCGGTGCGCTCGCACTCGAACGCGGCCCAGGGCGGGATCAACGCCGCGCTCAACCCCGGCGACTCCTGGGAGTCGCACGCCTTCGACACGATCAAGGGCTCCGACTACCTCGGCGACCAGGACGCGATCGAGATCATGGCCCGCGAGGCGCCGGAGGAAATCCTCCACATGGAGCACCTCGGCGTCACCTTCCACCGCAACGAGGAGGGCAAGCTCGGCACCCGCGCCTTCGGCGGCGCCTCCGCCGCCCGCACCTACTACGTCGCCGACATCACCGGCCAGGCGATCATGCACGTGCTCTACGAGCAGCTGATGAAGCACTCCGAGCAGGTCGCTCGCTACGAGGAGTGGTTCTGCACGGCGCTGGCGCTCGACGAGCAGGGCGAGTGCTGCGGCGTCGTCACCCGCAACATCGCCGACGGCTCGATGGAGCTGTTCCAGGCGAAGTCGGTGATCCTCGCCTGCGGCGGCAACGGCCAGGTCTGGAAGCCGACCACCAACGCCCTGATCTGCACCGGCGACGGGATCGCGATGGCCTACCGGGCGGGCGCCAAGCTGATGGACATGGAGATGATCCAGTACCACCCGACGACGCTGGCGGGCAAGGGCTTCCTGATCACCGAGGGCGCCCGCGGCGAGGGCGCGCACCTGCTCAACAAGAACGGCGAACGCTTCATGGAGCGCTACGCGCCGAACAAGATGGAGCTCGCCTCGCGCGACGTCGTCTCCCGCGCCGAGCAGACCGAGATCAACGAGGGCCGCGGCTTCCCCGACGGCACCGTCGCCCTCGACATCACCGTCGTGCCGAAAAAGCGCGTGCACGAGGCGCTGCGCGAGATCGTCCTCGTCGGCCGCGACTTCGCCGGCGTCGACATCACCCGCGAACCGATCCACATCAAGCCCGGCAACCACTACACGATGGGCGGGGTCAAGACCGACGTCGACGGCCGCACCGACATCCCCGGCCTCTACGCCGCCGGCGAGACCGCCTGCGTCTCGGTCCACGGCGGCAACCGGCTCGGCGCCAACTCGCTGCTCGACACGCTGATCTTCGGCCGCCGCTCCGGCGTCGACGCCGCCGCCCGCGCCAAGCGCAGCGAGGGCTCGCGCCCCTCCAAAGCCGTGCTCGAGGCCGAGCAGGCGACGATCGACGCGATCTCCTCGCGTGAGAAGGGCTCGGGCCGCCGCGTCTCGGAGATCAAGCTGGAGCTGGGCACGACGATGGACGCCAAGGTCGCCGTCTTCCGCGACGAGGCCGGCATCACCGAAGCGCTGGAGACGGTGCGGCGGCTCAAGCAGGAGGCCGAGAGCGCCTACATCGACGACAAGGGCTCCGTCTTCAACCAGGACCTGCTGGGCGCGATCGAGCTCGGCTACATGCTCGACAACGCCGAGTGCACCTGCATCGCCGCACTCGAGCGCAAGGAGAGCCGCGGCGCCCAGTACAGGACGGACTTCCCGGAGCGCAATGATGAGGAGTGGTTGAAGCACATCGACCTGCAGCTGAGCGACGACGGTCCCGAGATCTCCTACTCCGAGGTGACGATCACCCAGTGGGAACCGCAAGAGAGGACTTACTAAATGGCTGAGTACACGCTGAAAGTCCGCCGCTACCAGCCCGAGTCGGGCGAGGGCGCCTACTGGGAGGAGTTCAAGGTCGACCTCGACCCCTCGCTCTCGGTCCTCGACGGCCTGCTGCAGGCCAAAGACCGCGACGACGGCTCGCTCTCGGTCCGCTGCTCCTGCCGCGCCGCGATCTGCGGCTCCTGCGGGATGAAGATCAACGGCCAGTCCGGCCTCGGCTGCAAGACCCAAGTAGGCGAGGCCCAGGATATGGCGAACAAGTTCGCCCCCAAGGTGGATGGCGCTGCCGCCCAAGGTGAGGAAAGCGGCTCCCGGACGCGGGAGGCTGGGCGCGAGGCTTCCGGTGATGATCAGCGCGCCCAGCCGGGAGCGGAGGAAGCCGCGCCGATTGTCGTCGAGCCGATGGGCAACATGCCCGTGATCAAGGACCTGATCACCGACATGGAGTCGACGCACTGGACCAAGATCCGCCGCGTCACGCCGTGGCTCCTCCCCCATGGCGAGGCGCCCGAGCGCGAGTACGTGGTCGAGCCGGAGTCGATGATCGACATCACCCAGTCGATGGCCTGCATCCAGTGCGGCGCCTGCGTCTCCTCCTGCCTCTCGATGGAGGCCGACCCCGAGTTCATCGGCCCGGCGGCGCTGGCCAAGGCCTACCGCTTCGTCGGCGACCCGCGCGACGCCGAGACCGTGGAGCGCCTGCACGACCTCGCCGACGATCCGCACGGGATCTACGACTGCACCCACTGCTTCAGCTGCGTCGACGCCTGCCCCAAGGGCGTGGCGCCGATGGACCAGATCATGCGCCTGCGCCGCAAAGCCGGCGAGGAGGGGATCGAGGACCCTCACAATGGCCACAACCACGAGGTCGCCTTCGTCAAGATCATCGAGAAGAAGGGCACGCTGGACGAGGCGCTGCTCCAGCAGGAGTCCTACGCCCCCGGCGTCAAAGGCAAGCTGAAACCCACCCGCGGAGCGATCGAAGGCCTGGGCAAGTCGCTGCCCACCGTGCTGCGCGCGATCCGGAGCGGCAAGGCGCGCTCGCTGCCAAAGCTGATCCCCGGCGTCCACCCGAAGCTGCCCGACGGCGCCCAGGACGAGGTCAAGGCGATCTACCAACACGCCGAGGAGCACCGCGAGGAATTCAACATCTACATCAAGGGCGAGGACGAGGACTTCGTCGAACCCGAGCCCGATGAGGTGACGGATGAGACCTTGACGGCCGAGGCCGCGGCCGCGGCGGAAAGCGAGGAGTCACAGTCATGAGCGACGGTCAGATCAAGGTCGCCTACTGGCCCGGCTGCGTCTCGCGCGGCTTCACCACCGAGCTGCACGGCTCGATGGCGATCGCCGCCGAGAGGCTCGGCATCGAGCTGGTCGAACTCGACCGCGCCAACTGCTGCGGCGCCGGCGTGATCGCCGAGCACAACCAGGAGCTGGCCGACACGCTCAACGCCCGCACCTTCGCCCTCGCCCAGCAGACCGGGCTCTCGATGATGAACATCTGCTCGACCTGCCAGGGCGCCCAGTCCGAGTGCCAGCAGCGCCTCGACGCCGACTCCTCCTACCGCGCCCACATCAACGAGGTGCTGAGCGGCCAGGGACTCGCCTACGAGAAGGACAAAGACGGCTTCACCAACAAGAACTTCCTCTGGCTGCTGGTCGAGGACTACGGCCTCGACCGCCTCGCCGAGAAGGTGACGCGCCCGCTCAGCGGCCTGCGCGTCGGCCCCTTCTACGGCTGCTACGTGGTGCGGCCGAAGGAGCGCCTCGGCTACGACGAGTTCCCCGACCGCGACGTCTACCTGGAGAAGGTGATCGAGGTGCTGGGCGGCGAGGTCGTCGAGTACGACGGCGCCCGCAAGTGCTGCGGCTTCCCGGTGATCACGATGAACCGCGAGACCTCGCTGCGCCAGGCCGGCACCCACGTCGGCGACGCGATCGACGCCGGCGCCGACTGCCTGGTCACGCCCTGCCCCCTCTGCCACCTCAACCTCGACATGCAGCAGCCCGAGGCGGCGAAGGTGGTCAACCGCGACCTCGGCCTCGCCGTCCTGCACCTGCCCCAGCTGGTCTCGCTTGCCCTCGGCGCCTCGCCGAAGGAGCTGGGCATGAGCAAGCACATCGCCTCGACCAAGTGGGTCGAAGAGCGGCTCGCCGCGGTTCCCGCCTGATTCGCCCCGCCGCTCTCCCGCCTGATTTCGCCGCCGCTCTCGCCCGATTCGCCCGCGTCCGGGCCGCTGAGAGGCTGTCTCAGAGCTGGGCCGCGAGGAAGACGCCGCCGAAGGTGGCGAGGATGCCGCCGAGGGTGAGGATCATCGTCCGCTGCAGGGCGTCGAACTTGCCGTCGAGCGCCGTCAGCCTGGAATCGAGCGTGGCGAATTTCGCGTCGATGCGCTCCTCGAAGGCGATGAATTTGGCGTCGATGCGGGCTTCCTGACGTTCGAAGCGCTCGTCCATGTGGAGGCGCAGGGAGTCGACCTGGGCGCGCACCGAATCGACCTGCCCGGAGAGGTGGTCGATGCGGTCGTCGTTCCACTTGGTTCTCGCCTGATCCATCGCGATCCAGCCTAGCGGACAAAATGTTACGCGTGGCGCGCAGAATGTGCCGAAATTCATGACCCCGGTGGCACCGGGACCGCTCAGTCCCCAAACCTCCTCCCCTGCGCCCCCTTGGCGAAGGCGCAGCGGAACTTCTCCGCCTTACCGACCGGCGCACCGCCGGCGAAGCCGCCGAGGTTGTGGTTGTCATAGACGGTGACGTAGTCGAGGGTGCCGGGCAGCGGGTCCGCAGGCAGCGGGACGGGGTCGGGTTCGCCGAGGGAGGTATTGCCCTTGGAGCCAGGGGTGACTCCCTCCGAGCCCGCGGCGGCATCGCCGGCGGTTGTGGTGAAGAGGTCTGAGCTCATCTCCCTACCGTCCTTGATCCCGTTCTTTGGGTCGGGGAACTCATCGGCCCCGGAGGTGACCGGGTTGTCGTCGATCGTCGATTGCAGCTTGGCCCTCGGCGCGGCGCCGAGGAGCTGCGCTGCGCTCGGCAGCCAACCGCCCGCCTTAACGCAGGTCTGGGCAGCGTAGAGGTAGTCGTTCTTACCGAGGTCCTCGGGGGGGATCGGATGCACCGAGCTTTCCAGGCACCAGGTACCCAGATCCACCGCCTCGGGGATCGGGCAGGCGATCTTGAGCTTGGCGATCCGCGCGTTCAGCTTGCGCTTGAAGCGCTTCTCGGCCTTCTTGGCCGAGGAGTGCTTTGGCTTTGCCAGGACGCCTCCGGCCATCGAGAAGACCGTGCCTGCCAGGGCGAGGATCAGGGCCGCGACTGCGATGCGGCGGGCGAGGGGATCGCGGGTCCTTGCTCGGTTCACTTAGGGATGCCTCCTGTTGTGCGTGGTCGCTTCTGCCAGCTTTGGATCGCGCCTCCTCCTGCCCCCCGCCCCGGCGGTGAGGCCGATCGCGAGGAGGAGGACGAGGGCGGGGAGCAGGGGCTTGGGGAGTTGGGACTTACTTGCCGCTTGTTCGCCCACCGCGTAGCCGCCGAAGGCACTCATGTGGTGCACGTGCTCGATCGCGGCCTCCTCTTCGTCTTCGGGATTGGGCGAGGTCACCGGCTGGGTTACCGGTGAGGTGCCCGAGGGCGGGGTGGTCTGGGCCGCGGGGGGCG
>DASZSJ010000108.1:0-4321 GCA_035548675.1 Solirubrobacterales bacterium
GGTGGTGGGCCCTCCCACGGAGGCTCCAGTGACCACGACACGAATCGCCTGAGCAGGATCAGCTGCGCGACGGCCTCCGGGGGAGGGCCCACCACCGCACCCGTCCCTCATGGCTGAGCCCGTTGATCCCCCGCCTTGAGCAGCCGCTCCCGCAGCGCGCGCTCGTCATCCGGAGTGGGATCGAATTGCGACGGATCGGGAAGCGCGTCCAACCCGGCGAGGCCGAAGAGCCGTTCGAACAGCTCCGTCGTCCTGAAGATCGCGGCGCCGAACTGAGAGCGCCCGCTCTCCTCGATCAGGCCGCGCTCGGCCAGCGTCTGCACCGCCGACTCGGAGGTGACGCCACGGATGCGGGCGACCTCGGGGCGGGTGACCGGCTGCAGGTAGGCGACGATCGCCAGCGTCTCGGCCTGGGCCTGGGTCAGCGGCGGCGTGCGCGGCTTGGCGAGCAGGCGGCGCGCCGCCGCCTCGCTGGCGGGATCGCTGGCGAGGGAGAAGCCGCCCGAGACCTCGCGCAGGACGAGGCCGCGCCTGCCCTCGGCGAGGTCCTCGCGCAGCAGCTCGATTGCCTCCGCGACCTGCCCCTCGGTCGCCTCGGCCGCCTCGGCCAGGTCGCGGGCGCCGACCGGCTGGGGCGAGAGGAAGAGCAGCGCTTCCACGGTGCGGGACAGGTCGCTCACGAGCACTCCTTCCGGTGCGCTTTATCCACGTACGGGGGCGCAAAGGCGCACCTGAACCTCATGGTGCCGCCTCCTTCTTGCGGATCTCGATCGGACCGAAGGGCTTGCGCTGCTCCCAGGTCGCCTCGCCTTTGCGATACATGTCGAGCAGGGCAAAGAGGGTCACCGCCTGGGTCAGCCGGTCCTCCTCGCCGAACTGCTCGTCGAAGTCGATGCTGCTGCGGCCGCGCAGCGCCTCGCGCAGGGCGGCGAGGCGCTTCTGCAGCGAGACGGTCGGGCGGATGTGGTCGAGGTTGAGCTCGGGCGGCTCGGTCAGCAGGTCGCCGAGCGCGGCGCCCAGGCGCTCGGGGTCATAGACCGCCGTGGCCGCATCGAGGGCGACCTTGCGCAGCTCCGGCGGCAGCGGCGCCGAGCGGTAGAGGTAGCCGCGCTCGGCCTCGAAGCGCCGCTCCAGGACGGCGGCCGCGTCGCGATAGCGACGGTACTCGAGCAGCCGCGCCAGCAGCTCCTCGACCGCCTCCTCGGGCGTCACCTCCTCGATGCCCTCCTCTTCGCCGGGCAGCAGCAGGCGCGACTTCAGCTCCAGCAGGGCGGCGATCAGGACGAGGAACTCGGTTGCCACGTCGAGCTCGAGCTCCTCGGTCCGCTCGAGGTGCTCGACGTAGGCGACGACGACCTCGGCCAGCTCAACCTCGAGCAGGCTCACCTCCTCGCGCAGCACCACCGCCATCAGCAGGTCGAATGGACCGGCGAAGACATCGAGGTCGAGGTCCAGCTCGGCGACGGTCATGGCAGCACGGTAACGCCCGCGAGCGACAGCCCGCTAGGCGGGGCCGAAGCCCATGCGCTCGCGCACCTCGGCGACGACGGGCGCGGCGATCGCGCGGGCCTTCTCGGCGCCGGCGGCCAGGGTCGCCTCGAGCCCGGCCTGGTCGGGGCGGATCTCGGCGTAGCGTTTCTGAACCGGGGCCAGGTAGTCGACGACCTCGGCGGCGACCGTGTCCTTGAAGGCCCCGTAGCCCAGTGGCTTTGCGTCCTTCTCGATCTCGGCCGGCGGCTGGCCCCGAACCGCGGCGAGGATTTCGATCAAGTTCGTAATCCCCGGCTTGGCGTCCCGATCGTGGAGAATCTCGCGACCGGAATCCGTGACCGCGCTGCCGATCTTCTTGCGGATCGTCTCGGGCTCGTCGAGGACGAGCACGGTGCCGGCCTCGGTGCCGCCGGTGGTCGACATCTTCCGCTCCGGCTCCTGCAGGTCCATGATCCGCGCTCCCACCTCGGGCACCCGCAGCTCGGGCACGACCAGCGCCTCGCCGAAGCGCTCGTTGAAGCGGCGGGCGATCTCGCGCATCAGCTCGACGTGCTGGCGCTGGTCGTCGCCGACCGGCACCTCGGTCGCCCGGTAGGCGAGCACGTCGGCGGCCATCAGCACCGGGTAGAGGAAGAGCGCCGCCGAAACGAGCTCGCGCTGTTTGGCCGACTTGTCCTTGAACTGGTGCATGCGGTTGAGGTCGCCGTGCGAGGTGACCGCCGAGAGCAACCAGGTCAGCTCGCTGTGCTCACGCACGTCGGACTGGCGGAAGAGGATGCAGCGCTCCGGGTCGAGGCCGGCGGCGAGCAGGATCGCCGCCGTGTCGTAGACGCGCTCGCGCAGCTCGACCGGGTCGTAGAGGACCGAGATCGCGTGCAGGTCGACGATGCAGAAGATCGCCGGCTCGCCGCGGTCCTGCCCCTCGACGTACTGGCGGATCGCGCCGATGTAGTTGCCCAGGTGCTTGCGGCCGGTGGGTTGGATGCCGGAGAAGACGATTGGGGCGCTCATGCTTGGAGCCTATTTGGGCGTCGGGGATGGGGTTCCTCCGGCCCGGACAAAACGCCGGCATAGTAGGGATTGGCGAAACCCCCGTGTACGGCCCGGCGAGTGCCGGACCAAGCGAGTTAGGCCAGCCCTTGAGTATCCGCCCGTTCGAGAGGCACCCGATCACGGCCTCAAGCGGATTCGCTGACACGAGTTCCCGAGCGGAGCTTTGACTCCGCGCAGTCGGCGTCAGCTCCGTGGCCGCACTCGCCAGCTTGGGCTGAACCCCGGCTGGGAATGGCTTCCCTTGCTCTCCTGGGGTTCTCTATTCCGAAGCCGGAGACGATGCCGCCGACGATCATCAGGATGCCGGCGATGCCGATGCCGAGGTGGAAGGCAGAGGTCGAGGCGTCGGCCGAGGCGGAGTCGACGCGGACGGCCTGCGCCGGCGGCAGCTCTTCGGTGCCGGGCACGGCGAGCGGCTGTGTCTTGGCGTCGGAGACGGTGCGCTCGGCGCGCGGGCCGAGCGGGCGCTCGCCGAGGTTGTCCTCGAGGCTGGAGCCGAAGTAGGCCGAGATCACGGCGCCGAGCACGGCGATCGCCAGCAGGCCGGCGACGCGCGAGACCCCGTTGTTGACGCCGGAGGCGATGCCGACGTGGCGCTCCTCGACCGAATCGAGCACGGTCGCGGTCAGCGGCGCCACCGTGGCCGAGAGGCCGAGGCCGAAGACCAGGATGCCGGGCAAGACACCGGTGACGTAGTCACCGTTCGCGCCGACCATCAGCAGCAACAACAAGCCGACGCCACCGACGATCGGGCCGATCGTCATCGGCAGGCGCGGGCCCGTCCCGGAGGCGAGTTTCCCCCAGCGCGGCGAGAGGAAGAAGAGGATCACCGAGACCGGCGTCGTCGCCAGGCCCGCCTCCAGTGGCGAGTAGCCGGAGACCTGCTGCAGGAAGAGGCCGACGAAGAAGAGGCCGCCGATCAGGCCGGCGTAGGTGGAGAGCGTGGTCAGGTTGGCGACGGCGAAATTGCGGATCCTGAACAGGCTGAGGTCGAGCATCGGGTGACGGGCGCGAGCCTCGTGCAGGACGAAGAGCAGGAAGCAGGCGACGCCGGCGACAAAGGGAATCCAGACCACCGGGTCGCCCCAGCCTCGCGTCGGCTGCTCGATTAGGGCAAAGACCGGGCCGCCGAGCCCGGCGGCGGAGAGGGCAATGCCGAGCCAGTCGATGCCGCGGAAGGCATCGGGGTCGCGGCTCTCCTCGACCGCGCGCAGGGTGAGCGCGATCGTCGCGGCGATCAGCGGGATGTTGACCCAGAAGATCGCCCGCCAGGAGGTGAGGCCGATCAGGGCACCGCCGCCGGCCGGCCCGATTACGGTCGCGATCCCGGTCCAGGCGGTCCAGGTCCCTACCGCCTTGCCGCGCGCGGCGCCCTCGAAGGTGGCGGCGACGATCGCCAGCGAGCCGGGCACGAGCAGGGCGCCGGTGATCCCCTGCAGGGCGCGCGCCGCGATCAGGAAACCGACCGAAGGCGCTACCGCGCAGAGCACCGAGGTGACCCCGAAGCCGGCGAGGCCGAGGACAAACATGCGCTGACGGCCGAATTGATCGCCGAGCGAGCCGCCGACCAGCAGCAGCGAGACCAGCGTCAGCATGTAGGCCTCGACCACCCACTGCTGGCCCGCCAAACCGGCGTCGAGCCCGTCGGCGATCGCCGGCAGCGCCACGTTGACCACGGTCGAGTCGAGGAAGACGACCGTAGAACCGAGGATCGTCGCCACCAGGGTCAGCCGTTGCTGCCGCGACACCCAAACGAGTCTAGGGCCCACCCGCCGAC
>DASZSJ010000109.1:0-15284 GCA_035548675.1 Solirubrobacterales bacterium
GAAGACGGAGCCGCTTCGCGGCTGCGGAATCACCTTGCCGGGGGCCGCTTCGCGAGGCCCCGGCCGGGGCGCACCTGCCGGCCTTCGGGGTCCAGGGGGTCGAATACCCGAGCCGACTATGGTTCCCCGCCGATGAGGGCGGTGCAGATAGACGAGTTCGGCGGGCCGGAGAAGCTTCGGGTCGTCGATGTGGAGGAGCCGACGCTCGGCGAAGGGGAAGTACTGATCGACGTTGCGCGCAGCGGGATCAACTTCGCCGACACGCACGCGACTCGCAACGACTACCTGGCGGAGCAAGCGCTGCCGCTGATTCCGGGCGGCGAGGTCAGCGGACGGACGGCGGACGGACGGCGCGTCGCCGCACTGCTCGCCAACGGTGGTTACGCGCAGAAGGTGGCGGTGCCCGAGGCGGGCTTGATTCCGATTCCCGACGAGGTCGACGACGATCGGGCGGCGGCGCTGCTGCTGCAGGGGCTGACCGCGATGGCGTTGGTCGACCGCTGCGCCCGGATCGAGCCCGGCGAGACGCTGGTGGTCGAGGCGGCCGCCGGCGGCACCGGCACGCTCGCCGTGCAGCTCGGCAAGCGGGCTGGGGCGAAGGTGATCGGGCTCGCCTCGAGCGCGGAGAAGCGGGCGCTGGTCGAGCGCCTGGGTGCCGACGCCACGGTCGACTCGCGCAGTGAGGACCTCGGCGCCGCGATACGCGAGGCCAATGGCGGCAGGCGCGTCGACGCGGTGCTCCATATGAGCGGTGGCGACGCCTTCGACCAGGAGCTCGGCGTCCTCGCCCCGCTCGGACGCATGGTCGTCTTCGGCATCGCCTCGCGCGAGCGGCGCCAGGTCTCGACGGCGGCGCTGCTGCGCGGCTCGAAGTCGGTGATCGGCTTCTGGCTTGCCCACCTGCTCGCCCGCCGTGACCTGGTCGGGTCGATGGTCGGCGAGCTGCTCGGCATCGCCGCCGCCGGCGAGCTCGAGGTCACGGTCGGCGGTGTCTACCCGCTCTCCGCGGCGGCGCGCGCGCACGAGGACCTGATCGCCCGCACCACCACCGGCAAGCTCCTCCTGGACCCTTCGCGGTGAGACGCGCATCCGACATTCACCCACCCAGGGTGTGGTCAAAGTCGGAAGGGCGACGGCGATGACCGCCTTCCGCGAGCTCGGCCTCTCCGAGAAGATCCAGCAGGCCCTCGACGAGCTCGGCTTCGAGGAGCCGACGCCGATCCAGGAGCAGGCGATCCCGGAGCTGCTCGGCGGCCACGACGTGATCGGCCAGGCCCAGACCGGCACCGGCAAGACCGCCGCCTTCGGCCTGCCGCTGCTGCAATACCTCGACCCCGATAACGACGAGGTGCAGGCGATCGTGCTGACGCCGACCCGCGAGCTCTGCATCCAGGTGACCCAGGCGCTGCGCGCCTACGCCGAGCACCTCGACGTCGAGATCGTCGCCGTCTTCGGTGGCGCGCCGATCAAAACCCAGCAGGCGCAGCTGCGCGCCGGCGCCCACGTCGTCGTCGCCACGGTGGGGCGGATGAAGGACCTGATGAGCCGCCGCTCGCTGGTCCTCACCGCGGCCCGCTACGTCGTCCTCGACGAGGCCGACGAGATGCTTGACCTCGGCTTCATCGAGGACGTCGAGCGGATCCTGCGCATGTGCCCGAGCGGACGCCAGACGGCGCTCTTCTCGGCGACGATGCCGCCGCCGATCAAGCGGCTGGCCGAGAGCTACATGTATGACCCGACGACGATCCGGATCACGCCGAAGACGCTGACGGTCGACGCGATCGCCCAGGCCTACGTCGAGGTCCCGGCCAAAGAGAAGGCGGCGAAGCTGGTCGAGCTGCTGAAGGCGGAGGAACCGGAGCAGGCGATCATCTTCTGCCGCACCAAGATCGGCGCCGACCGCCTGGAAAAAACGCTGAAGAACAAAGGGCTCGACGTCAAGGCGCTGCACGGGGACATGAGCCAGGGCTCGCGCGACGGTGTGATGATCGCCTTCAAGGACCACCGGGTGCGGCTGCTGGTGGCGACCGACATCGCCGCCCGCGGGCTCGACATCGAGCACGTCACCCACGTGATCAACTACGACGTGCCGGCCTCCTCGGAGGTCTACGTGCACCGGATCGGCCGCACCGGACGGGTCGGCCGCACGGGACGGGCGATCACTTTCGTCACCCCGGCCCAACACGACGAGATCGCCCGCATCGAGCGCGACGTGAAGACGACGATCGGCGAGTGGGAAACGCCGGAGGAGCGGCTCGAGCACGCGCCGCGGCCGCGACGGCGCGAGCGCCGCGGGGAGCGCGGCGACGGCGACGGCGCCACGCCGGCCCGCGACGGCGACGGCTCGGTGGCCGATGCCGAGAAGGCGACCAAGCTCTTCGTCAACCGCGGCGAGCGCAGCGGCATCACCGAGGAGGACCTGCGCTGGGCCCTGCGCGAGGGCGCCGTTCTGCCCGACGAGGCGATCCACGACGTCCATGTCCTGCACCGCTTCTCCTTCGTCCACATCGACCCCGAGCTGGCCGAGCGCACCGTCGAGTACCTCGACGGCACCAAGGTCAAGGGCAAGGAGATCCGGCTCGAGGTCGCGAAGAGCTGAGGCGCGGGCCGCTCAGGCGGTCAGCTCGGCGATGCGGGCGAAGAGCTGGTCGAAGTCGATCGGCTTGGTGATGTAGCCGCTCACCTCGATGTCGGTGGGCGCGCCGGCGTCCATCTCGTCCTGATGGGCGCTGACGATCAGGACGGGCGTGTCGACGCCGGCGGCGCGCAGCTCGCGCAGGGCGTCGATGCCCGACTTGCGCGGCATCATCGCGTCGAGTAGGAGGATGTCCGGCGGCGGGCCATTCTGTATCGCCTCGATCACCTCGACCCCGTCCTCGGCGGTGATCACCTCGTAGCCCTCCATCTCCAGCCGCGTGCGCAGCAGGAGCAGGATCGTCTCCGAGTCATCGGCGATCAGCACGCGCGCGCTCACTGGGGCGCCTCCTCCTGCCGACGGGGGGATATCCCCGGTGGGGTCGCAGATTCCGCCCCGTCGGCGGTGGGAAGCCAGACGCGGAAGGTCGAGCCGTGGCCGGCGGCCGATTCGGCGCTGATCGTGCCGCCGTGCAGCTCGACCAACGACTTCGAGATCGCCAGGCCGAGGCCGGTGCCGCCGACGTGCTGGGTCAGCCCGGCGTCGCCGCGGGTGAAGCGCTCGAATATGTGCTCTAGCTGATCGGCTGCCATCCCGGGCCCGTCGTCGCTGACCGCTAGCTGCACTCCATCACCTTGCCCGGTCGCCGTGACGAGGATCGACGCTCCTTCGGGACAGTACTCGTGCGCGTTGGTAAGAAGATTTACGAGGACCTGACGGATGCGGTCGCGGTCGACGCTGACCTGGGGCAGGCCGGGCTCGATCTCCATCGCCAGCGCCTGTCCCTTCGCCTGGGTCTGGCTCTGCATCGTGCGCACCGGGTCTTCGACCAGCGGGGCGACATCGGCGCGGGCGGGCTTGATCGTCAGCCGCCCGGCGTCGCTGCGGGCGAGGTCGAGCAGGTCGTTGAGCAGGCGGACCAGGTGGCGGGTGTTGTCGAGGATGATCTCGACCGTGTCGGCCTGCTTGGGCTCGAGCTTGTCGCGCTCCAGCATCAGCAGCTCGGCGAAGCCCTGGACCGAGGTGAGCGGGCTGCGCAGCTCGTGCGAGGCGGTGAGGACGAACTCGTCCTTCATCGTTTCCAGCTGGTCGCGTTCGCCGGCGCGGCGCTGCAGTTCCGCCGCCATCTCGTTGAAGGCGGAGCCCAGCGCCGCGGTCTCGGAGAGGCCGCCGACTTTGACGCGGGCGTTGAGGTCGCCGGCGGCGAGCCGGCCCGACGCCTCGACCAGCTCCTCCAGCGGTCGCCGCATCGAGGAGATCAGGCCGCTGAAGAGCAACGCCGCCCCGGTCAGGCCCGCGATCAGGCCGGCGCCGACCAGCAGCGCCGTGTCGCGGGTCTCGCCGCCGATGTCGTCGCGCAGGGCCTGCCGCTTGCGCTGCTGGTCGAGGATCGCGGCGCGGGCGGCGACCGGGCCTTCGCCGGCGGCGAGCCGGTTGCGCGCCGCGATCTCCACCTGGTAGGAGCGCGCGGTTGCGTCCTCGAAGTCCTGGCGTTGCTGCAGGAAGCGGGCGACGCCGACCACGGCGAGCCCGGTCAGCACGGCGAAGGCGATCGCGAAGCCGATCGTCAGCCGGTTGGCGAGCGATTGACTGAGCCGAAAACGGCGCCGTGAATATGCTTGCCCCTCGATGGGCGACGAGGCTACAGGCATGGCCGACGGGATCCCGGAGGCGCCGGAGGGCATCGATCGGGCCCGGGTCGAGACATGGTTCGCCGACCACGTACCCGGAGCGCAGTTGCCGCTCACATTCGAGCGGATCTCGGGCGGGCACTCGAACCTGACCTACGGCGTGCGCGACGCCGCCGGCCGGCGCTGGGCGCTGCGCCGGCCGCCGCTCGGCAAGCGGCTCGGCTCGGCCCACGACATGGGGCGTGAGCAGCGCGTCGTCTCGGCCCTGGCGGGGACCCTGGTGCCGGTGCCGCCCGTGGTCGGCTTCTGCGAGGACGAGAGCGTCAACGGTGCGCCCTTCTACGTGATGGAGTTCGTCGAGGGGCCGATCCTGCGCGGCCTGGCCGAGGCGGAGGCCTTTCCGGACGAGGCAGACCGGCGGGCGATCGGCGAGCGGGCGCTCGACACCCTGGTCGCGATCCACGCGGTCGACCCCGACGCGGTCGGGCTCGGCGACCTCGGCCGCAAGGAGGACTACGTCGCCCGCCAGCTGCACCGCTGGCAGGGCCAGTGGGAGAAGTCGAAGACGCGCGAGCTGCCGGCGATCGACGCCGTCCACGAGCGCCTCGCCGCGCGCATCCCCGAGCAGGGGCCGGCGACGATCGTTCACGGCGACTACCGCCTCGACAACATGATCCTCACCCCGCGCGGCGAGGTGGCCGCGGTCGTCGACTGGGAGCTCTGCACGCTTGGCGACCCCCTCGCCGACGTCGGTCTTCTGATGGTCTACTGGCCCGAGCAGGGGGAAGAGGCAATTGCCCTCGGCCAACCCGCCACCCTGGCGCCCGGCTTCCCCAAGCGCGAGGAGCTAAAGGCCCGCTACGCCGAACGCTCCGGCCGCGACCTCTCCCAGCTCGATTTCTTCGTCGCCCTCGGCTACTGGAAGCTGGCGATCATCCTCGAGGGCGTCTACGCCCGCTACGCCGCCGGCCAGTACGGCAAGGTCGATCCCGGCATCGAAGCCTTCGCCCGCCTGGTGGAGAGATTGTCCGAAGCTGCCGCAAAAGCCGAGAGCGACTAAGCCACCCTCATGTGCCTTCGCGTCCGCAGGCACACTCATTGATTTGCCTATAGGTCCAGTTTAACTGTGTGATTCTTGCGGCGTCTGATATTAGAGCGACTTGATCGCCTTCCGCGAGCCTATGGCTCTCGTCCATGGATCGGAATAAAAGGAGAGGGAAGATGCGTAGAGCAACGTCCAGACTGCTGGCGATAGCAGTGTGTGTGGGCTTGCTGGTTATGGCCTTTGGCGGAACCGCCGCTCTGAGCGCCAAGAAGAAGAAGAAAGGCAACGCCACGGCATCTTCGCTTCGGGCCCTCGTTGTGCGAACCGGCCAGTTGCCCCCTCGCGCCCTTCCCAAGGGAAAGCGACGTGGTCTCGAAAGGGCCGCCAGGAGCGCGCGGAGAGCCGCGTCCAAGAGCCCGTGCAAAGCGGTCGCGGACCTTTCTCGATACCGCCGCATCCTGCGTGGCGTCAAGGTCAAAAAGGGCAAGCGAGGAGCTAAGACCGCGGCGCGGGTAGCGGCTCTCGCCCCGCTGTCACTGAAGGCGAGCGCCAAGCTGTTGACGAGCAAGGGCACCAAGCGCTGCGGTGGCGGGGTCAAGCCAAGTCGGCTCTCCAGCACGAAGACAAAGGTGCTGAAGAGCGACGCCAGTGGCCTCAAGCTGAGAGTCCAGTTGCCGGCCGTCCAGTTCGCTTCCCGCACCGGCGGCGGCAGGGCTTGGACGGAGCTGGGGCTCCCTGGCACGGATGCACCGGGAGCGCCGGGGACCCCCGGCATTCCGGAGGCCAGCAATGTCCTTGGCGTGCCGGATGGCGCCAAGGTGGTCGTCAAGCCGAGCGACGTCGATTCCTACACGCTCGACGGTGTCGATGTGTATCCGGTCCAGCCGGACGCCGCCGACGCGATTGCAAAGGCGCCTAATTTCAACAAGCCACCGTTCGTCAACAAGTCGTTCGTTGTCGACAACAGCGCCTACAGGTCGAAGGGGCTGGAGCCTGCCCCGGCCGACGGCGGCGTTCTCGGCAGGGCGAGGGACCTGACGATCGCGGACCTGACCGTGCCGGCCGCACAGTACGACCCCAAGGCGCACAAGCTGAAGGTGCTCACCTCGGTCGTGGTCGATGTCGTCTTCAAGGGCGGGACCCACACCTTCAGCGACGAGCTCGACTCCCCGTGGGAGCGGCCCCAGCGTCGCCTTGCCGCGAGCCTGCTCAACTCCAACGCGATCAAGGTGGGACGGGAATTCATCCTGCGTCAGTGCGGTTCGGAGATGCTCGTGATCACGAACCCCGCGACTCGCACCGCAGCCGATGCTTTCGCGACCGCCCGTCGGGCTGCCGGCTACCGCACCTCCGTAGTTGAGGTCGGCGGCGGCTCCGGCCAGATCGGCACGACGAGCACCCAGATCCAGGCCTACATTCGCGCGCGCCTTACCGCGCCGTTCTGCATTCACCCCAGCTACATCACGATCATGGGCGACGACGAGCTGGTGCCGACCTTCACCGATGGGCCCAGTGGGATCCCCTCCGACCTCAAATACTCGATGCGCGACGACGCCGACGAGCTTCCCGACGTCGCCGTGGGCCGCATCCTCGGCGCCGACCAGACCCAGGTTGGGGCGGCGGTGGCGAAGATCATCGGCTACGAGGCCGCGGCGCCAGGCGGTTCCGCCTTCCTCAACCACGCACTGCTCGCGGCCCAGTTCCAGGACACCGAATCGGGCAGCGAAGCGAACGACGGTCAGGAGGTCCGCACCTTCACCCAGTTCGCCGAGACCGTTCGCAACGGCCTGGTCAAACGCGGCGTCACCGTCGACCGCGTCTACCAGGACAGCCCGACGACCGAACCGAAAAAGTTCAACGACGGCACAAGCATCCCGGCCTCGCTGCAGAAGCCGACCTTCCCCTGGGACGGCGACGCGGCGGACGTCAGCGCCGGGTGGAACGCGGGCCGCTTCCTGATCATCCACCGCGACCACGGCTGGTCGGATGGCTGGGGAGACCCCTACTACACGACGAGCGACGTCGAAGCGCTCAAAAACGGCAACCTGCTGCCGGTCGTGATGAGCATCAACTGCGCCAGCGCCCAGTACGACACCGATGAGAACTCGTTCGTCCAGCAGGCCCTGGTCAAGCCCGACGGCGGCGCCGTCGGCGTCTTCGGCGACACCCGCAACTCGCCGTCCTGGCACAACTCACAGCTCGGCCTCGGCTTCGTCGACGCCCTGCTGCCTAGCGTGCTTCCCTTTGAGGGGCCGGAAACGGCGCAGCGGATGGGCGACGCGCTGATCAACGGCAAGCTGCGGCTCGCCGGGTTGGCGCCGCCGTCGGGACCGGGGATCTCCGGGGGCAGCGGTGCCACCCGCGAAGAGCTCTACCTCTGGCATTTCTTCGGCGACCCGTCGATGCAGATGTGGGGCGGTGGCCACGCGCCGTTCGTCATCAACCCGGACCTGCTCAAGGCGGTCTTCGTGGCGAAGATCCCGGGGCCAGGGCCGGAACCACCCTACGGTGTGAAAGTGAGTCTGCCGGCTGAGTTGACGGGACAGCCAATCAGCCTCTTGCGTGGGGATGAAGTCGTGGGCAAAGCGATCGCCGGCGTTGGCTCTGTGACGATCCCGGCGTCGTTCGGCGACGGCTCGGTCAAGCCGGGCGAGCTGAAGGTCGCCGTTGAGGCCGATGGCGCCCAGCCGGTGAGCGCGCCGGTGAGCGACGTGCCGAAGATTGCGACGACGCTCAAACAAAGCTGCCCGAGGGGTGGTGTCACCGGGTCGCCGCTGACCATCTCCGGCACGCTCACGGGCCCGCCGGGCGGATCGCAGGTCGACGTCACCTTTACCCCTCCGGCCCAGAGCGGCAGCGCACCGATCGTCGTCCATGCGAAGACCACTGCCGACGGGTCATGGCAAGCCTCGGTCACACCCACTCCCAACCAGCCGGGCACCTGGTCGGCTTCCTCCCACTACGCGGGAACGGCGCAGTACGCCGGGTCGAGCGGCGGCCCCTGCACGACGGCTGTCGGCTCACCCCCATCTCCGTGATCGGATAGAAGTAGGCATCCCCAGCCCGTCCCCACCAGAGGAGGTACAGATGCGTCGTCTAGTTCGTCACCGTCCCTCGCCAGCCATGATCGTGGCCTTGATCGCGCTCTTCGTCTCGCTCGGCGGCGTCGGATACGCAGCCACTCAGCTCGAGAAGAACAGCGTCGGTCCTAAGCAGATCAGGAAAAACGCGGTCCGCTCACCCAAGGTGAAGGATCGTTCGCTGCGCGCCGTCGACTTCGCCAAAGGCCAGCTACCAGCCGGTCCCCAGGGGCCGCAGGGCCCTCCCGGCGTGGTCGGCTCAGTGGTCGTTCGCCGCACTGATTTCTCGCTTCCCGCTGGTCCGGCAGCCAATGAACCGGGCGAATCTAAAAGCGGGTTCGTCGCCTGTGGTCCCGATGAGAAGATCATCGGCGGCAGCGTCAACGTCAGCGATCCGGCCAATGCCCAGGTTCAGATCTCGCGGCCGTCGGGGGACCCGAGCACCAACAACGGCAACGGCGACATTCCGGAGGATGGCCAGGGCTTCTCCTTCTGGAAGGGGACCGCGCGGACGACGACCAATGTGGCCGCCACAGCCCGAGTCTTTGCGATCTGCGCAAAAAATCCGTAGCGAGCGGGCGGAAGTTTGCAGAAAAAGGCCGGGTCTTGCCCGGCCTTTTTCTTAGGCGCGCAACTCGGGAGGTTCTAGTCGGTTGAGCGCGAAGGGGGCCAGTCGAGTCCCCGTCATTCGTGCAAGCAACCTCAAGGAGGAGATCCCCTGTGAAACGGATTCGCCAGCGACTCACCTATGCCAACGTGATGTCCTCGATTGCCGTCTTCCTGGTCCTCGGCGGTGCCAGTGCCTATGCCGCCAAGAAGGTCGGCAGCAACGAAATCAAGGGCAACTCGATCACGACCGGCAAGGTCAAGCGGGAAGCGATCACGCGCGGCAAGATCAAGAAGGCCGCGATCAACTCCTCACGGCTCGCAGAGAGTGCCGTGACGACGCCGAAGATCGCCAACGACGCGGTGACCGGCGACAAGGTCAAGGAGTCGACGCTGGGCGAGGTGCCGAAGGCGTCCCTGGCCGTTACTGCCGAATCGGCTCAGCCGGAGGCGTTCGGCCAGATCAACGCCAACGGGTCGATCGAAGCCGTCAACTCGAAGAACATCGTCAAAGCCGAGCGGATCGGCGAAGGCGAATACTGCGTGACCGCCAACTTCTCTCCCCGCGGCGGCCAGGTGACGCCGATCTACGACGGGACGGGGGGCACCACCGCGCAGCTCAACCTGAACACGGTCGACTGCCCGGCTCCGGCCGTGCGGGTCTTCACCTACTCCTCCGGCGCGACCAAAGGCGACCTGCCCTTCTTCATCCACCTGTACCACTAGGTCACTCCAGGTCAGCCGTGCAGTCCGAGAGGGCCGGGGAGGCGTTCCCGGCCCTCTCCCTCGTAAGGCCCCGCCCATTGCAACGGGGCGCTTGACAGGCAACGGGGCGCTTGCAATCGTCGGCCGCCGTGCACCGAATTCGCTCACACCTCACCTATGCCAACGTGATGTCCTCGCTGGCCGTCTTCCTCGTTCTCGGCGGCGGCGCCGCCTACGCCGCGAAGAAGATCGGCAGCAACCAGCTGCGAGGCGCCTCGGTGACGACGGCGAAGATCAAGCGGGGGGCGGTGACGGCCTCGAAGATCCGCAAAGGGGCGGTGAAGGCAAACAAGATCGGTGGGGGCGCCGTAACCAACGACAAGCTGGCCAACGGCGCGGTAACGCTCGAAAAGCTGGTCCCCGGCTTCGTCGCGCCTATCGCCGAAAAGCTCTCCCGCGCTGCCAACGTTTCGGCGGGGGGAACCGTGCTCGCTGGCAGCATCGGCATCGCCCAGGCCAACGTCAGCCATCCCAAAGTCGGCTTCTATTGCTTCTCCGGCATCAATCCCGCTCCAGTGGGCGGTGTCGCGACCGTCGACTACTCGGAGGCCGACGAAAACATCCTGATCCAGTTCGACATTGGACAGGGCCCGGCAAACATTTGCCCCGCGGGGACTCAGGCTTTTGTAGATCCGCGCGAAATTGGCTTCAAAAACAACAAATTCGCAGCGGAGCCGGTCGATGCCGGCTTCTTCGTCGTCCTCTACTAACTTCAGCGCGACAAACGAGTCACTACCAGACCAGCTCGACCCCGTAGTCGGCCAGATTGGCGTCCGCGCTGACGAACGCGAGACCCTCGACATCCGCTTGGGCGAGGAGCAGGCGGTCGAACGGGTCGCGATGGTGCATCGGCAATGTCCCGACTCGGTCGGCGTGGCGGGCGGTGACCGACAGCAAGTCGACGCCGGCTCGTTCCAGTTGTGCGAGCAGGTCTTCTGGAGCGTCGAGCTTTCCCAGGCGACGCTTGATCGCGACCTCCCAGACGACTACAGCGCTGACCAGGACGTGCGCGTCGGGGGCTGCGATCGTGGCGATTGCCTTCTTGCTGATTCGTCGCTGCTCGCCGGCCATCCACCAGAGCACGACGTGCGTGTCGAGCAGGAGCGTCAGGGGCGCGTGCCGAGCGACTCGGCGAGATCGTCGGGAAGCTCGTCGAAGTCGTCGGCGATCCGCACGCGGCCACGCCAAGTACCGGCCAATGAAGCGAAGCCTTCTCCCCGCCGGGCGGGGACCAGGCGCGCCGCGGGGGTGCCGCGCCGCGTGATCACGATCTCCTCGCCACCTTCGACCCGCTCGACGAGTTTCGAGAGGTTGCTCTTGGCTTCATGCATGCCGACTTTCGCCATGTCGGCAGCTTAACCTATCTAGCTAGAAATCTAGCTAGATAGCCCGGCGCGCGTGCTTGGGGTCGAGTTCCCCGGCGGCGGCCGCCTCGGCGCGCTTGGCCCAGCGGTTGAGCTCGCGGCGGGCGAGGACCATCTTGTGGACCTCGTCGGGGCCGTCGGCGAGGCGCAGCATGCGGCTGAAGCGCCAGAGGGCGGCGAGGGGGGTGTCGTCGGTCATGCCGAGCGAGCCGTGGACCTGGATCGCGCGGTCGAGCACGTCCATGACGATGTTGGCGGCGACGACCTTGATCGCCGAGATCGCCTGGCGGGCGGCGCGCTTGCCCTCGGTGTCCATCTTCCAGGCGGCGTAGAGGGTGAGCAGGCGGGCCTGGTCGATCTCCATCCGCGAGGCGGCGATCGCCTCCTGGACGAACTGCTTCTCGCCCAGCGGGCCGCCGAAGGCTTCGCGCTCGTTGGCGCGGTGGCACATCATCTCCAGCGCCCGCTCGGCGGTGCCGATCGCGCGCATGCAGTGGTGGATGCGGCCGGGACCGAGGCGGTCCTGGGCGACGACGAAGCCCATGCCCTGGCCGCCGAGCAGGTTGCTGACCGGCACGCGGCAGTCTTCGTAGCGGATCTCGCAGTGCCCGGGGCCGCCGTCGTGGCCCATCACCGGGATCGGCCGCACCAGGTTGAAACCGGGGTTGTCGGTCGGCACGCAGATCATCGAGGCGCGGGCGTAGGGGTTGGCCTCGGGGTCGGTGACGACCATCGCGATCGCCAGCTCGGCACCGACGGCGCCCGAGGTGAACCACTTGTGGCCGTTGATCACCCACTCCTCGCCGTCGCGCACCGCCCGCGCCTGCAGCAGGGTTGGATCGGAGCCCGAGACCTCGGGCTCGGTCATCGAGAAGCAGGAGCGAATCTGGCCCTCGAGCAGCGGCTCCAGCCACCGTTCGCGCTGCTCGTCGGAGCCGTGCTCGGCGAGGATCTCCATGTTGCCGGTGTCCGGCGCCGCGCAGTTGAAGGCCATCGGCGCCGCGGCGGGGCTGCGCCCCATCTCCTCGCAGAGCAGCCCGTACTCCCAGTTGGTCAGGCCGGGCCCGAAGCGCTCGTCCGGCATGAAGAGGTTCCAGAGGCCCTCCGCCTTCGCCCGCTCCCGCACCTCGACCAGGATCTTCGGGTAGGGGACGCCCGGGCCCACCTCGGCGTCGAGCGCCGCCATGATCTCCCGCTCCTGCGGATAGATCTGCTCGTCCATGAAGTCGAGGATGCGCTCGCGCAGCGTCTCGACCTGGGGGCTGGGCTTGAAGTCCATCGGTGTCCTCTCCTCGGGTCTGGCCGCTTGGAACGCTAACGCCACCCCGCTGACTTCGCGTTTAGTGCCCCGTATGCACCCATAAAGGCGAAGTCAGCGGAGGCGGTAGCGGGCGAAGAGCTCGCCGTCGTGCTCGAGCAGCCAGGCAAGCTCCAGCTCCGCGACCTCGCCGAGGCCGCCTTCGAGGATGTTGGGCGCGCCGCCGCCGGCCAGCTTCGGCGCGATCGTGAGGAAGAGCTCGTCGACGAGGCCGGCCGCCTGCAGCGAGCCGTGCAGGGTGGGGCCTCCCTCGCAGATCACCGCGCGCACGCCTTCCCCGTGCAGGGAGCGCAGCAGCTCGGAGAGGTCGGCCCACTCACCTCGGCCGCTTTCCACCACGACCAGCCGTTTGCTGAGGTTGGCGTAGCGCTCCGCCCGCATCGTCCCGGCGCCGATCATCACCGCGTCGAAGCGCTTGCGCAGGCCCGACAGCATCGCCGTGTCGGCGTCGGAGCCGATCGGCCCCGAGACGCCGCCGATCGTGGCTCGCCCGTCGACGGTCGCGGCGAAATTCATCGCCAGGAAGGGTCGCCCCTCCCGCTCCTCCTCCCACGGCCGGTAGGAGCCGAGCTGCTGCTCGATCGTAATCTCAGCCGGGTCGGGGATCAGCCGCCGCACCGACCCAGCCTATTGCTGACTTCGCGTTTAGTGCCCCGTATGCACCCATAAAGGCGAAGTCAGCGTCAGCAGGCGAAGTCAGCGTCAGGAGTAGTCGTGCCAGCCGGCGAACTCGCGGCCGGCGAAGCGCTGCAACTCGGCGACGTCGGCGCCGAAGCGGCCGCGGATCGTCTCGAAGAGGTCGTCGGGGAGTTTCGGCTTGGGCGCCGGCGGCTTCTCGGGATCGTGGACGACCTTCTCGACGATCCAGCGCATCGACTCGGGCAGGCGGTCGAAGTTGCGGTCGAAGGAGCGGAAGCCGGGCAGCTTGATCAGCTTCTCCATGAACTGGTATTTGTCGCCCTGCTTGGCGCTCGACTTCTCCCACTCACGGTCGAACTGCTCCGAGGTGAAGCCCTCGTCGACGCCGGCGAAGGCGAAGGCCCGGCGCATCGTCTCCTCGCGTTCGGTCTGCAGCTCCTCTTGGGTGATCACCTCGATCTGCTCGCGGTCGAACAGCTCCAGGTAGGGCTGCAGCTGCAGCCAGTACTTGGAGCGGTTGATGTAGGAGGAGTCGGGGTTGGAGAGCACCTCGACCAAATCGCCGGTCTCGTAGCCCGCGCCGGTGGCATGGACCCAGTGCGAGAGGATGCGCTTGATCGGGTCGCGGACCATGTAGAGCAGGCGGGCGTCGGGGCAGTGCTCGCGGATGCGCGGCGGCACGCCCTCGAAGCGGGGCAGGTTGGTGTAGTGGGGCGAGGACTCGCCGCGCACCTTGAAGCGGTCGTCGAAGCGGCTCGCGTACCAGTCGAGGCCGAGGTCCCAGTTGAGCTCCTCGACGAAGAAGTTGAGCTCCTTCGGCTTCGACATCTGGATTTCGGGATGGAGGCCGAGGTAGTGGTGGATGCTCGTCGTGCCGCACTTGAGGCCGCCGATGATGATCAGGTTCGGCATCGCCGCGTGGCGCTTGCGGCGGCGCCGCAGGCGGCTTTTGCGGTCGGCGGTGTAGCGCTCGCGGGCACGCGCGCACATCGCCTCGTCGGCGGGGTCGCTAGGGGCCTGCGCAGCGGCGATCTGGGTCTCGGCCTCTGACACGAGCGGGCTAGTGTAGCTGCGATGGCGCCCGCCGACCTCGCATCCAGCTTCGAGTCCTTCTTCCACGCGGCCAGCTCGTTCTTCGAGCACCTCTCGGACATCCGCTGGACGCCCTTCGCGATCGCGCTCGGCTTCCTGGCGGCGATGCAGCTCTGCCGCGCCTGGGCCTGGCGCAACGTGCTGTGCGCCGCCTATCCCGGCAAGCGGATCTCCTTCCTGCAGCTGAGCGCCGCCTACCTGGCCGGCGCCGGGATCAACGCGATCGTGCCGGCGCGGGCGGGCGACGTGACCAAGGTCTTCCTGGTCAAGCGCCAGATTCCGGACTCCTCCTACCCGGCGGTCACCTCCTCCTTCCTGGTCCAGTCGGTCTTCGACACGACGGCGGGGGTCCTCGTCTTCCTCTACGCGATCACGCAGGGGCTGCTGCCCGAACCGCCCGAGCTGCCGCACCTGCCGGCCTTCGAGATCTCCTTCTGGGCCAACCATCCGCGCACGCTGCTGATCACGATCGGTGTGCTGCTGCTGGCGCTGGCGATCGGCACCTACTACCTCGCCCACCACGTGCGGCGCTTCTGGGCGCGCGTGCGCCAGGGGCTGGTGATCCTCACCCAGCCGCGCCGCTACCTGCGCCAGGTGGCGGCCTGGCAGGGGGTTGGCTGGCTCTGCCGCTTCCTCGCCTTCTGGTTCTTCCTCGAGGCCTTCGGCATCGGCGGCTCGGTCGGCAACGTGCTGCTGGTGATGAGCGTGCAGGCGATCGCCACGATCGTGCCCTTCACCCCCGGCGGCGCCGGCGCCCAGCAGGCACTGCTGGTCGCCACCCTGCACGGGCCCTCGCGTGCCGCCGTGCTCTCCTTCTCGGTCGGCACCCAGATCGCGATGGCGGCCTGGTCGGTCGTGCTCGGCTTCGCTGCGCTGCTGCTCGTCTTCCGCACCACCGACTGGAAAGGGCTGATCCGCCAGGCACAGGACGAGGCCGAGCGGGAGGAAGCGGCGCCTTCAGCGGCCGGCCCCTAGATGACTGATTCCACGGCGGCAGCCGTGGAATCACGACCTCTTCCGGCTCCAGGTGGGCCGACCGCGCGATGTTTGGTGCCGAGTGTCTGGTTTGCCACCGTATACGTGGGTCAACTCAACACTCGACACCGCGG
>DASZSJ010000110.1:0-11844 GCA_035548675.1 Solirubrobacterales bacterium
GCCGACCGACAGGCGATTTTGGGCGAGCCCGCGGTGTCGAGTGTTGAGTTGACCCACGTATACGGTGGCAAACCAGACACTCGGCACCAAACATCGCGCGGTCGGCCCACCTGGAGCCGGAAGAGGTCGTGATTCCACGGCGCCCGCCGTGGAATCAGTCATCTAGGAGCTCCGAGCGGCCAACCCGGGAGCATCGCCCACCGGCGCCGAGCTGGGCAGATCGGCGATCAGGCGGCGGGCGCGAGCCAGGTCGGCGTGGCGCTGCAGCTCGTCGGCGAGCTCGGGCGGCGCTTCGAGCGGCTCCATGTACCAGGGGTAGAACTTGCGCAGGTAGCGACCGGCGCGCTCGCCGCCGAGATGCTCCTCGGCACGGTCGATCACCCAGAGCAGCTCGGCCGCGACCTCGTCGCGATCGGGCGGCTGCTGACGCCGCCCGATCAGTTCCTCGAAGACCCAGGGGTTGCCGAAGGAGCCCCGCGCGATCATCACCGCGGCCGCTCCCGACTCCTCGTAGGCCCGCCGCGCCGCCGCGGCGCTCTTCAACCCCCCGGAGACGATCACCGGGACCTCGATCCGCTCGACCAGCTCGCGGGTGAGCGCGTAGTCGGGGCTGCCCTTGTGCCCAACCGTGGCGGCCCGCGGGTGAAAGCCGACCGCGGCGACGCCGGCCTCCTCGGCGAGTCGCACGGCGAGCTCGAAGCCGGAGCGGTCGCCGGCTTCGAGCCCCGAGCGCAGCTTCACCGTGACCGGCAGGCCGCTGCCCTCGATCGCCCCCCGCGCCAGCGCCAGGGCGAGCTCGGGGTCGCGCAGCAGCTCGGCGCCGGCGCCGGTCTTGCGCACCTTGCGCACCGGGCAGCCCATGTTGATGTCGATCAGGTCGGCGCCGGCCTCCGCCGCGGTCGCCGCCGCCGAGCGCATCACCTCGGCGTCGTGACCGAAGAGCTGGATCGAGACCGGGTGCTCGTCGGGGTGGATCCGCATCAGCTCGCGCAGCGTGCGCTCGTTGCGGTGGTGCAGGCCGAAGCTCGAGACCATCTCCGAGACGGCCAGGCCGGCCCCGTGGCGCTTTGCCTGCAGGCGCACGAACCAGTTGCCGATCCCCGCCAGCGGCGCCAGCAGGACCCGGTTGGAGATCTCGACGTCGCCGATCCGGAAGGGATCAGTCAGGCGGGGCTGTTGCGGTGTTTCGCTCATGGATCAGGCGCAGCCCCTTCAGGGTAAGGAGGTCGTCGACTTCGTCGATCGTCTCCGTGAAGGGGACGACGATGGAGGCGTAGCCACCGGTGGCGAGCACCCGCGGGTTCGGCAGCTCCTCTTCGATCCGGCCCACGATGCCGTCGATCAACCCGGCGAAGCCAAAGATGAAGCCGGAGTGGATCGCCGCACGGGTCGAACGGCCGATGGCTTCCCTTGGCTCTTCGAGGTCGATCCTGCTGATCCGGGCCGCCCGTTCGATCAGGGCGCTGAGCGAGGGCGCGAGGCCGGGGCCGATCGCGCCGCCGAGGTACTCGCCGTCGGCGGAGACCGCGTCGATGTTGATGCCGGTGCCGAAGTCGACGGAGACGCAGGCCTCGCCGGCCCGCTCGTAGGCGGCGATCGCGTTGACGAGGCGATCGGCCCCGACCTCGAGCGGGTTCTCGATCCGGATCGGCATCCCGGTCTTGACGCCGGGACCGATCGTCAGGCATTCCGCGCCCAGGTACCGCTGCGCCATCTGCTCGAATTGGCTGCCGAGGGGCGGCACCACGGAGGAGACGCAGAGGGAGTCGACGTCGCCAAACGACATTCCGCAGAGCGTGAAGAAGCCGCCGATCCGCTCCGCCAGCTCGTCGCCGGTCGCGCCCGAGCGGGTCTGGAACCGCCAGTGCTCGACCAGGCGCTCGCCGTCGAAGGCGCCGAGGTGCGTCTGGGTGTTGCCGACGTCGGCAGCGAGGAGCACGGCGGCGATTATCCCCAAGCCGGTTAGGATCGGCGCCGTGGACGTTCGGCTCTACACGATTCCGGGCTCGCACCCGGGGGTCGCGGTGCAGGCGATGATGAAGGCGAAGGGCATTCCCTTCAGGCGCACCGACCTCTTCCCGGTGATGCAGAAGGTCGTCGTCCGCGCGATGGGATTCCCGCGCCAGACGGTGCCGGCGATCAAGATCGACGGGCGCAAGGTGCAGGGCTCGCGCGAGATCGCCCGCGAGCTCGATCGCCTGCGGCCGCAGCCGCCCCTCTTCCCCGCCGACCCGGAGCGGCGGCGGGCGGTCGAGGAGGCGGAGCGCTTCGGCGACGAGGAGCTCCAGCACCCGATCCGCCAGATGGTCTGGTGGACGCTGAAGAGGAATAAGGCCCCGCTGCGCAGCTACTCGGAGGGCACCAAGCTGGGGATTCCGATCGGGCTCGCGGTGGCGACCGCGGGGCCGGTGCTGGCCGCCACCGCCTACTACAACAAAGCCACCGACGAGAACGTGCGCCGCGGCCTCGCCGAGCTGCCCGGCTTCCTCGATCGCATCGACGCCTGGATCGAGGCCGGCGTGATCGACGGCGAAGAGCTCAACGCCGCCGATTACCAGCTCGCCCCGTCCCTGCGGCTGGCGATGACCCTGCAGGACCTGCGCCCGCCGATCGACGCCCGCCCAGCCGGCAAGTTCGCCCGCCGCGTGATCCCCGACTACCCCGGCGACGCCCCACCCGCCTTCCCGCCCGCCTGGCTGCAGCCGCTGCGCAGCTCGCAGCCCGCGCCCTCCGCCTAGACGCCAATCCCTACTACCAGCTCAAAGCTCGCCGAGGCGCTCCGCGCGCTGACCGGGTCCGAGCCCGGCCAGCGCCTCGACCAGGACGGTGCCGTCGGGCAGCGTCAGGGCCGGGTCCAGCTCCAGCAGCGGCGCGAGGACGAAGCGGCGGCTGGTGACCTCGGGGTGCGGCAGGGTGAGGCGCTCGGTGCGCAGCTCGAGGTCGCCGAGCAGGAGCAGGTCGACGTCGAGCGGGCGGGGGCTGTGGCGGGGCGCGTCGAGCTGGCGGCCGCGGGCGACCTCGATCTCCTTGCAGAGGTCGAGCAACTCCTCCGGCTCCAGGTCCGTGCGGATGCGGATCGCGGCGTTGAGGAAGTCGGCCTGGTCGAGGACCTCGCCGACCGGCTCTGTCTCATAGGTCGAGGAGACTGCCTCGACCGCGACGCCGCGCTCGCGCAGCAACTCGATCGCCGCCCGCAGGTGCAACTCGCGCTCGCCGACGTTGGAGCCGAGGCCCAGGTAACCGCTGCGCGTCTCGGGCACGGCTGGGCTCAGGCCTCTTCGGCCTCGTCCTCGTCCGCGTCCTCGGCGCGCTCGTGGACGACCTCGACCGCGACCTCCTGGATCGCCAGCGGCAGCGGCGGCTCCGGCTTGGCGGCGCGAACCCGCACCGATTCGCAGCCGTAGCGCTCCATCAGCCGCTCGCCGACGACCTGGCTGAGGCGCTCCAGCGTGCGGTAGCTGCGCTCGGTGGCGGCGAGGGCGACGATGTCGCAGACCTCGGCGTAGTCGACGGTGTCCTCGATCCGGTCGGTCAGCACCGCGTCGCAGTCGGGGACGTCGAAGGAGATATCGAACTCGAGCCGTTGCCCGACCTCCTGCTCGGAGTCGCTGACCCCGTGGTGGGTGTAGATCGACAGCCCGCGCAGCTCGACCTCGACCCGCGACTCGAGCCCGTTGTCGTGCGACTCCATGTCCGCAACCTACCCAAGCACGGCGGCGGCGACCTTCAGCGCCTGCGCCGTCTCGGCGACGTCGTGGACGCGGAGGACGTCGGCGCCCTCGGCGGCGGCGAGGACGGCCGAGGCGAGCGAGCCGCCGATCCGCTCCTCGACGGGAGAGCCGTCGACCCTGCCGATAAAGCTCTTGCGCGAGGTGCCGATCACCAGCGGCCGCCCCAGCTCGCGCAGCTCGCCGAGGCGGCGCAGCAGCTCCAGATTGTGCTCCAGCGTCTTGCCGAAGCCGATGCCGGGGTCGAGCCAGATCCGCTCCGCGGCGACGCCGGCGGCGAGGGCAACCTCCGCCCGAGCCGCGAGGAACTCCCTGACGTCGTCGACCATGTCGTCGTAGCGGGGGTCGTCCTGCATCGTCCGCGGGTTGCCGGGCATGTGCATCAGCACCACCCCCACGCCCCGCTCCGCGCAGAGCGCCGCCATCTCGGGGTCACCCTGGAGGGCGGTCACGTCGTTGACGATCGCGGCGCCGGCGTCGATCGCGGCCGCGGCGACGGCGGCCTTCGAGGTATCGATCGAGACCGTCCCCCGCGCCGCGAGCGCCTCGACCACCGGCACCACCCGGTGCAGCTCCTCGACCTCGCCCACCGGCTCGGCCCCCGGCCGCGTCGATTCCCCCCCCACATCCAAGATCGCCGCCCCGTCGCTTAGGAGCTCTTCCCCGTGTCGGATCGCGGCCGCTGCATCGAGATACCTGCCCCCATCCGAGAACGAGTCGGGAGTGACGTTGACGACGCCCATGAGCTTCGGGTTCATGGACGGAGTATCGCTCCCTGTCGAGAGAGGAGCAGGACACCTCCCGAACTGGCGGATACTCAAAACGGCGCGCTAATTAGCGCGCCGTTTGTCAGGGCGGGAGGTGTCCTGCTCCCCCCGCCGGAAACTTCGTCCCTTGCCCGACTCAGCTGGCGTCGCCGCCCGCGTACCCGGGCCTTGGGCGGGGAATCGGCCGCGCGCCCTCGCGCTGCGCCCGTTCGGGCTCCGGCACCGGCTCGACCGGCGGCGTCGGCTCTTCCTCGTCGGCGAAGACCTCGTCCTCGGGCTTGCCGTCGAGCAGGGCGATGAACTGGTCGGCGTCGATCGTCTCGCGCTCGAGCAGGATCTTGGAGATCACGTCGAGCTCGGAGCGGCGCTCGGTGAGCAGGTCCTTGGCGGTCTGGTGGGCGCTCTCGACGATGCGGCGGATCTCGTCGTCGATCTCGCGCGCGATCTCGTCCGAGTAGTCGGGCTCGGAGGAGAACTCGCGGCCGAGGAAGGGCTGGCCGCGGTCGTGGCCGAAGACGCGCGGGCCGAGCCGCTCGGACATGCCGAAGCGCATCACCATCTGCTTCGCCGTCTCGGTCACCTTTTCGAGGTCGTTGGAGGCGCCGGTGGTGATCTCGCCGAAGACGATCTCCTCGGCGGCGCGGCCGCCCAGGGTCATCGCCATCGTGTCGGTCAGCTCGGCGCGCGAGGTGAGGAACTTGTCTTCGGCCGGCAGGCTGATCGTGTAGCCGAGCGCCTGGCCACGGCTGATGATCGAGATCTTGTGGACCGGGTCGCAGTTGGGCAGCAGGTGGCCGACGATCGCGTGGCCGAGCTCGTGGTAGGCGGTGATCAGCCGCTCCTTCTCGCTCATCACCCGCGTCTTCTTCTCGGGGCCGGCGATCACCCGCATGATCCCCTCCTCGAGCTGCTGCATCGTGATCTCGCGCCGGCCCTCGCGGGCGGTCAGCAGCGCCGCCTCGTTGATCAGGTTGGCGAGGTCGGCGCCGGTGAAGCCGGGTGTCTGGCCGGCGAGCGCGTCGAGGTCGATCGCCTTGGAGAGCGGCTTGCCGCGGGTGTGCACTTCGAGGATGCGCTTGCGCCCCTTGCGGTCGGGACGGTCGACGACGACCTGGCGATCGAAGCGGCCGGGCCGCAGCAGCGCCGGATCGAGGATGTCGGGCCGGTTGGTGGCGGCGATCAGGATGATGTTGTCCTTCATCTCGAAGCCGTCCATCTCAACCAGCAACTGGTTCAGCGTCTGCTCGCGCTCGTCGTGGCCGCCGCCCATGCCGGCGCCGCGGTGGCGGCCGACGGCGTCGATCTCGTCCATGAAGATGATGCAGGGCGAGTTCTGCTTGGCCTGCTCGAAGAGGTCGCGGACGCGGCTGGCGCCGACGCCGACGAACATCTCGACGAAGTCGGAGCCGGAGATCGAGAAGAAGGGCACCCCCGCCTCGCCGGCGACGGCGCGGGCGAGCAGCGTCTTGCCGGTGCCGGGCGGGCCGTAGAGCAACACGCCCTTGGGAATGCGGGCGCCGAGCGCCTGGAACTTCTTCGGGTTCTCGAGGAATTCCTTGATCTCCTGCAGCTCCTGCACCGCCTCGTCGACCCCGGCGACGTCGCGGAAGGTGATCTTGGGCGCGTCTACCGACATCCGCTTCGCCTTCGATTTGCCGAAGTTCATCACGCGCGAGCCGCCGCCCTGCATCTGGTTCATCAGGAAGATCCAGAAGCCGAAGAAGAGGACGAAGGGCAGGATGTAGGTGAGCAGCGAGAGCAGGCTGGAGCCACCGGTGCCGTGCACCGTCGTCTCGACGTTGTTCTCGTCGATCAGGTTGAGCAGCGACTGCTCGGTGTTGGGCGGGTAGCCGGTGGAGAAGCTCTCGCCGTCTTCGCCGCCCTTGCCCTTGAGCGTGACGTCGAGCGTGTTGTCCTTGGTGTTGACCGTGATCTTTTCGACCTGGCCGGTCGCGATCAGGCCGTCGTGCGCCTTGGAGGCGACGAGTTCGTTGTAGGAGGGAGCCTTGTCACCCGAGGGGCTGCTGATCACCTTCTGGGCGACGAAGGCGAGGATCACCACCAGGAGGATCGGAAAGGCTGCGCTCTTGAAAAAACGCTTCACAGGGAAAAATCAGCGTACCAGGGCGGATTCAGCATCTGGACTCCGTTTGCGTCGCGACCTCAATCGTCCAACGCGGCGACGTAGGAGAGGTTGCGGTAGCGCTGAGCGTGGTCGAGGCCGTAGCCGATCGCGAAGCGGTTGGGAATCTCGAAGCCGACGTAGCGGGGCGAGAGGTCGACGCGCAGCCGCTCGGGCTTGGTGAGCAGGGCGCAGACCTCGAGCGAGGCCGGATTGCGCGCCCTCAGGTTGCGCATCAGGTACTGCAGCGTGAGGCCGGAATCGATGATGTCCTCGACGATCAGGACGTCGCGGCCTTCGATCGGCGCGTCGAGGTCCTTGAGGATCCGCACGACGCCCGAGGAGTCGGTCTGCGAGCCGTAGCTGGAGACGGCCATGAAGTCGACCTCGCAGGACAGGTCGATGTTGCGCATCAGGTCGGCGAGGAAGAGGACGGCGCCCTTCAGGACGCCGACCATGAAGAGGTCGCGCCCGGCGTACTCGGCGCTGATCTGGCGGCCGAGCTCGGCGACGCGCCGCTGCAGGTCCTCGCTGGAGACGAGGGTCTCGCCGATCGCGGAGCTGGTCATCGGCCCGCAGTCTAGATATGCCCACGCCGCCGACGGGCCTGAGGCGTGACATATCGACACGCTTTCGGCCCGTCGGCCCCGGCCTGCGGCCTCGGTTAGCGCTCGGCGCGGAGGGTGCCGCGTTCGGCGATGGCGCGGACGCCGCCACCGAGGTCGAGCATCGCGGTGCCGGTGCGGCGCAGGGCGGCGACCTCGTCGGCGTGGTTGGCGGCCCCCGGAACGGGGCGGCCGGCGGCGCGGTCGGCGAGGCGCTGCACGACCAGGCGCCGCAGCGCTCCCGGCAGCTCGGCCAGACGAGCGAGCTCGATCGTCCCCCGCGGCGAGCCGTTCGCCCCGAGCTCGGCGTCGACGAGCGAGTCGAGCACCTCGGCCTCGTCGCGCAGCAGGTCGGCGGTGCGCAGCACGTTGCGGGCGGCGGCGGGGTGGATCTCGGCCAGGGCCGGGGCGAGGCGGTGGCGAACGCGGTTGCGCGCGTAGGACTCGCCGGCGTTGGTCGGGTCGTCGCGCCAGCCCAGGCCCCGCTCTTCGCAGTAGGCGGTGGTCTGGGCGCGGGTGAAGTCGAGCAGCGGCCGCACCAGGCTGCCGTCGCGCCGCTTCATCCCCAGCAGGGCACGGCGGCTGGGCGAGGAGGCGAGTCGGTAGAGGATCGTCTCCACCTGGTCGTCAGCGGTGTGCCCGGTGGCAATCAGGCCCTCGCGCCCGAGCGCGATCCGCGCCGCCGCCGCGTAGCGCGCGTCGCGGGCCCAGGCCTGGAGGTTGCCCGGTCCCTCGGGACGGAGCGGGCGCTCGACCTCGAAGGTCACCCCGAGACGCTCGCAGAGCCCGGCGCAGTGCGCCTCGTCGGCGTCGGAGTCGTCGCGCAGGCCGTAGTTGACGTGCAGCGCGGTGACCCCCTCGGCGCCGCGCAGCCGCACCGCGAGGTCGAGCAGGCAGACCGAGTCGCGCCCGCCGGAGAGCATCGCGACCAGCGGCGTCCCCGCGGGCAGCAGGCCGCTCTCGCGCACCGCCCCGAGCATCGCCTCGCTCTCCATGTGGATAAGTGTCCCGCGCCCAGCCTTCCGGTGCGCTTTATCCCCGTTATGCGGAGAAAAAGCGCACCGGAACGGCGGAGCTCAGCTGGCGGATCGGACGACGAAGAGGGCCGTCGGCTCCGGAAAGCCTCTGAGGCTGACCTCGCCGATCGGGTCGAAGGCGAGCTGCTCGCGGCTGCGGATCGCTTCGATCACCCGATCGGTGGCCAGCACCTCGCCGGCGTGAGCCCGGCTGACGACCCGGTGGGCGAGGTTGACGTGGGTGCCGAAGTAGTCGCCGTCGCGGTAGACGGCCTGCGCGTAGTGGATGCCGACCCGCGGCTGGGGACGCTGCGGGAAGCGGCCCATCAGCTCGACGGCCCACTCGGTGAGGGAGGCCGGGTCGGGCGAGACGACCATCACCTCATCGCCGATCGTCTTCACGATCGTCGCCTCCGGCGGCATCGTCGCCTCGACCGTCTCGACGAAGTTCTCGATCACGTCGAGCGCCTCCAGGTCCCCCTCCTCCTCGGTGTAGCGGGTGAAGCCGGTGAGGTCGATGAAGCAGAGCGTGATCGGCAGGTGGTGGACCTGAGAGGCGGCTGCACCCAGCTCACTCTCCATATGGCCGACGACGTCCTGCTCGAGGAAGAAGCGCAGGTAACGGGTGTGCAGGTAGTCGATCATCGGCGAAGCCAGGGGCAGCAGGTCTCCCGCCAGCTCCCCTATCTCCTCGGCCATCTCCAGCTCCGGCACCCCATCGCGGATCAACGGTTCGTGCACGTAGAGGTGGAAGAGCCGCACCTCGGCGTCGGCGATCCGGCGCAGGGACTGGGCGTAGACCCGCACCAGTTGCAGGAAGGCGACGAGGGGGAAGCCGGCGGCGAGAACCCTGGCGCAGTGACGCAGGGCACCGACGTCCCGGGGGCTGAGCAAGCGGTCGCCCTCCAGCGGCGTGCCGAGGATGACCAGGATGCGCTCGATCAGTTCCGGCTCGAGGCCGGTCTCCGCGGCGACCTCCTCCACGGTCGTCCGCTCTTCCGGCTGGGGAAAGAGGTCCTCGGCGAAGCCGAAGGCGAGGCGGCCCTCGCGCCCCGCCCGCTTCAGGTCGGCGAGCGAGTGGCCGCGCGCTCGCATCCGCGCCACCACGCGGGCCTGGGCCGCCGCGGCGGCGGTCCAGCGCCCCTTGCGGACCGGCAGCACCTTTTCGTCGGCCCAGCGCTTCAGCGTGTCGGCCGAGACGCCGGCGCGGCGGGCCGCCTCGCTCAGGGATATCCGTTCTTCACCGGTCATCGGGCCACGAGGCTAGTCCGGGCGGCGGCACAACGACGAGCGGGGCGGTCAAAGCCGCCCCGCTCGCCATTGGGATGGGTGTCTCGCGGGCGCTAGGCCGGAATCTCCGACCCCTCGTGCGCCTGCAGGACTGTCTCTCCGTCCTCGCCGGTGCGGATGCGAATCGCCTCCTCAACCGGAAGGACGAAGATCTTGCCGTCGCCGACCTCGCCGGTGCGAGCGTGGCGGAGGATCGTCTCGACGACCAGTCCCTTGTCCTTGTCCTCGACGACGACCTCGAGCTTCAGCTTCGGCCGCACATTGACGGTGAGGGTCGAGCCGCGGTACCGCTCGACCACCCCCTTCTGGCGACCCGAGCCCTTGGCCTCGACGATCGAGAGGGACGGGAAGCCCTTGTCGAGCAACTCGGCCCTGATCGGCTCGAACGCCTCGTGACGGATGAACGCCTCTATCTTCTTCATGCGTCCGCCCTCCTACACCGTGTCGTTGGCTGTCATCTGCGCGGCAGCGGGCGCGGGAGCGGAGACCCCGCCCGTGCCCAACGTTCCCGGCAGCCCCGTGGAGTACTCCGGCTGGGGGATGAACTGCTCCGGGTACCCGTACATGCCGTGCGAGCTGATGTCGAGGCCAGCCTCCTCCTCCTCCTCGGAGACGCGGAGCCCGATCGTCGACTTGATCACCTTGAAGGTCACGATCGAGATCGCGAAGACGACCACGAAGGTGAAGAGCACCGCCAGCCCCTGCACGCCGAGCTGCCCCAGCGTGGCGCTGAACGGCTCGTGGCCGAAGATCGAGTACCAGACCCCCGGTGCCGCGCCTTCGCTGACGAGGCGCGCCGAGCCGAAGATGCCGACCGAGAGCGTCCCCCAGATGCCGGCGAGGCCGTGCGCGGAGAGCGCCCCGACCGGATCGTCGAGCAGCCTGTCGATCGCCAGCACCGCGTAGACGACGATCAGGCCGGCGACGAAGCCGATGATCGGCGCCGCCCAGTACTCGACGAAGCCCGACGGAGCGGTGATGCCGACCAGGCCGGCGATCGCGCCGTTGCCGGCCATGCCGACGTCGAGCGAACGGCTCTTCAGGTAGCTGGCCAGGGAGGCCCCGATCACGCCGGCGGCCGCGGCCAGCTGCGTGTTGAGCATCACCTCGCCGAAGAAGGAGCCGCTGGTTTCAAAGGTCGAGCCTCCGTTGAAGCCGAACCAGCCGATCCAGAGGATGATCACGCCGAGGCCGACGAGCGGCATCGAGTGACCCGGGATCGCGCGTGGCTTGCCGTTGGCGTCGTACTTGCCGCGGCGCGGTCCGAGCAGGAGCAGCGCCGCCAGCGCGCCGACCGCACCGGTCAGGTGGACGACCGAGGAGCCGGCGAAGTCCATCACCGGCTTGCCGCCGATGTCGGAGAGCAGGCCCCCGCCCCAGACCGCGTGGGCGACCAGTGGGTAGATCACCGCGCCGAAGATGACGGCGTAGATGACGTAGGCGCCGAATTTGATCCGCTCCAGGGTGGTGCCCCAGACGATCGCCAGCGAGACCGCGCAGAAGGCGAGCCCGTAGAGCATCAGCATCGCGTCCGAGCCGGCGACGTTGAACGCTTCTTCGCCCTGGCCGATCGTCTGGTTGAAGTGGAAGAAGAAGCCACTGGTGCCGAAGAAGTCGTTGCCACCGCCTTCGGCGACCCCGTAGCCGATCGCCCACCAGGCAATCGTGCAGATGGCCAGGTTGACGAAGATCTTCGCCACCCCGGTGCCGGCGTTCTTCTGCCTCGAGAAACCCACCTCGAGGAACATGAAGCCCGCCTGCATGAAGAAGACAAGGACGGTCGCAACCGCGACCCAGACCATGTCGAGCTCGCTCGCCTTTTCTTCGACCGACGTTGCCACTTCGGTCAGGCTCGCCGCCGACGCAAGCGCCGGCAGAGCCAAGGCGATCAGGGCTGCGACCGCTGCCAGCGCCGCCGCGAGACCCATCCTCTTTCTCATCGAAACTCCCTCCTTTGGCCCACCGAAGACACGCCTCGGCGGTCGCATTTGAACGAGTGAGCCCACGGTAGGAAGGGGTTCCGCGGCTGTGTTTAGACAGATGGAGAAGATCTGGGGGCCGGCTTTCTCGCGAGTGGAGAGCGGGGTGCCTGGGCGGGGGCGGTTGTTGGTTGGTGGACCCTGTGGCACCCGCGGGGGTGTCGGGCGTCCTGTGGGGGAATTGATGTCGCACGCACGCGCGCAGCGCGGGCTTGGCGACGATCTATGAGCGCGCCCTGCGGGCGCGCTTAGAACCACGAGTGCAGCGGCCGCTTCGCGACATTCCCCCACAGGAGGCCCGAGACCCCCGCCACGAATCACAGGGAACAGACCGAGA